>DASYPP010000022.1:0-4232 GCA_036006525.1 Gemmatimonadales bacterium
CGGTACGTGGTTTCGGGGTGGGGGCGCACAGCGCGGTTTCCGGGTACGGGCTGCGGGATTTGGGTACCGGGTGCGTGCGTCTGGCTGGTACATTGGTCGAGCTTCGATGCGCTTTACCGCCGAGGCGCACAGAGCAACTGCTAGGAGCGCCGAGGACAACCTGTCACAAGAATGCACATTAATTCATTGACCCAGCAGGTGATCGGGGCGGCGATGCGGGTTCATTCGAAACTGGGCCCCGGAGTCCTTGAGAGCTCTTATGAGGCATGTCTCAAGTACGAATTGCAAAGGCGTGGCCTTAGTGTCATATCGCAGTTGGGTCTGCCTCTAATTTACGATGAAATACACCTGGAACTAGGCTACCGGCTTGATTTGCTTGTTGAGAACGAAGTAATCGTGGAGATCAAAGCACGGGAATCGATTCTTCCTGTTCACGAATCCCAGCTTCTCTCTCACTTGCGCCTGAGCGGCAAGCGGGTAGGTCTACTTATCAACTTCCATGTAAGACACTTGAAGGACGGGATCAAGCGAATAGTGGACGACTTCCCAATTGGCGGGTACGAGATTGACATGACAAGAACTATTACCTAGCAGTCCTCGGCGATCCTCGCAGTTTGCTCTGTGCGCCTCTGCGGTAAAGCGTCCCTGAACGAGCAGGGCCACCGATGGAGACGCACGCACCCTAACACGAGCCGGCCGCTCGGCCGTCCTTTCAATGCCATCCGCTCCCCACCCCCGCGTCGAGCAGGAACTTGGGGATCTGCGCGACCAGTGGCTTCCCATCACTGAGAACGAAGTGATACTGCCCTTCCATGGATCCCCGGGGTGACTTGAGGACGCAGAAACTCTGGTACTCATGAGTGCTCCCGGGGCCGAGCACCGGTTGCTGTCCCACCACGCCATCGCCCACCACTTCCGACTCCTCCCCGGTGGAATCCTGGATCAGCCAGCGCCGGCTCATCAGCTGAACCGTATCGTTGCGGACGTTTTCAATGCGGACGAAGTAGGCGAAGACGTACTGATCGCTGGCAGGATTGGACTGGTCCGCCAGGAAAGCCGGGCGGACGGTGATCCTGATCTGGTCGGTTTCCCGATAGAAGAAGGGTGTACGCATGCTCCGAAGATAATGGGAGATTTCCCAGGCGGGTGTGGTTGGGGTGCGTGCGTCGAGCTGGTAGCCGCGTCGGGCTTCGTCCCTGAACCAAAGGCGGCAACAATGGCAGCGCACGCACTTGCAGTCTCAGGTCCCGGGAGGTATGATAGCCGCCCCTCACTCGTCCTGGTTGTCCCCAGCATGGAGGAACAATGCGCCGCCTGATGGTTCTCAGCTGTGCCGCAGTGCTCGCTGCCTGCGCCAAGAAGGATCAGCCCCCCGCTGCCGACAGCTCGGCGATGATGACCCCTCCAGCAGCCACCATGGCGGACATGGCCGGGAAGTGGACAATGCAAACCAGGCGGGAAGGCAGCGACAGCGTCATACTGACCTACGAGCTGAATGCCACGGCCGATACCAGCGGGTGGACCATGACGTTCCCCGGCCGGGACCCGATTGCCCTTCGCGTCAGCCCCATGGCGGGTGACAGCGTGGTGGCGGAGGCGGGTCCCTACGAGAGCGCGCTTCGCAAAGGCGTCCAGGTCTGGACCCACAACGTCATGCGCCTGGAGTCAGGTAAGCTCATGGGTGCTACGGTGGCTCACTACAGCAGCGGCGCGGACACGTTGGTCAATCTTCGCCAGGAAGGCACCAGGGCGCCGTAAGTCATCCTGCTGCGGTTTCGCTTTTGGGTGGGGCGGCTATCGTCCGCCGCCTCACCAGCGCCCGCTCGATCTCGTTTCCCCGCTCACTCGGATATTCCACCAGCTGGCGGATGGTCCCGCTCTCCAGGGCCGCCAGCGGCACGCCGTCCTCGAAGACAATCCGGTTCCGCCGGAGCGCGGGTACCCGCTCCCCCGGGGTGACCACGCCAACCAGGTTGAGCGGATCGGCCGCGCTGATCGAAATCAACTGACCCCGGGGTCCTTCCCGGCGGATCGCGCGGAGCTGGCCCACCGCTTCCGGCAGGGCGAACTGCTCGCCCGACATTCCGTTGACAAACCGGCCGCCGCGAATCTCGCCCCGCGCCTCCAGCCGGCGGTAGCTCATCGCCAACTGGCGCCAGCCGACGCTGAGCGACTCCCGCGCCAGCACCCGCTTGAACACCACGCCATAGCGGCGGAGCAGGGTCCACGCGAGAGTCTCGACAGATTGCTCGGTTCCTCCTCGGCCGTTCCGGGAGAGGGGGTCAGGGGGAGAGGGCTGATGCGGTGCCCGCAGCAACGACCACCGCCCCGCGCTCTCCACCCCGACCGCCGCCATCCGGTGCCGCCTCGTGCTGCTGCCGAACGGCTTGCGCATCGCGGACGGCACCAGCAGGGCCCGGAGCCCCGCGAAGCTATCGGAGGTGATGAGCCCCAACGCGGCCAGCTCGCCCAGTGCCTGTTCGACCTGGGTGGGGAGCAGCCCGGCGGCCTGGACCAGGTCGTGGAAGAACGAGGCCCCGCGTTGCCGCAGCTGGTCCAGCACCGCCTGGCCATAGGACGACAATGATTGCTGCTCGGATTCCTCCGGCGATTCGCTCAGGGCCAGCCAGTGCGCCGCGTTCGGTCGCTGGAACAGGGCGATGGGCGTGGATCGAATCGGGCGGCCACCGGTGGAAAGGCCGGCTTTGCTCAACCGGCCCCACATCACCCGCCCGGTCAGGCACAGGGTATCCAGCTGCATGGGGTCGTAGTCCTCACAGCGGGCCGCGAGCACGTCGGTCTCCCATGCCGCGGCTGGGGACTCGACACCATCGAGCTGAGTCAGCACCGCGGCCAGTCCTTCGAGACCGCGCATCCTGGTGTCCGGATCCAGCCGCTGCCAGCTCAGGAGGAACCGCATGAACTCGCTGGCGCTGACCGGGGCGATCTCGGAGCGGAGCCGGTTGAGGGTGTAGCGATGAATCCGGGCGAGGAGCCGGCGATCGCACCATTCCAGTGGGGCGGTGGGTAAGTGGGACACTGGGTAGGCGGCCGTGGTCGGGTGTGGTGTGAAGGAGCCACGCAACACGACGCCTTCGCGCTCCAGCTCGGTCAATGCGACGTCGGTGTCCGACTCGGCAACACCCAGTGATTCGGCGAGTTCCGCTGCTGTCGTGGGGCCGATTATTTCCATCCTTCCCCGGAGCAGCTCGCGTATTGCGACAGGCCGATCGGCAGATTTCTGGTCTCCGTGAACATTCTGGATCTCCGACAATCGTTCTGCGGCAACCCAGTATGTCTTCGCGGGTTCAGCTACATCCAACCTGACTGCCCGTCTGGTCTTCAACAGTTCCTCGAGAAAGCCACTCCACGACGGCCGGGTTTCCTCGCCTACCCACTTGCCCACTGTCCCACTGTCCCACGTTTCAGAATCCAGGAAGTATCCCGCCACCGAGAGAGCATCATGCATCTCATCCGCATCCCGCGGATCCGGCCACGCTTCTTCGCGCACCCGGTCGATCGCGGCCTGGTCGAGGGCGCCCAGGTCGGCGGCCGAAGAGGGGTCCAGGGCGCGCCGGGTGATGACCGCCTGGGTGCGGCGCTCTTCCAGCGGTGCGTCGTCCAGGAAGGCGTAGGGCTTGGCGTTCAGGATCTCGTGCGCCAGTGGCGACGGCTCCGGCAGGTCCCGCGCGATCAGGGTCAGCTCGCCGCGATGGATTCGCTCCAGCAGTGCCACCAGCCGATCGATATCCATCGCCTCATGGAGACAGTCGTCGATGGTCTGCCGGGCGAGCGGGTGATCGGGAATCTCCCGGTCGCCGGGGATGTTCTCGAGGCAGGCCGCCGCGTCGGGGAACACCGCCGCCAGCAGGTCCTCCGACATCATCCGCTGGATCTGGGGTGGAATCTTCGACCCGCCCCGGTTGCGCGGTACGGCGAGCGAGATGTTCGCGTTCCAGCGCCACCGGGTGCCGAACACCGGGGCGTCGAGCAGCGCCTGGACCAGGATGTCCTTCACTGTATTGGGATGGAGGAAGCGAAACACGTCTTCCAGCGGGAAAGAATGCTGGGGACCCAGCGAGAGCAGCAGCGATTCATCGGTTGCGGCGGCCTGCAATTCGAAATTGAATGAGCGGCAGAAACGCTTCCTCAGCGCCAGGCCCCACGCCTTGTTCACCCGGCTCCCGAATGGGGAGTGGATGACCAGCTGCATGCCACCCGCTTCGTCGAAG
>DASYPP010000023.1:0-39367 GCA_036006525.1 Gemmatimonadales bacterium
CGCAAGAAGGGTCCTGACCCCCGCGCCGGGGCCGATGTACCGAAGGAAGCACCGCTCTCCCCCGCGGAACGGGAGGCGTTGCGTTGGGCCCGGGAGGTCGCCGGCCAGGAGGTCAGGCCGGGGCCCACGCTCCGGGGTGCCAAGTGCGCCTTCCTGAGCCAGCCCAAGACCTACGACGGAAAGGCCCCCATCCTGCTGGATGGCGTGGCTAGCCGTGAAGCGCTGCTCAACAAGTACGAGGCGGCCACCAGCTTCGGCGACAAGGTGTTGGGCTGCTACGACCTGGTCGCGTCGCGCCCCCTCAATGTCGAAACCAAGGACGGGAAGACCAGTTTCGTCCCCGGAGCGGTTCGGCAGATTTCCAAGCCGATGACGCCGGAGCAGATGATCCGGAAGGCCGCCCAGGAGGCCGAGCAACTGGCCAAGACCCGCAAACCGGATGATCGGATGGGCAGGGGCGGTGGCGGGGGAGGCGGACGGGGAGGCGGAGGTGGCAGGGGCAGGTAGTATCCAAAAACGTTGCAACCATTTACATTTAAGGCGTTCCCGGGAGCTTGGGGATGGTCCCCAAGCTCCCAAGTCTAACTCCCATATGAGTTTTTGTGCGTAGAAGATCCTCCAGAAAGCGTCACCCGCAAGTCTCTGCTTCCTCGTTTCAGCGGTCTCCCGGGCGGTCCCTCCAGTCGCATCGCGAATGGCTCCTTGGCCTTCATGGCCCAGTGTGCGCCTATTGCGGCAAGACCACCTCACCCGATGTCATGACCCTGGACCACGTGCGTCCTCGGCGCGGCCAGACGGCCTACGATCGGCCCGACAACCTGGTCCTCGCCTGCATCCCCTGCAACGCGGCGAAGGCCGACTCACCCCTCCTCGCCTTCCTGCTGCAGCAGCGCTCCCGCGGGGTCTACCTGCTCCACTACGGCGACCATCTCTCCGATCCGCTCAAGGATCTGGCCAGGCAGGCGTCCGAGAGACCGTTGCTGGACGCATAGGCGGTAAGACGGTAGGGACGGTAGGACGGTAAACCAAAGGGCGGGCTTCATTGAGAAGCTCGCCCTTCATCGTTCTTACCGTCTTTACCGCTTTACCGTCTTACCGTTGCCTTTCCACTCACCCTCGGCACCGGTCCCTCCAGCGCTTCTTTGATGATCCGCTTCTGTTCCTCCGTATGCGCCGCGAGGTACCCTTCCGCCGGGCTGGCCCGCTCGGGACGCCCGCTGTAGCGGAGCTTCACCCCCGCCGGCAACACGTCCTTGAGCTTCTCTTCCACGAAATGCCAGGCGCCCATGTTGCGCGGCTCTTCCTGGACCCAGACCAGTTCCTTGAGTCCGGTGTAACGCTCCAGGGTGTGGCGCATTTCGGGGGCCGGGAAGGTGTACAACTGTTCCAGCCGAACGATGCCAGGACGATTGCCGCCGAGCTTTTCGGCTTCGGCCAGGAGCTCGTAGAAAATCTTCCCGCTGCACACCACAACCCGGGTGATATCACCCGCCGTGGCTGCCGCCACCGGATCATCGATGACCGGCTGGAATCCGCCGGAGGCCAGATCCTCGATCCGCGAGCTGGCCTGGGGCAGTCGGAGCAGGCTCTTCGGGGTCATGACGATGAGCGGGCGCTGACGCCCCACCCGGGCCTGGCGTCGGAGCAGGTGGAAGTACTGGGCCGGCGTGGTGCAGTTGGCGACCCGAATGTTCCCCTCGGCCGCGAGCTGCAGGAAGCGCTCGAGCCGCGCACTGGAATGCTCCGGTCCCTGGCCTTCGTACCCGTGGGGCAGGAGCAGGGTGAGCCGCGTGGTCAGTCCCCACTTGGCGAGGCCCGAGGTGAGGAACTGGTCGACGATGACCTGGGCCCCGTTGATGAAATCGCCGAACTGTGCCTCCCACAGCACCAGTGCCTCGGGAGCCGCCGCGCTGTAGCCGTACTCATAGCCCAGCGGCGCCAGCTCGGACAGCGGGCTGTTGTAGACCTCGAACGGCGCCATGGCTCCCGGCAGCTGCTTCATCGGGGTGACGGTGGCGCCGGTATTCACATCGTGCAGCACCAGGTGCCGCTGGCTGAAGGTGCCCCGCTCGGTGTCCTGCCCGGTGAGCCGGATCGGGATACCTTCGTTGACCAGCGAGGCAAAGGCGAGCGCTTCGGCGTGGGCCCAGTCAATGCCGCCCTCCGCACCCAGGGCGCCGCGCCGGCGCTCCAGCTGCCGAGCCAGTTTCGGATTGACGGTGAATCCCTCGGGCCAGGTCAGCAGCTGGTCGTTGAGCGCGCGGAGCAACTCCGCGGGAACCGCCGTCTCCCCGTCCATCCCGGTGGTTGAACGTTGCGGCTTGGGCGAGTCGGGTGGCCCGCCCTGGGCCAGGGTGGCCTTGAACGACTGCTGGATATCGACCAGCCGCTGGTATTCGGCATCGTACATCGCCTGGGCTTCTTCCACCGCTACGACGCCCTCTCCCGCCAGCGCCGCGGCGTACAGGTCGCGCACGGTGCGGTGATCCTTGATCCGGGAATACATCTGCGGCTGGGTGTAGGTCGGCTCGTCCGCCTCGTTGTGCCCGTGCCGGCGATAACCCACCAGGTCGATGATCGGGTCCTCGTGGAATTTTTCCCGGAATGCCATCGCCAGCCGCACCGCGGCGAGGCAGGCCTCGGGGTCATCGGCGTTCACGTGGATGATCGGAATATCGAAGCCCTTGGCCAGGTCGCTGGCGTGCCGGGTCGAGCGCGCATCCCGGGTGTCCGTGGTGAAGCCCACCTGGTTGTTGGCGATGAGATGATACGTCCCGCCGGTGCGGTAGCCGTCGAGCGAGCCCAGGTTCAGCATCTCCTGCACAACGCCCTGGCCGGCAAAGGCGGCGTCGCCATGAATCACCACCGGCAGCGCGACGCTCGCGTCGTGAATCGCTTCGCGGCCCCGCCGCTGGGTCTGGATGGCCCGGGCCCTGCCGTCCACGACCGGTCCCACGAACTCGAGATGGCTGGGGTTGGGAACCAGGGTGACGGTGACCGCGCGGCCGGTGGTGGTGTGGTAGGCGCCATGAGCACCGTGGTGATACTTCACGTCCCCGGTGCTGTCGTGCGGATCGTCGCTGTCCGCCGCGGCCCGGCTGCCTTCAAATTCCGCGATGATCGACTGCTCCGGTTTCCCGACCACGTGGACCAGCACGTTGAGCCGGCCCCGGTGAGCCATTCCCAGCACGACCTCCCGGGCCCCGGATTCCGCTGCCGACTCGATCGTGAGATCGAGCATCGGCACCATGACGTCCAGTCCTTCGATCGAGAACCGCTTCTGGCCCAGGTAGGCCTTGTGGAGGAAGCGCTCGAATACCTCGACCTGGGTGAGCCGGGCCAGCAGCTTCTTCTTTGCGTCCGGCGCAAGCGGGGTGCGATGCGCCCCGGTTTCGATCATCTCGCGGAGCCAGACTCTGACGGCGTGGCTGGAGATGTGCTCGACCTCATACGCGATGGTGCCGCAGTAGATCGCGCGAAGGTTGGGATAGGCTTCGGCCAGCGTCTCGCCCTGGCAGAAAACCCGGAGCACCGAGGCGGGAATCGTCGCCATGATTTCCGGGGTGAGCCCGAGCCGGTCGGGATCCAGCGCCGGGTCGCCGATCGGCTCGCTGCCCAGCGGGTCGAGGTGCGCCGCCAGGTGCCCGAAGGTCCGATGGGCCTTGACCAGCGCCATCGCCGCGGCGACGTGGGCCAGGTTTTCGGTCGAGCGCCGTTCCACCCGATCGGCTGCGGCCGTGGGCCGGGCCATCACCGCCGGGGCTGCGTCGGCTGCCGGAGCTGCCAGTCCGAAGCTGGTAAACACCGCCTGGTAGAATCCGTCGTTCCCCTGCAGCAGGCCGTCGAGGGTGCGGAGAAATTCGCCCGACTCGGCTCCCTGGATAACCCGGTGATCATAGGTGCTGGTGATCGTCATGATCTTGACGATTCCCAGTTCCCGCAGGCGCTCCGCGCTCGCCTTGGCGAACTCTGCCGGCAGGCCGATCGCGCCCACCGCGATGATGCTGCCCTGGCCCGGCATCAGCCGGGGGACCGAGGCCACCGTGCCCAGACCTCCCGGATTGGTCAGCGACATGGTCGCGCCGGCAAAGGCGTCCGGCATGAGCTTGTTGCCGCGCGCCTTGTCGACCAGTTCCTCGTAGGTCCGATGGAATTCGGCGAAGTCCATCCGGTCGGCGCCCCGAATCACCGGCACCACCAGCCCCCGGCTGCCATCCTTCCGCTCCACGTCTACTGCCAAGCCGAGATTCACCTGGTCGGGAATAATCCGGACCGGTTGTCCGTCCGCTTCCTGGTAGCTGGTGCCCATCACCGGGTGCTTGCCGGCCGCCAGTGCCAGCGCGTACCCGATGAGATGGGTGAAGGAGACCTTCTCGGCCCGGCCCGCCGCCTTGATCGCCTCGTTCAACGCCTTGCGACGGGATTCCAGTACCGCCACCGGCAGCTCCCTGAAGGTCGTCGCGGTCGGGACCTTCAGGCTCTCGTTCATGTTCGCCACCAGGCGGGCGGCGGGTCCCTTGATGGGGACGGTATTTGATTGAGCCGAGGCGGAGGCTTCGACGGCGGGCGGAGGCGCCGCGGGGAGGGTCGCAGCCGGTTGGCTTCCGTTGCCGGAGACGGCAGGGGCTGCGCCCGCGACTCCGCCCTCGAACAGGCGGCGCCACTCCGGGCTCACCGCCTGGGGGTCGCGCAGATACTCTTCATACATCGCCTGGGCGAACCCGGCGTTTGCGGTCTCAAATATGTTGGGATCCAAGACACTGCTCCGGCCCAGCGGAAAACAAGGACAGCGAACCGAAGCAAGATAATGACAGCAGCGCGGTTAGGTGAGTCGGCCGGGGTGGACTGGGGCCGGGGTGGCGGGGGGACGGTGCGGATGGTTTGAAATGAGACGTCAATGATGGGCCATCCGTATCGGAGCCTTGCATGCGAGTCCAGTTCTTCGGTGTTCTGCTGGCGGTGGGTTTGGGGCTGGGTTGCAGCGGAGACAAGTCCGCCGCGCCGGATGGGGTGGTATCCCTGGCCAAGGCTCCGACGTCCGCCGGCGATTCCCAATCATGGACCACGGGGCACACCCTGCCCCAGCCGCTTCGGGTCCTGGTGACCCGGGACGGGGTCCCGTTGGGGGCGCAGGGCGTGGAGTGGCTGGCCGACTCGGGACAGGGGCGGTTCAGCCCGCCCACCAGCATCACCGGGCCGGACGGAATCGCGATCACCCGTTGGACCCTGGGCATCCACGCCGGGTCGTACCAGTCGAGGGTGCAGTTGGCGGGCCAGACGGGCTCCACCGTAACGTTCAGCGCGACGGCCGTCCCCAATTTTCCCTTCACGATGGCGATCTCCAGCGGGGATGGTCAGAGTGGCCCGGTCAACAGCGCGCTGGACGAACCGCTGGTTGCCAGGGTGGGTGATGAATTCGACAACGCGTTTCCCGGCGCCACGGTGGAGTGGCTGGTTCTCTCGGGAGATGCGACGGTGGCGACCGCCACGACGATCACGGATACCGATGGCCTGGTCACCGCCAGCATCAATCTTGGTGCGACACCCGGACCGATCCAGGTTCAGGCCAGGCTTCCAGGGAATCAGAGCGCTCTCAACGTCGTCTTCCAGGTCACCGCTACGCCCTGAGGCCGGCCGTCCTTCCGTTCCACCTTGCAGGTTGGTTGAAGAGTGATATTCTCAATTCTGAACCTTTCGGTCTTAACCTGAGATTCTCAGAGGAGTCTTTTCTCATGCGTCTACAACGCCTTGCTCCGGTTTTTCTGGTGGTTGTCCTTGCGGCGTGCGGTGGTGGTGATGGCGGCGGCGGTGGCAATAACCCAGTGAAGGTGCTCGCCAAGGCCGCGACCAGTGGAGACAATCAGACCGGCACCGTGGGTGTAGCCCTTACCAATCCCTTCTGCGTTCTCGCGACCGAAGACGGGGTCGCCAAATCCGGCGTCGCCGTGACCTGGTCGACCCCGAGCGGTGGAAGCATGAGCGCGGTCACCACCAATACGGCGGCCGACGGCACCGCTTGCAGCACGCTCACCCTGGGCCATGTGTCCGGAGCCCAGACGGCGGTCGCGACTGCCAGCGGATCCACCGGCTCCCCGCTCACCTTCAATGCGACAGCCAACGCAGGCGCAGCGACCGATCTGCAGAAGAGCGGGGGCGACCTCCAGACCGGCGTCATCAACACCGTGCTGGCCGAGCCGGTCAGCGTCACGGCCGTCGATCAGTTCGGCAATGGGGTTCCGAATGTTGCCGTCGACTGGGCCGTGACTACCGGTACCGCGAGCCTGCTGCCGGTCAACGGCAACACCGACGGGAGCGGAGTTTCCAGCAGCACGGTGACGATCGGGGGTACGGCCGGAGCCATCGTCATAACGGCGACGTCGGGCAGCCTGAGCGGGTCGCCCCAGACATTCAATCTGACGGCAAGCCCGCCGCCGGTTCCGGTTTCGGTCGGCAGCAATTTCTTCACCAGCGGTACTAACGGGACCTCGAATCCCGCCATCGATACGGTGGCTGCCGGTGGAGCGGTCCAGTGGACCTGGGTCAGCGGGTCGCATGGTGTCGAATCACTGGGCCCGCAAAACTTCGCCAACAGCGCTATCGGCGTTGGTCTTACATACACGGTCGTGTTCAACACCCCGGGCACGTACAATTACGATTGCCTGGTCCACGGTAACCTGATGACCGGAACCATCGTGGTGCAGTAACCTGCGAGGAGAAGGCCAGGTGAAACGCGCTGTCTTGCTTTGCGTGCTGCTCGGGGCCTGCGGAGCGGAGGAACACGCTACCGGCAACCGGCCTCCTCCACCGCCGGACACGGTTGGAGGCGTCCTCGACACGGCCGTCCACCTGGAGGCGGTAAAGAACGGCGGCGACTTTCAGCAGGGAATCGCCGGCAAGCAGTTGGCCCTGCCCCTCGTGGTCCGAGTCATGAATGGAAGCCGACCGATCCAGGGTATGTTCGTGGAATGGCACGCGGACTACCCTGGTGGCTCAGTTGATTCGGTGCTCGCCAAGAGTGACCTCAATGGAGTCGCGACAACCCGCTACTCCGCGGGGACCAAGGCCGCTATCCAGACCGTCCACGCCACGCTCAACAGAAAATCGGTCTACTTCAACCTGGTGATCCTCCACGACGACCCCCACGAATTCCGGGCGGTTCGGGGAGACGGGGACTCCGCGACCACGTTCCTTGTGCTGATGGTGGGCGTCACCGACCAGTACGGCAATGCGGTGCCGGACATACCGGTGAACTGGCAGATCCTGAGCGGAGATGTCGCGTTCGATATTATGAGCGATACCACCGATACCCGCGGCACGTCTTTCTCCTTCCTTCATTTCGGCAGCACCAAGGGCCCGGCCACCGTGAGCGCCGCCGCCTTCCCGTTCCCCCCGGTGATTTTCAACGTCAAGTCGTACTGACATGTTCCAGCGCCAGCTCGCCGCGATCGGGATCCTGGCGGGTGGCCTCGTCGTTTTCGCTGCCTGCGGAGGTGGTGGCGGCGATGGCGGTGGCGGTCCGGGGTCAGGCGATCCGGTCATCGCCAAGGCGACCGGAAACAATGGCAACGGCCAGAGCGGAACCGTTGGCCAGGCGCTGACGGATTCATTCCGGGTCGTGGTTACCCAGGATGGCAGCGCCAAGGCGGGTGTCACCGTAAGCTGGACCAGCCTGGCCCAGGGAGTCAGCCTGAGCCCGACCAGCACCGTCACCGATGCCCAGGGCCGTGCCGCTACCAGGATGACAGCGGGAACCCAGGCGGGATCGCAGACCGCCAAGGCTTCGCTGGGTAGCGCCAACACTGTCTTTGCCGTCACCATCGCGGCGGGCCCACCGGCGAATCTCGGCATTTCCAGCGGAGACAATCAGGCCGCGCTGGTCAATACCGCCGCGCAGTTCCCGCTCAAGGTCCAGGTCACGGATCAGTTCGCCAATGTCCTTGCCGGATCGCCGGTCGCCTGGTCCCTGGCCAGCGGGAGCGGCAGTGTCACCCCATCCACCTTGACCGACGCCGGCGGACTGGCGGCAACCACACTCACGGTCGGCGGATCGGCGGAGGCACTGGTGATCCGGGCGGTGAGCGCCGGCAACGACACGGTACTCTTTACCGCGCACTCGGTCACGTTCGTCAAAGATGTGCTGGTGAAGAACAACTTCTTCCTGAGCGGGTCCAACGGCAGTGCGGCTCCTTCGGTGGATACCGTATCGGTGGGCGAGGGGGTACGCTGGATCTGGCAGCCCGGCGCCGCCGATCACAACATCATTCCGCAGGGCAGTCCGCTGTTCCAGGGGATCAGCGGTTCGATCTCCGCTCCGTTCACCTTCGGGCCCGCTTTCTTCGGCTCCCCGGGGACCTACCACTATGACTGCAACCTGCACGCTGGCATGAGCGGAATCGTCGTGGTAGAGTAGTTACGACTGGAGGCTTTCCTGATCAGGTTCCACTAGTGTCTTCAACTCCTCGATTGGCCTTGCGGGCGGACGCCTCATAGCGATCCGCCCGCCGCTGTTTCTCCGTCTCGTTCCATCCCAGCTCCGACGCCATGAGGTCGGCCACTTCCCCCACGATCGAACTGCCGTGGTCCCTGGTCTCATAGTAAATGTGAACCCGCCGGACCAGGACATCCTCCAGGGTCTGGGCCAGTTCCCTCCGGCACACGTGAACCACTTCAGCCCTGATCGCGGGATGCTCGGCGTGCAGCGGTTTCAGCAGCTCCCGATCTTCCCTGGCCAGATTGTAGATCGCCGCGACCTCGGTCCCATAGTGGGAAAGCAGGTGCTCGACGGTCCGCTCGCCCAGGCCCAGCTCCACGCCCGCCCGCCGGAACGTGGCGAGATCCCGGGCTTCTCCGCCGGGGAGGGGTTCGACCGCGGTGCGGCAGGGGTCCGCCTCTATGCGGCCGAAGGTCTTCCGCAGCTCAAGCGCCACGGCGTTCACCATTTGTTCCGCCATCAGCCGGTGGGTGGTCAACTTGCCGCCCGCGATGGTCCACATCCCGCTGGGGCCCTGGACGATCCGGTGCTCCCGGGAAACCTGGGAAGCGCTCCGCTGGTCGGGCGGGGCCAGCAGGGGACGAAGGCCGGCAAAGGTGGACAGCACGTCGGTCTCGGTGAGCCTGGCGTTGGGGAAGTAGGCGTTGGCCGAGCGGAGCAGGTAGTTCACGTCCTCGGGGTTGGCCTGGACCCCTTCGGGTGACGCGGCGCTGTCGGTGTCGGTGGTGCCGATGATGGACAGGTCGCCCCAGGGCAGGATGAACATGATGCGCTGGTCGATGGGGCTGGTGATGGTGATGGCCTCGTTGTGGCCCAGCCGGGTGCGGGGGACCACGACGTGGGCTCCCTTGGTGGGGCGGAGCAGGGGGACCGCGTGGGGATACTCCATTCGCCGGATCCGGTCGCACCAGGGCCCGGTCGCATTGACCACCGTCATGGCCCGGATGAGGCCCTTCTCCCCGGTGAGCCGGTCCTCCACCCGGGCGCCGCGAACCCGGGCATCCACCACTTCCAACCGCTCCACCCGCATATAATTGGCTACCCGGGCCCCGGCGGCGATCGCCCCGCGCGCGGTCGCCACGACCAGTCTGGCGTCATCGCACTGGGCATCGTAATATCTCGCGCCGCCCACCAGGTCCATGGAGCGGAGCAGCGGCTCGCTGCGGAGCACCCCCCGCTTGCCCAACATCCGGTGCCACCGCACATTCCGGAACAGCGCAAGCAAGTCGTACAGCCACATGCCGATGGCCAGCCGCCAGAAAAACAGGCGGCCCCGGCGGTGGACCGGAAAAAGGAACGGGAGGGGCCGCACCAGGTGGGGGGCGATATCGAGCAGCGTCCGGCGCTCCCGGCTCCCCTCGAACACCAGACGGAGGTTTCCCTGCTCCAGGTACCTGAGTCCGCCATGAATCAACCGGCTGGAACGCGAGCTGGTGCCCCATCCCAGGTCATGCTGGTCGACCAGGATGGTGCGAAGGCCGCGCATGGCCGCATCCCGGGCAATTGCCGTCCCGGTAATGCCGCCGCCGATCACCAGCAGATCTGCCGGCTCCGCCGTCAGCTCCGCCAAACCGGCGCGGCGTGAGGTTATCGATCCGTGCCCCCTTCTCCCGTCTCCCGTCTCCCGCTGCCCAGCACCTGGTTCACCTGGCACGAATACCTCGTTCGCAAAGGGGCTCGGGTGCTGGACGTGGCCTGCGGTGAAGGCCGCCACAGTGTCGCCGCCGCGATGCGGGGCGCCCAGGTGGTCGCGCTCGACAAGGACGAAACCAAGCTCGAATCAGCCCGTGACTTCGCCAAGGCCGAAGGGCTGGAGATCGACTGGCGCGCGGTGGACCTCGAGTCCGACTGGCCGGAGCTCGGTGTTTTTGATGCGGTCCTGATGTTCAATTATCTTGACCGCAAGACGATGTCCCGCATCGTGGATCTGGTCGCTCCCGGCGGGATCCTGATGATGGAAACCTATCTTACCACCCAGCGCGCTTTCGGGTGGGGGCCCTCCAGCGAGGACCACCTGCTCCGCATGGGGGAAATCCGCACCCTGGCCCAGCCGCTGGAAGTCGTCCACGGCCGCGAGGTGATCGAACCGGTAGA
The DNA here is from genome assembly GCA_036006525.1 of Gemmatimonadales bacterium. Classification (GTDB taxonomy): domain Bacteria; phylum Gemmatimonadota; class Gemmatimonadetes; order Gemmatimonadales; family GWC2-71-9; genus DASYPP01. Next base: position 10,586 of record DASYPP010000023.1, read on the forward strand.
CACCGAGCGCTGGCGCGCGGTGGCCGGCGTGGTCGCTGAGCGGAAAAGATAAGCGATCCCCTCGCCAGTCTCACGCGGTTTCCAATGTTGACACCTCCTCCCGGCCGCCGGGCGGCCATCATTGCCGGCGTACGCACCCCCTTCGCACGGAGCGGGACCGTCCTGCGCGACGTGTCCGGCGTGGACCTGGCCCGTCACGCCGCGCGCGACCTGCTGCTCCGCACCGGTCTCGATGGCGCGGAGATCGAGGAGGTGATATGGGGCCAGGTGGTACCGTCGGTGCTCGCGCCCAACGTGGCCCGCGAAGTCAGCCTGCTCCCCCAGCTGCCCCGTTCGGTCCCCGCCTACACCCTGAATCGCGCCTGCGCTTCCAGCGGGCAGACCGTCACCAATGCCCACGACCAAATCGTCCTCGGTAATGCCGACGTCGTATTGGCGGGAGGGGTAGAATCTCTTTCGGATGTTCCGATCCTGCATTCCCGCCGGATGAGTCGGATTCTCGTCGACGCCAGCAAGGCAAAGAGTCTGGGCGCGCGCCTGGCGACCTTCGCCCGGATCCGGCCCCGCGACCTGATCCCGGTCTCACCCGCCATCGCCGAGCCCTCCACCGGCGAATCCATGGGGCAGTCGGCCGAGAAGATGGCGAAGGAAAACAGCATTGCGCGAGAGGACCAGGACCGGATCGCGCTGATGAGTCATCAGCGTGCGGCCGCCGCGACCCTGGACGGACGGCTTCCCGCGGAGATCGCGCCCTGGTTCGGCGGGCCCGAGATGACGCAGGTCATCACCAGCGACAACGGTATCCGAACCGACACGTCGCTCGAGGCGCTCGCCCAGCTGAAGCCGGTATTCGACCGCAAGTACGGCAGCGTCACGGCCGGCAACTCGTCTCCGCTCACCGACGGCGCCTCGGCGGTGCTGCTCATGGCCGAGGAAAAGGCCAAGGCGCTGGGATACACTCCCCTCGCCTACATCCGGAGCTACGCCGCGGCAGCCGTGGATCCCGGGTGGCAGCTGCTGATGGGACCGGCCTACGCGGTCCCCAGGGCGCTCGATCGGGCCGGTATCACGTGGAAGGAGCTGGGGCTGATCGAGATCCACGAGGCCTTTGCGGCCCAGGTACTCTCCAACGTCCAGGCCTGGGCTTCCAGGCAATGGGCTGCCAAGCTCGGGCGGAAGGAGCCGGTGGGCGAGGTGGACTGGGAACGGACCAACGTGATGGGTGGTTCCATAGCTATCGGGCACCCCTTCGGCGCTACCGGCGCCAGGCTGGTTACCACACTCGCCAACGAGATGGTGCGGCGTGATGTCCAGTTCGGCTTGATCTCGATCTGCGCCCAGGGCGGGATGGGAATGGCGATCGTCCTCGAGAGGTAAGAAGTAAGCAGTAAGAAGTAAGCAGTTAGAAGTTAGAAGTTAGCGGGACTGGTTTCGAGTACTGTCCCGCGTGTGTTGCCATGGCGCAATTCGCTGTCCCGCTTACCGCTAACTGCTTACTGCTTACTGCTTACCATTGGTCACATGACCGCTTTTTCCGTCAGCAACGAGAATGGGATCGCGATCCTCACGCTGGATCTTCCCGGCGAGCCGGTCAACAAGATCACCCGGGCGGTCCGTGCCGAGTTTGACGCGGTGCTGGACCAGCTCAGGAACGATGGCGCGGTGCGCGCGGTTATCCTGGTCTCCGGTAAGCCGGACACTTTCATCGCCGGCGCCGATATCGAGGAATTCACCGAGCTCACCACCCAGGCGGAGGCCGAGGCGCTTTCCCGGGATGGCCAGGCCCTGATCGACCGGGTGGACCAGTTTCCCAAGCCGATCGTCGCGGCCATTCACGGCGCCTGCCTGGGCGGCGGGCTGGAGCTGGCGCTGGCCTGTGACTATCGCATCGCGACCGATCATCCCAAGACCATGCTGGGGCTGCCGGAGATTCAACTGGGCCTGCTGCCCGGCGCGGGTGGGTGCCAGCGCTTGCCCCGGCTGATCGGGGTGCGCGCAGCTCTGGACATCATTCTCGCCGGCAAGAGCGAGCCGGCGGGGAAGGCCTATCGGCTGGGGATCGTGGACGAGCTGGTTCCCCCGAGCATTCTCCGGAAAATCGCGTTGCAGGCGGCGGAGCGGGCCGCGACCAGGGGACTCCCCTATCGCAGGCGGCGGGGCGGGTTCGTCGGGTTCCTGCTCGACGGCAATCCCCTGGGGCGGCTGCTGGTGTACAGCATGGCACGAAAGCAGGTCCTCAAGAAAACCGGCGGCCACTATCCCGCGCCGCTCGCGGCGCTGGAAACCGTGAGGATGGGAATGCAGCACGGATTCCGCCGCGGCCTGGAGTTCGAGCACCGCAAGTTCGGCGAGCTCGCGATGACCGACGTCTCCCGCAAGCTGGTCCAGCTCTTCTTCGCCACGACCGCGCTCAAGAAAGACGACGGCGTGCCGCCCGGCAGCGCCACCGCTCGCACCATCAATTTTCTGGGCATCGTGGGAGCCGGCTTCATGGGCGCCGGGATCGCGGGCACCGCGGCCGTGACCGCGAAGGTGCAGGTCGGGCTCAAGGACACCGAACTGCCCCGGGTCGGCAAGGGACTGAAGGCTGCCATCGACATCCTCGCCGGCCGGCTCCAGCGGCGGCGGATCACCCGGCCCGAATTCACCCGGCTGAAGGCGCTCATCTCCGGATCCGACCAGTGGTATGCCATTCGGAAGGCGGACCTGGTGATCGAAGCGGTGTTCGAGGACCTCGCGGTGAAGCAGGCGGTGGTCGCCGACCTCGAAGCGGTCACATCTCCCGAGACCATCGTCGCCACCAATACCTCCACCATTCCGATCGGGCAGATCGCGGAGACCGCCCGGCGGCCGGACCGGGTGCTGGGGATGCACTTCTTCTCGCCGGTGGAGAAGATGCCGTTGCTCGAAGTGATCCCGACCGAGCGCTCCAGCGCGGAAACCATCGTTACCGCGGTGGACTTCGGCCGCAAGCTGGGGAAGACCGTGATCGTGGTGCGGGACCATCCCGGCTTCTGGGTCAACCGGATCCTGTCTCCCTATCTCAACGAGGCCGGTCACCTGCTGGCGGAAGGGACCCCGATCGAGGCGCTCGACCGCACCATGACGCGCTGGGGATTTCCGGTGGGACCGATCGCCCTGCTGGACGAAGTCGGGCTGGACGTGGCGGCCAAGGCGGGTGCCGTGATGCACGCCGCGTTCGGGGAACGGCTCAAGCCCAATGAAGTGGTGGCCAGGATGATCGCCGACCAGCGGCTGGGCCGGAAAAACGGCCGCGGGTTCTATCACTACCACAAGGGCCACAAGACCGGCGTCGACGAGACGGTGTATGACCTGCTGGGAGTTCGTCCCCAGGAGAAGCATTCACCGGCCAGCATCGAGCAGCGCCTGGTGTACATCATGTTGAACGAAGCGGCCATGGCGGCCGGCGAAGGAGTGGTGCGGAGCCCGCGCGACGGGGACATCGGCGCCATCTTCGGCATCGGGTATCCGCCGTTTCGGGGTGGCCCGCTCCGGCTGATCGACGACCTCGGGCCGGCCAGCGTGGTGCGCACCCTGAACGAGCTGGTGAGCGCCTACGGCGAGCGCTTTACGCCGTGCCCGACCCTGGTCGCCATGGGGGCGGAGGGGCGAAAGTTCTACCCGGCCGGGTAGCAGGGCATGGACGCCATCGAGCAACTGCGCCAGGGCCTCGCCGACCGCTACCGGATCGACAGCGAAATCGGCCGGGGCGGAATGGCCACGGTCTACCTGGCCACCGACCTCAAGCACGACCGCCAGGTGGCGATCAAGGTGCTCCGCCCCGAGCTCTCGGCCAGATCGGAGCCGGCCCGGTTTCAGCGCGAGATCAAGTTCGCGGCCCGGCTCACCCATCCCAACATCCTCCCACTCTACGATTCGGGCGAACAGGGCGGCCTGTTCTTCTACGTGATGCCTTACATGGGCTGCGAAAACCTCCGCGCCCGGCTGGACCGCGACCGCCAGCTTCCGCTGGAAGAGGCGCTCCGCATCACCCGGCTGGTCGGCGAAAGCCTCGACTATGCCCACCGCCAGGGAGTGATCCATCGCGACATCAAGCCCGAGAACATCATGCTGCTCGAGGGTCAGCCCGTGGTGGCCGACTTCGGGATAGCCCGGGCGCTCACCGCCGCCAACACCACGGGTGAAAACCTCACAGGGGCGGGTTTTGCCCTCGGCACGCCGGTCTACATGAGCCCGGAACAGGCCGGCAGCGGCGCCCAGCTGGATGGCCGGACCGACCAGTACAGCCTGGCCTGTGTGACGTACGAGATGCTGGCGGGCCATCCGCCGTTCCAGGGTCCCAACGTGCTGGCCACGCTGGCGCGCCACGCTACCACGCCGGCGCCGCGGATTCGGGCCGAGGTGCCGGACGTGCCGGTGCCGGTGGAGCACGCGCTGTTGCGCGCGATGGCGAAGGAACCGGGCCACCGCTTCGCCACGGTCGGCGAATTCGTGAAGGCGCTGGTCAGTCAGACCGCCAGCACCCTGGTCACCGAGCTTCCGCCCGAGCGGGAGACCACGACGATCGCGGTGCTGCCGTTCGTCAACGCCAGCGAGAACTCTGAAAACGAGTATTTCAGCGACGGTATCGCCGACGAATTGATCAACGCGCTCTCCAAGGTCGAGGGCCTGACCGTGGTGTCCCGCACGTCATCCTTCTCCTACAAGGGAAAACCGCTCGACATCCGGTCCATCGGCAACCAGCTGGGAGCGACCACGGTGCTGGAAGGCACGGTGCGCCGCTTTGGCGACCGGCTCCGGATCACCGCACAGCTCATCAAGGTGACTGACGGCAACCTGCTCTGGTCGGAGCGCTACGACCGGCAGGCGGAAGATCTCTTCGCCATCCAGGACGAGATCGCGGCGACCATCGTCGCGACGCTCCGGACCAGTTTCTTCCGCGACCTGGGCGCGCCGGAGCCGCGCCGCTATACCCCGAGCCTCGCCGCGTGGAACCTGTACCTCAAGGGCCGCTTCTTCTGGAACATGCGGACCTTCGAAGGTGTGCAGCAGGCGATCCAGCAGTTTGAGGCGGCGATCAAAGAGGATCCCCAGTTCGCGCTGGCCTACACCGGCCTGTCGGATTCCCACGCGCTCGGCGTGGACTACAGCGCGGCGCCGGTGTTCGAGGGCCTCCGCCGCGCCAAGGAAGAGGCGCTGAAGGCGCTGGCGCTCGACGATAGCCTGGCCGAGGCGCACGCGTCGCTGGCCTGGGTCGCGTTCATCCACGAATGGGACTGGGAGACGGCGGGCCGCGAATACCGCCGGGCCATCGAGCTGGATCCCCGCTACCCATCGGCGCGGCAGTGGTATGCCTGGTACCTGATGGCGATGGGCCGGACGGCGGAATCGCTGGCCGAGGGTCGCCAGGCGGTGATCCTCGATCCCGCTTCCATCTCGATTCGCCGGAGCCTGGGCTGGATCCATTACTACGCCCGGGATGCCGACGCCGCGATCGACCACATCCGGAAGGCGATCCTCGCCAACCCGACCCAGGATGAGAGTCACTACATCCTGGGCCAGGTGCTGGTGCTGAAAGGCAATTACCCGCAGGCCCGCGCCGCCTTTCGCGAAGCTGCGGGCCCCGATCTCCGCAACACCAACGCGCTCTCCGGTATCGGGCGGGTTGCGGCGCTGGAAGGAAAGCTGGACGAGGCGCGCTCGATCCTCGATGAGCTCTACCAGCGAGCCAAGGTGCGTTACGTGTCGCCGGTGGATTTCGTGAAGCTGCACAACCAGCTGGGGGATACCGACGAGGTGTTTCGCTGGATGGAGAAGGTGTGGGAAGACCGGCGGGGCTGGCTGGTGTACCTCAACGTCGAGCCGACGCTGGACAACCTGCGCGGTGACCCGCGGTTCAAGGCGATGCTGAAGCGGATGAAGCTGGACCGATGAGGTAGCTGCGTTTCGTCGAGATGGTGTTTGGTCTTTCAGCCCGGGACAACTGGAGCACGAAGACCACGAAGAAAACAAAGCGCACGAAGAACGGCTTGAACAACATGCGTCTGTTAAGACGAAGAACTCTTCGTGATTTTCGGATACTCCGAGTTCTTCGTGTTCCAGTTTCGCCCGGTGCGACTAGCAGTACCAACTCGCCTTCCGCTCACGACCTTTCAGCCACTCGGTTCTGAATGTATTCCAGGACTGCCAGCTCGTCCCGGCGCAACTCGACTGACGGCCGATCTCGCTTCCCCTCGTTGGGCTGCGGCGACACCGGCAGAACCGACCCTGCGAGGTAAGACTCGAGCACCACGGGATGGATGTAATACTTGCGGCACACCGCCCGGGTATTGCCCAGCCGTTTGGCCACCCGGTCGATGGCCTGCACCACGTTCGCCTTCGCCTCTTTTTCGCTGGCGCCGGGGCCGAGGGCGCGGAGCTCGAAGGCCGCGAGCATGGTGCCGGACCAGGTGCGGAAGTCCTTCGCGGTGACTTCGCTGCCGGTTGCACGGCGGAGGTAGTCGTTGATGTCGCCGGCATCTACCGTCTGCCGCTTGCCGTCGTCGTCCAGGTACTGGAACAGTTCCTGTCCCGGCAATTCCTGGCAGTGCTGGACGATCCGGGCTACCCGCCGGTCGGTGACCGCCACTGAATGCATCAGGCCGCTCTTGCCCCGAAAATCGAAGCGGAGGGTGTGGCCCGTCACCTCGACGTGCCGCCGTTTCATCGTCGTCAACCCGTACGACTTGTTGTCCCGCGCGTACTCGTCATTGCCGATCCGGATCAGGCTCTTTTCCAGCAACCGGACGATGCTGGCGAGGACCTTGTCCCGGGGCAGCCCTTCCTTGAGCAGGTCCTGCTCCACCCGGGTGCGCAGCCTGGGAAGCAGGTTACTGAAATCGAGCATGCGGTCGAACTTGGTCGCATCCCGCACCTCGCGATACTTGGGGTGATAGCGGTATTGCTTGCGGCCCCGCGCGTCGCGCGCGGTCACCTGGATATGGCCCTGGGGCGAAGGACAGATCCAGACGTCGCTCCAGGCCGGCGGAATCACCAGGGCCTTGATCCGGGTCAGCTCGGCCTGATCCCTGATCGCTTTGCCACTCGGGTCCAGGTAAGTAAATGATTTCCCGCTTCGCTTGCGGCGAATGCCGGGCATCGTATCGGAGACGTAATGGAGGCCGGCCGCTGCTGCCGAGTCCCTGTGTTCCTGGTCGTCCTTGGGCATATCCTCAGTGTTGATGATTGGATGATTAGTGCCTGGCGAATGAACGACCCCCAGCCATTCATCCAATCGCTAATGGCTAATCACTAATGAATCATTCTCACGCCAATTGTTTGGCAATCTCCGCATTCGACTCGGTTCGCTTCATCAACGTCAGCAGCCGGGACATCGCCTCCACCGGCCCTTCGCCGGTAAGCCGGCTGCGGAGCAGGTGGGAGACTTCGAGCACCGCCGGCGCCAGCAGCAGTTCTTCCTTGCGGGTCCCGCTCGCGTTCAGGTCGATCGCCGGATAGATCCGGCGCTCGGCCAGCTCCCGCGACAGGGTCAGCTCGCTGTTTCCCGTCCCCTTGAACTCCTCGAAGATCACCTGGTCCATCTTGGATCCGGTGTCGATCAGCGCGGTCCCGATAATCGTCAGGGATCCGCCGCCCTGGCTCGGGTCCACCGCGCGGGCGCTGCCCAGGAACCGCTTGGGCTTTTCCAGGCTGGTGGCATCGAGCCCGCCGGAGAGCGTCCGGCCGGTGCCCCGCTCCGTGCTGTTGTAAGCCCGGGCCAGCCGGGTGATCGAATCCAGGATCAGAATGACGTCCTCGCCCTGTTCCACCCGGCGCCGGGCCCGCTCCAGGAGAATCTCCGCCACCGCGATATGGCGGTCCGCGGCATGATCGAAGCTCGACGCGATCACTTCACCGAATCCGCACGATTCCATTTCGGTGACCTCTTCGGGCCGCTCGTCCACCAGGAGAATGAATAGCGCAGCCTCCGGATGATTCTTCACCAGGCCCTCCGCGATGGCCTGGAGCACCATCGTCTTCCCGGCCTTGGCGGGCGCCACTATCAGGGCCCGCTGGCCCTTGCCGAAGGGACAGAGCAGGTCGATGACCCGGTTGGTATAGTCCCGCTGGCCAAACCGCTTGAGCCCGGCGTCCAGGGTCAGCTGCTCCCGGGGGTGAATCGCGGCGAGCCGATTGAAGTCGGGCCGGGTGGCCAGGTCAGCCGGCGTCCGCCCGTTGATGCTGGTGACGGTCTTGAGCTCGGGGCCCCGGCTTTTTCCCCGCTCCGGGCGGCCGGGAGAGGCCACCTCCCCTATGATCTCGTCGCCGGGGCGAAGCCGGTATTGCTGGATCACCCGGGCCGGAACATGGACGTCTCCGGTCGCCGGGAGATAGTTCTCGCTTCGGCGGCGGAGGAATCCGGCGCCTCGGTCGGTGAGGTCAAGCAAGTCGTGTGGGGTCAGCGGGACTCCAAAGGTGGGTTCATTCAAGGAGGAAATAATACACGCTTCGCGCTTTTCGGGTTACCACGCGTGTGGACTTCTGGCGGATATTCCCCATATGGGGGGCGGAGGCCTCATGGGGGCGGGTGTGAGACCCACCCTATGTCACCTGGTCCATCAGGCACTGCTTCGGCGCCTTGTCCGGTCGCCAGCGCAGGAGCTTGGTGCCGTGGCGAAAGCGCCCGCCGGTGAAGTGGTCGTACGACACCTCGACGACCAGCTTGGTTTTGAGCGGCTGCCACTCCCCGGTGCGTTCGGTGCTCCACCGGCTGGGACCTCCCGGCGCCCGGCCGGTAAAGCCCGGCGGCCCGACCAGCGCTTCCAGTTTCGGCGTCAGCGCTTTCTTGTCCGCCGCGCTCAAGCTCGAGGTGAACCCGACATGGTGGAGCAGCCCTCCCGGCTCGTCGTACAGTCCGAGCAGCAGGGAACCCACGACGCCACCGCTGGCGGCATACCGGAAGCCGCCGATGACGCAGTCCGCGGTGCGTATCCGTTTCACTTTCACCATTCCGGTGCGCTCGCCGGACTGGTATGGCAGATCCATCCGCTTGGCGACCACGCCGTCCCGGTTCCCGCCCGCCCGCTTGAGCCACTCGACGGCTTCGGCCAGGTCTCTGGTGACCGGTGAGAGCCGGAGGCTCGAGGATTTCGCATGCTTCTGAAAGAACGTTTCCAGTTTCTCGCGCCGTTCCTGGAGTGGCCGATCGGTGATCCGGGTCCCCTGCTCATCGACCAGCAGGTCGAAGAGAATGAATTCGGCGGGATGCTCCGCCACCAGCTTCGCCACCCGGCTCTCAGCCGGATGAATCCGGAGGAGCAGCTCGTCGAATTCAAACTTGCCGTTCACCGGAATGACCATCTCTCCATCGATGACGGCCCGGGTGACCTTGAGCGATTTGACCGTGGCGACCACGTCGGGGAAATAGCGTTCCAGCGGCTTGCCGGCCTTGGACTGGAGCCGGATCTCGTCGCCGTCCCGGAAGGCCAGGCAGCGGAAGCCGTCCCACTTGGGCTCGTATAGCCACTCGGAGCCGGACGGGAGCGTTGCGGCGGTCTTCGCTTCCATCACCGGGAAGGGGTAGGGGAGCGGGAGACTCACAGCACCTTGTCCAGCCGGAACCGCCCCTTCTCCTGCAGCAGCGGTTTCCAGAGGTCGCCCAGCTGTTTCACCCGCGCGGTCACGTTGTCCATCCGGAAATCCTCCAACCGGATGCCTTGGTCGATCTCTTCCCATGAGACCGGCGTGGAGACCGCCGCCACCGGTACCGGCCGCACCGAATAGATGGAGGCCAGGGTACGGCCCCACGCGTTCTGGTTGTAGTCGACCAGCACCTTGTCATCCGGCCGCTTGGCGAGGGCGTACACCGCGGTGACCAGCTTGGGATACTGCGACGCCAGGGTGTGCGCCACCGCCTTGGCAAAGGTCCATACCTGTTTCTGGGTCGGGCCCCGCACGATGGGCGCATAGATGTGAATACCCCGGCTCCCCGTGGTCTTGGCGTAGTGCGGCATCTTGAGGAGGGTAAGGGCTTCATGCACGATGCGGGCGGTCTCCAGCACCTGGTCGAATCCGGCCCGGGGCCCCGGGTCAAGATCGAAGTGCAGGTAGTCAGGTCGGTCCACGTCGTCGCAGCGGGCATACCACTGGTTGAGGTCGATGCAGCCCAGGTTGATCACCCAAAGCAGCGCGGGGAGGTCCTGGATCATCGGGAAGTCGATCACGTTGCCGCTGGAATGCTCGATCGTGCAGGTCTGAATCCACTCCGGGCGGGGGGCCGGCGCACGCTTCATGAAGAAGAACTTCTCATGAATCCCGTTGGGATAGCGTTTCATTACCATCGCGCGGTCGCGCAGGTGGGGCAACAGCACCGGGGCAATGTCCGCGTAGTATTGCAACAGGTCCCGCTTGGTATAGCCTTTTTCCGGGAAGAAGACCTTGGACAGGTTGCTGAGAGCGACGGTCCTGTCGCCGATGGTGATTTCGACATCCTTGCGATCGCCCGGGATGGTCACTCGGGGAACCTTGGCGGGGATTTTCTCGGCCTTCCCCTGCCGGGTGGCGCGGTGCAGTCCCTCCTCCAGGCGCTCCGGGCTCACCGCATCCGCTCCAGCCTGGGCGGGCGGGGTCCGTGGCGGACCGCGCCTGCCACGGGAACGTAGGTCAGTTCCCGGCCTTCCCGCGCGCAGCGAAGCATGAGGCCGCCCCGGCTCATGTCCCCGCGACCGACAAACTCAACCGGGAAGAGCAGCCGCTCGCCCAGGCCCTCGGTGAGAACCTCGACGTACTTTCCGGTGGCGACGCTTCCCAGGAGCACGACCTCGAGGGTGCGGTCGCCGGCGAGAAGCCGCTCCAGGTCCCGCTGCAGCGGAGCACTATAGCGGGCATCGTCTTCGTCAATGTTGACCGAGGCAAATTCGTTCAAGTCTCCCACCGTGACCGGCGAATCCGGTTCCACCAGGCCGCGGGTGGGCGTGATGATGAGCAGGCCGGGATGGCGTGTCGTCGCCTGGGCGAACTGCCGGGCGTAGGCCAGCTTGCCCCGGAAGTAGAGTCCGCTCAGAAAGCTGAATACCTCGCCCAACGGGGCCCCGCCATCCCGGAGTCGGGTAGCCAGGGGAAACGCGGCGGCTTCGCGCCGCAGGAGCGCCGCGCGCTTGCCCCCGCACCATGCCGGGCTCAAGAGAAAAACTCGAGACATGGGGGAAAAGTAACGGGTACTGGGTACTGGGTACTGGGTACTGGGTACTGGGTACTGGGTGCAGGGTACTGGGTACTGGGTGCAGGACGGTCGCAGTACCCAGTACGCAGTACGCAGTACCCAGTACCCTTACGCGGCCATCTTGACCCGGGCTTTGATTATTGCGAGCACCGCGGCCTCTTCCCGCTCCAGCCCTTTCGCCCGGGCCCGCTTGAGCTCCCGGTCGTACATCTCCAGCAGGGTTCCTTCGAGGTACGCCTCGAACAGCGCGGGATGCACGTAGTACTTCCGGCAAACCGCCCGGGTATTGTTGAGCTGCAGTGCCACCCGGTCCACCGCCTTCAGGTAGTGGCCCTTCGCTTCCCTGGCGTCCGCCGCCTTGCCGATGTCACGCAAGGCGGCTGCGGCCAGCATGGTGCCGGACCAGGTCCGGAAATCCTTCGCGGTGAACTCGCCCCCGGTAGTCTCCCTGATGTAGTTATTGACGTCCTCGGAATTGATCGGTCCCCGGTTTCCATCGGCATCGAGGAACTGAAAGAGTTCCTGGCCCGGAATCGACTGGCAGTGCTGAACAATACGCGCCAATCGCCGGTCGCTGATGTCGCACGAGTGCACCTTCCCGCTCTTCCCCCTGAATTCGAACCGGATAGTCGAGCCGGTAATCTCCACGTGCTGGTCCTTGAGCGTGGTCAGGCCGAAGGACTTGTTCGCCTTCGCGTACTCCTCGTTCCCCACCCTGATGCAGGTCCATTCCAGGAGCCGCACCACCGCCGCCAGCACTTTCTGGCGGGGGAGGCCGGGGAGCTCCATGTCCTTCTCGACCCGGGCCCGAAGGCCAGGCAGCACCTCGGAAAATGCCAGCATCCGGGTAAACTTGGTTTCATCCCGGATCGAGCGCCATTTCGGGTGATAGCGATACTGTTTCCGCTTCCGGGCATCGCGTCCGGTGGCCAGGATATGGCCCCGCGGGTCGGGGCTGATCCAGACGTCGGTGTACGCCGGGGGAATGGCGAGGGAGCGAATGCGTTTCAACTGGGTCGCGTCCGTCACCGTTGCGCCGCTGGCCTCGCGATAGACAAATCCCTTCCCCCGTTTTTCCCGGCGAATCCCCGGACTCTGATCGGTGACGTAGCGGAGCCCGGCCTCGCGGGCGACGGCTTCGGGCTCGACCGCTAAGGGCCTGGGCTTCCTGGAGGCGAAGGTTCGAGGCATGGCGACGACGATATGGCCTGACGCTCCTCGGAACCTGTGAGCGGTGTCACCGGTTCCTCTGGTGAGATGGCTCGCAACCGCTACCTTTACTGAGACTTAGCCCTCCAACACCAGCGATTCATGGCTGCCCGACGCCTTCACGCCCGTTTCAGCACACCTTCGGCTCCAGCCGTGTCAGGCTCGGATTCCCGCCCCTCCCTACCGCAGGACGTCCTGCAGCAAGCGTCCCGAAGGCTGGCCATCGTCAGTCTCGTTGGCCTGGGTCTTTGGCTGGTGAACCTCTTCGTCTTCCGAGTAGTACCCCGCCTGATCGGCTGGACCGGGCGCGATTTGAATCCCAATCCAGGCGAGATGAATGTCATCGTGGTCATCATGGTGGCCGTCTCGCTGGCGCTGTTTTTCGTCGCCCGCACCCCGCGCAAGGACTGCAGTCTTACCCTGAATCTGGGGCTCGGCTACGAAGTACTGACCGCGGCGGCGATCGGGTATATCAATCACTGGGTCATCATCACCCCTGGTGACGAGCACGGCGTGTCCTGGGTGGCAGTCATCATCCTGCTCTTCGCCGCGCTGCTCCCGACCTTGCCCCGGTATACCGCGATCGCGGCACTCACGGCGGCGCTCATGGATCCGCTGTTCTACCTGGCATGGCTCGCCCAGCATGGCGAGGTCCACGCCATGGGCTCGGCGATCGGGACGGCGTTCTTTCTCCACGCTCCCAATTTCATGTGCGTCGGCATCGCCCTGGTGATTTCCCAGATCTACACCGGGCTCGGCCACCAGGTGAAGAAGGCGCGGGACCTGGGCAGCTACGAGCTGGCCGACCTGCTTGGCAGCGGCGGCATGGGAGAGGTCTGGCGGGCGAACCACCGTCTCCTGGCCAGGCCGGCGGCCATCAAACTGATCCGCGCGGAAAAACTCGGTGCTGCCGACCCCGAGGCCGCCCACATGGTGCAGGCCCGGTTCCGCCGCGAAGCCCAGGCGGCGGCGTCGCTGCGTTCACCGCATACCATCGAGCTTTTCGATTTCGGTATTTCGCAGGACGGAACGTTCTACTATGTCATGGAGCTGCTGGACGGGCTCGACCTCGACCAGCTGGTACGCCGCTTCGGCCCGCTGGAGCCGGCCCGCGCCATCGCCATCCTGCTCCAGGCCTGTGACTCACTGGGCGAGGCCCACCAACTCGGTCTCACTCACCGCGACATCAAGCCGGCGAACATCTATCTCTGCCGGATGGGTCTGCAGCACGACTACGTCAAGGTCCTGGACTTCGGGCTGGTCAAGTCGGCCGAAGGGTCGCGGGAACAAAGCATGTTAACGGCCCCCAACTCCACCGCCGGTACGCCCGCCTTCATGCCGCCCGAGATGGCCCTGGGTGAGGCGGTAGACGGCCGCACCGATCTCTACGCCCTCGGTTGCGTGGCCTACTGGCTGCTCACCGGGCGACTGGTCTTCGAAAGCGATAACAGCATTCAGATGATCGCCCATCATGTCCGGACTCCGCCGGTCCCGCCCTCCCAGAAGAGCGAGTTCCCGATTCCGGCCGAGCTCGATGCCGCGATCCTGGCCTGCCTGGCCAAGGCCCCGGCGGACCGCCCGGCCACCGCTCAGCACCTGGTTCGGCGCCTGGCCGCCATCGGTTTGCCCGGCACATGGGACGGGGACCGGGCCGCCCACTGGTGGGACGCCCACCTGCCTGCTGTGCCATCCTGACCCCCAGCCGGAACCGGCAAACCGCCTAACGCAAAGGCGCCAAGGCGCAAAGAAGGACAATTAATGCGTTTCTTTGCGGCTCCGCGCCTTTGCGTTGGATGTTGTAACAGCCAAAGCCGGTAGAGTTTCCAACGTCCTGGCCTAGCCCCGTATCGAATACCCCGAATCCTCACCCTGGGCGTTCGGAGTGGCCTCTCTGACATCGGAACCTGTGGACTACAGCGCCTCAACCGAGGTGGATGACGTCGCCCTGGCTGCCGCCGGTGATACCGCCGCCTTCGAGCGGTTGTACCGCAAGCACGTCGAGAAGGTCCACGGGCTGGCCCGCTGGCTGCTCGGGGACGACGTGGAGGACGCGGTACAGGATGTTTTCATCCGGGTCTGGCAGAAGCTGAGCCAATTCGAGGGGCGATCGGCCTTCGGTACCTGGCTGCACCGGCTGGCGGTGAGCGTGCTGCTCCGCCGCCGCCAGGTCCGCGGGATCCGGGAGGCGAGACACACGGGCGGAGAGATCGCGATCGGCGAAAAGGCGAGCCGGCGGGTGACCCCGGATCTCCGGGTCGCGATCGAGACAGCGGTAGACAAACTGCCGGACGGGGCGCGAGAAGTCTTCGTGCTGCACGACATGGAGGGGTACCGGCACGAGGAAATCGGGACGCTGCTGGGGTGCACCTCGGGAACTTCCCGGTCTCAGCTGCACCGCGCCAGGATGATGCTGCGGGAATACCTGTCGGAGGAGTCATGAGCGAACACATGCTGGATCAGCTGAGCGACTACCTGGACGACGAGCTCGATCCGGTCACCACCGCCGCCGTGGCGCGCCACCTTGCCGAGTGCCAGGCCTGCGCCGAGACGCTGGAGCAGTTGCGAGCCGTCCGGACCTGGGCGCCCGGTTATACCGGGTTGCCGACCTCGGGGGACCTGTGGCCCCAGGTGAAGCGAGGCATCGCGACGCCGGCCCGGGCCACGCTCCCCTGGCACGGGCGGCGGGTGACCATCGGTATGCCGCTGCTGCTGGCGGCGAGTGTCGTCCTAATGCTCCTCTCGGCGACGGCCGTGACACTCTTGCGGCATGGTCAGACTATCAGTCCGGACAGCACCGTGAGGGGGCCTGGGGGTTGGAATTTCACGGTGGCTGGAACCACCGACCAGCAGTACGACACCGCAGTGGCCCAGCTGGAGGAGCTGCTTGCGACCAACGATACCCTGCTCGAGCCAGGCACCCTCCAGGTGATCCGGCAGAGTCTGATGAAAATCGACCAGGCGATCGCCGATGCTCGCGTCGCGATCGCGCGGGACTCCAATAACGCATTTCTCCGCGCCAGCATCGCCGCCAACATGCGGCGCAAGCTGGCCCTGTTGCGGACCGCGGCCCAGGCCGTGACCGCCAAATCCTGAAGAGGTCAAAATGTTGCTGACATTGCTGGTTGCTTCCCTGGCGGTCGCTGCTCCGCAGCAGAGCGACACCACCATCACCGTGACTCCCGGTACCCGACTGGAGATGGACAATCCGGGTGGGGAGATCATCGTGCACGGGTGGGAGCGGAACGCGGTCCAGATCAAGGCCCGGCACTCGGCCCGTACCCATGTCCAGATCAAGACCGCGGGAACGGTGTTGAGCATCGAGTCCGAGGCGGACCGGGGTCCGGCCAATATCGTGGACTATGACATTTCGGTTCCCAGCTGGATGCCGCTCAAGCTGGAAGGGATGTACAGCGACATCAGCATCGAGAACATGAAGGCGGATGCCGAGCTGGAGTCGCTGAACGGCAACCTCACGGTGAAGAACGTGACCGGTTCACTCAACCTGCACTCGGTGCAGGGGACGATCTCGGTCAATGGTAGCCGGGGTCGCCTGGAGCTGAACTCGGTCTCCGAAGGTGTCATCGTGCTCGATGCCGAAGGCGACATCACGGTGGAGACGATCAGTGGGGACGTGGACCTGCAGCGGATTCGGTCCAAGTCGGTGGAGGTGGGCACTCTGGACGGCGAGGTGCTGTATGACGGCACGCTCCAGGAAGGCGGCCGCTACAGCTTCGTCAGTCACAGCGGCGACATCATGGTCGGCGTGGCCGATGGGGCCAGCGCGGCGTTCAACATCGCCACTCTCGATGGGGAGGTGGAGGCCACCATCCCGGTGCAGGGCATGGAGCATCCCACCCGGCGGCGGACCAACTTCCGGCTCGGCAGCGGGAGCGCCACGGTGGATGTCGAAAGCTTCAACGGCGACGTCAAGGTGGGCCGCACCGGCACGTTCAGCATCCCGCACGACAACGACGACGACAACTGATCTCCATGTTGACCGTCCTCTTGCTGGCCGCCACGCTCGGTTCGCCGGTCCGGCAGGATACCGCGTCCCTGTTTCGCTGGACCGGGACCCTGCCGGCCGGGGCCACGCTCGAAGTCCGCGGGGTGATCGGGAGCATCCGGGCGGACGCCGCGTCGGGCCGTGAGGTCAGCGTCGAGGCAACCAGGACCCGCGGTCATCGAGGGTTGCCGGAAGACGTGGCGATCCGGGTGTTCGAGGACAGCGGCCGGGTGCTCATCTGCGCGATTTATCCCCGGAGCCGCTGGCAGAACGACGAGGAAGACCGGCCGGCCCGGGACGCCTGCGAAGTGGCCGGTCGGCACCGGACCGACCGGGGCGAGAACGACACCCGGGTGGACTACATCGTCAAAGTTCCGGCCGGCGTCCACTTTGTGGGGGAGACCGTCACCGAAGATGTCACGGTAACGGGCCTGCACGGGTCAGCCGAGGGATACAGCGTGGCCGGGAATGTGACCATGCGCGACATCCGGGGATCGGTGGTCGACGCCGCATCCATCAGCGGTGATATCAGCTTCCTGCGGGTGGATGCGCCCCGGGTGTACGCGGGGACGCTAAGCGGCGATGTCTCGTTTGACGGGGTAATCCGGCAGAGTGGTGACTACGAGCTGCTGTCCTGGAACGGCGCTATCGCGGTCGCCCTGCCCAAAGGCGCCGGGATCGAGTTCGAGGTCCACGCCAGTAGCCGCGATGACCTGCACTCCAGCGTGCCGCTGGTCCGGAGCCTTGAAAGCCGGCGCCGCTACGGCGGAAAACAGGGCGATGGCAGCGCGAAAATGAATCTCACCAGCTTCGGCGGCGACATCAGGATCAGTAGCCCCGAACACTGACGCGGGACGGGCACCCGGTTGCAAAGGACAGGCATACCGAGAAGGTCGTACAGGTATATTTCAGTAGCGCCAAATACTGCACGTATCATTTAAGCGTATCTCTTATAACGAGATACGCTTCTTGTTTTCTCCATTGTTAGCTTCGGCACATACGTTGCCAAGTCATCATTCCGTTCCGGAAACTTCCAACTCACAGTTCGCCCAAGCAGGAGATGACCGTGCGAGTGCTGAACCTTATCCGCGCCGTTGGTCGCCGAGTTCTGCCCGTCACGCTGGTTCTTGCGGCAGTCAGCTGCGACGCGGGTCTAAAGGAGAATTCCTTCGGTCCGATCAGCGATCTGATTACTGGAGTTGCGACGGTGGATGGCACCGTGACCGCCACGCTGGTGGCCGGCAGCCGCCCCGCCGACGGTAGCGGTCCGACGATTACGGTCCAGGGCGTTCCGACCGCGATCAACGGCGGAAGCCTTCGTGCCTCCGTGACGTCGCCGACTCCGTTCAGCCGGGTGATCGTCTCGCTCACCTACTTCGATGGCTACTACCAGCTCGACCTGCCGGCCCCGGTGACTTCCGTGGACATCGTACTCAATATGAGCCCCAATGCGCCCCAGGCGGCCATGGGTTTTGTCTACGGCGCCGGCGCCCAGGGCGGCCCCATGGGACCGTCTCTGACCCAGAATATCAACCTGTTGCGGGTAGGCTCGGGCGACGTGCAGGTCAGTGTAGCGTGGGACGCCCCGACCGACGTGGACCTGCATGTGACCGATCCTTCGGGCGAGGAGATCTTTTTCGCCCACAAGAACTCGGCCAGCGGCGGCACCCTGGATCTCGACTCCAATCCGGCATGCAGCATCGACAACATCAACAACGAGAACGTGGTGTGGCCGACCGGCAGTGCGCCCAGCGGTACCTATTCCGTGGACCTGGTCTACTGGTCGGCGTGCAGCCAGCCGCAGAGTAACTACACGGTGACCGTGGTGGTGGCCGGGCAACAGCCCCAGGTCTTCAGCGGCACGCTGGTGACGTCGAATTCCAGTGTCAAGATTCCGATCGGGACGTTTATCCGATAACGGACCATGGCAGATCGCCGGTTGCGGACTGCTCTGAAGCGTTCCGACTACCGGCCGGCGAATCTGCCGCCACATAGCAGTAAAATCGATGATCGTCAATCATAAATCGTCAATCTTGCACTCGCATGGGCGAATGCTGATTGGCGATCTTCGATTTCTGGACCCGGCAACATCCAACGCAAAGGCGCGGAGGCGCAAAGAACAACCAGTTACTCTCTTTGCGCCTTAGCGTCTTTGCGTTGAGGCAGTTGTTGTCGACCGGGTTCCACCTTTCGCGGAACTGACGGTGACCGTAAAGGGACCGTCGCCTCTGACCAGCCAGCGCACCGTCACGGTTCCCATCCCCGGAATATTCGACACGTCCAGCCGGCCCGGGTGCAGCCGCTGCTCCCGCGCGAGATTCTGCCGCGGGTCATCCACCAGGAACCCCGCCACCACTTCGCCTCCGCTCAGGCTGACGTAGTCCGGCCGGGTAATCTGGTTCTCGATATCCTGCTGGGTATGGGTCGGCGCCAGCCGCTTGTTGGCCACGATCGCCGTCACCTCGCTCAGGCCGCCGTCCCTCCGCCGCACCACGATCGAATCCACCCGGACCAGCGGCATCTGGCCGGCCTGGTAGATGGTGAACGCCATGTTGCGGTGGGCCTCGCGCGGCAGCAGGAAACCGGGAACCGCGCGGGTGTATTGCTTCTTTACCCCGCCCACTTCGATCGCGCCATACTGGGGGTGCTGCACCGGCGTCCAGGGGACCACCGCCTCGCCCAGCAGCAGCAGCCGGTCGAACTTGTAGTCGGGATCGTCGTAGCGCTCGTCGGCGGGATCCTTGTCGAAGTACTCGAACGCGGTCCATACCTCGTTGCTGAAGGTGATGATGCCGCGGGCGCCGTAGAGCCAGTCCAGCTCGCCGCCCCAGACGGTGTAGAGGTCCTTCCAGACCACCATGTACTTGTAGCCCGGGAGAATCTGTTCGCCGACCCGCCCGATCTGGTCGAAGGCCCGGATATCCTGGGGCCGGTAGTTGTCCTGCGGCACTCCGGGTCCGCGCAGGATCATCCCCCCGTTGTTATGGTAGCTCTGGGCGCCGGCGATGTTGGGGTGCGCCTCGATGAACGCCATCACCGCCCGGGTCTCCGGCAGCGAGGTGGGGTAGTAATCCGCGCCGCCCTGGATGTACTGCGGCTGCCAGCGCCAGGGCCAGTTCCGGTTGGGGTCGTAGTAGCCGATCCCGTCCTCGTTCACCTCCCCGTCCCCATCGTTGTCGTAGCCCTCGTAGCCCAGCAGCTCGTACTCGCCAGGCTTGTCGGGCGCGGCCTGGATCATGAGCCGGGGATCCTCCGGCGAGACGATCCAGCGTCCGTTGGGATTGCGGCGCCGCATCATGGTGATGAAGCCATCGCCGTTCAGGTCATCGAACCCGTCCTCGTCCACCAGCCCGTCACCATCGTTGTCCCGGGGGGCCACGCCACTGCGCGGGGAGTGCGGAGTGTTGGGCTCGTGAAGGAAGTCCTCCCGTCCGTCCGGATTGATGGTGGGCACGATGTAGAACACCCGATCGTTCAGCAGACTGTCGACGTAGGGGACCCGGTCCGCCATCTCGCACAGGTACCAGGCGGTGTAGAGCGCGATCTCGGTGCCCTGGATTTCATTGGAGTGAATGTTGCCGTCGATGTACATCGCTGGCTTCTGGTCCGGATCGCCGTGCTTGAAATTGGTCACCGTGAGGAGCCAGATCTCCCGGCCCTCATAGCTCTTGCCGATCGAGCTGAACCGGCACCGGTCGGGATACGCCGTCTGCAGCCGGCGGCCCAGCTCGGCGATCCCGGCATGGTCGTAGTAGCGGTCCCAGCTGGTGGGGACCTTGGGATTGGGCGGCGAACCCAGGGCCGCCAGTGCCCCGGCCTGGGCGGCAACAGGGGCGGCGCTCGCGGCAGCTATGACCGCGGCAAACATCAGAGGCCGGAGGATCGCAGCCTTCCCACTGGCCCACTTGCCCACCTGCCGACTTTTCATCGAGACCCCGACGGGTGAAGGGTGATGGCCTGGGAGGCGCTGCCGGCCACCGGGCTGGAGGCGCTCACCGTCACCCGTGAATCGGCCCGGCCGGTGACGATCCAGCTGACTTCGGTCGAGCCGCCGCTTCCCTGGATCGGGTCCAGCAGCTGGATCTTCCGGCCCGATTCAATCTGCTGTCCGTCGGTCTTCAGCTCGACTCGAACTCGTCGAGGCCAGCGCACCCGTCCGCCGAGCTGGGAGACCGTGGGCAAGTACCCCAGGTTGGCCACCCTTGCCTTGATCCGGAACACTCCGGCACCGACCTGCTCCACCCTCACATCTCTGATCGCAATCGACGGAAGCAGGTCGGCCATCTCACGAACCAGGCGGGCCTGGACCGTGGTGAGTGTATCCAGCAGGCTGTCCGGCGGATTGACCAGGACGAAGGGCCGCAAGCCGCCCACCTCGACCTTGTGGCCCGGGAAGTCCGGATCGATGACCTCCTTCCACTCGATGACTGCATCGGGCCGGTTGGCCCGGAGCCAGTGCAGCGCGTTGCGGTCGTCCTTGAGCGGATCCTTGGGATCGACCTTGGGGGCAGACTTGCTGGTGTCGGCCGGCAGCTCGGGAATCCACCAGGTGCGGGTGCCCCAGGCAAACCGACCCATGTGGTAATAGCTGAAGGAGAGCGGGTCGCCCTTGAGATCGGCCGAGGTGGGTCCCTTCTCCAGGCCCGTCAACTTCTGGTAGCGGCGCGAGACTTCGGTGAACCAGGGCTCATCGTTCTGCATGACGTTGGTGAGCGGCAGCGGGGTGCCATCGGGACCGACGGCTTCCTTCTTGTACTCCCAGGCCTTGACCAGGTTGTCCTGGGGACCCAGCACGTACACCGCGGTGACATTGGGATGGTCCACGAAGAACTGGGCGATCGCGCGGGACTCCGGGGTCGCGATGGGGCCGTCGCCGGAACCCTCGGTGAAGTACTCGTACCCGTAGGTGAGATTCCGGTTGACGTCCACTCCGCCGGGCGGATCCTCGTTATAGCGCTCGTCCTTGTCGTTGTCGCGGCCCTCGGCGTACACGCGGTAGGTACCGGCCTGGCCCTTCCCCCGATCCACCTGGCGGAGCAGCTGGGGGTCGGCCGAATCGGCCATCCAGTCGCCGGCCGAGTCGCTCACCCGCATGAGGGTGATGAGCCCGTCGCCGTTCAGGTCATCGGGGCCGTCCTCGTCGATGGCGCCGTCGTGATCGTCATCAATCGGCATCGCGTTGCGGGTCAGCTCGACCATGGGCCGGGCGAACATTCCTTCGGCGGCATCGGGATTGGCCCGGGGAATCAGGTAGATCGTGTGGTGATCCAGCAGCCGTTTCACCGCGGAGTCGGAGCTGTAGCCGGCGACCAGGTTGCGGATCACGCCGAGCGTGACCTCGCTTCCCACCACGTGGGGACCTGCCGCGTTGGCGATGACCAACAGGGCGGGGCGGTCATCGGCATCGGTGCCCGCCGCCAGGCGCACCGCCTGCACCGGCAGCCCGCCCGGCGACTGGGCGATGGTACTGAGCTGGATCAATTGCGGCGCGACTCGGCGCAGGCTGTCCAGGGCCGCGGCGAGCTCGCGACCGTTGTGATAGCGCGAACTGCTCCGGCCCGCCTGGGCCCGGACTTCGGGAGTCACCGTCGCAAATCCGATCAGCGCAAGCAGCAGGCGGAGAGCCCGCTTCGACAATACCCAACGCATCTTGGGGGCCTTGGATGTCTGGAAGGGCTGGAAGGTGTAGCGGCCCAGCCCGGTTGGGCAAGGTGGTGCATTGAAGTGCAGTGACGGCGACCCGGCGCACGAGTCTCCTGTGACCATGATTACGGCCCCACCGGGGCGGTCGGTGGTACGATTTTGCCATCCTTGAATGGCTGGAGGAAACGGTGCCCGTGTCCAACCTGGCTTCCCTGAGGCAGTTCCCGGAATCGCTCCGGCCCCGCCTCTTCGTGGCCTATGCGGCAGCTCGCGAAGCCCTCATCGAAACCCACCAGGTGCAGGCGCTGAAGTTCACCCGGGAATTCTCCCGGCGACTTCCTGCAATCGATGCCCTCGATCTCTACTTTCGCGTGGTGCCGGTTCCCATGGCGATGGAGGATGCCGTGGTGAGCCGGACGCTGGTGTTGCTGGAACTGGGTGATTTTCCGCCGGTTCCCTGCGAGCCGTCGCCATTCCTCCTGCTCCGAAGATTCCGGCTCGACCTGTTTCTGGATGCGATCCGCCAACAGCGGCAAACCAGCGCCTCCACGCTTCAGCTCGCCCGGCTCGCCGGGGCCCGGGCCCAGGAGGCGGTTCTGGATACCCACGTGGCCAATGCGTTCGCCGTCGCAAGCATCCTGCAGGACGTTATCTGGGTGGACGAGGCGGTGGGGCACTACATCCATACCCAGCGTCTCCCGCTCGCCACGGCGCACATGGTGTATCAGCGCACTCGTGCCCGCGTGGCGGAACGGCAACTGGTGTCGCTGCTCGGCGCATCGTCCGCGGCGTCACCAGTGTTCGTGGAGCGGCGGAAGGAGCTGCGACTGCCGGGTCAGATCAGAATTGCGGGGTAGTCGGACAGACCTTGTTACTTCAACCCTTCTATCCGCAACCCTCGCTCCACGCCGCCCAGCACCAGGTCCACGGCCAGCGCCAGCAGGGCGGCGGGTAACGCGCCGGACAGGATCATCCGGGTGTCCGACAGCGCCAGTCCGGCGACGATCGGATCCCCCAGCCCGCCGGCGCCGATGAAGGCGGCGAGGGTGGCGGTGCCGACGGTGATCACGCCGGCGGTGCGGATACCTGCCATGATGACCGGTGCGGCCAGCGGCAGGCGGACATGGCGCAGGACCTGGCGCGGCGTCATGCCCAGCGCCAGGGCGGCGGCAACCGCCGACGGCGAAGCGTCGCGGACACCAGTGTATGTGTTGCGGAGGATCGGGTAGAGCGAATAGAGAAAGAGGGCGACCAGCGCGGGGATCAGCCCGATCCCGAGCAGCGGCAGCATGAACGCGAGCAGCGCGATGCTCGGGATGGTCTGCATCAGGCCCACGCTCCGGATCACTCCTTCCGCGCTTCCCCGCGACCGTTCCAGCAGCAGGCCCAGCGGGATCGCGACCAGGATCGCGGCGAGGAGCGAGACGGTCACCAGCACCAGGTGGCGGCCGGTGAGCGAGAATATCTGGGCTCGGCGGCCCCACATGTAGGCGAGGATACCGCCGGTCTTGCCGGTGGACGGCCCGGCCGAGCCTGAGCCGAGGATTCCCAGGCTGGCGAGCGCATCGCGGGCGACGTCCGGTATCGGCTCACCGTCCACCTCGACCCTCCGGTTCAGTTTCCGCATCGTCACCACGTCCAACTTCCCCGACAACTCGCTCAACGCCTCGGCGACTCCCGGCACATCCTTCTGCACGCCGGCACTCAACACTGCCGCGGCTTCATAGGGCGGAAAGAAGTGCCGGTCGTCGTCCAGTACCACGAGGTCATACCTGGCGAGCAGCCCGTCGGTGGAGTAACCGTCGATAATGTCCACGCTGCCTTCAGCCAAGGCCTGGTACTTCACTGCCTGGAGCAGCGATCGCACCTGCCTGGGTTTGAAGCCATACGCGCGCGCCAGCCCCGGCAGCCCGTCGCTCCGGCCAATGAAATCCGGGGTAAAGCCCGCCGTCAGCAGGGGCGCGGCCATGGCGAGATCCGACAATGTCTTCAGGTGATACTGCTCCGCCGTTTCCCGCCGCACCGCGATGGCATAGGTATTCTCGAAGCCCAGTGGAGCCAGCCATCGCATGCCATACCGGGTGTTGAACTCCTGCTGGACGGCGTGGAATGCCTCCTGCCGGTCGGCGATCGGCTGGTGCTTGAGGATGGCGACCAGCGCGGTGCCGGTGTATTCCGGGAAGACGTCGATCGCGTTCTCGCGCAGAGCGCTGAAGGCAATCTCGGTGGCGCCAAGCCCGGGTCGCCGGTCCACCTTCATACCTCTCGCCTCCAGGACCTGGGCAAACATTTCGGCCAGCAGATAGGACTCGCCGAAGGGCTTGGACGCGACGATGACGGGGCGGCGGGAGGTCTGCGCGTGCAGGGGCGCGGGCATGGGAGGATGGAAGGCGCCCGCGACCAACAGCGCGACGATCGCCCTCCTCACGTCGCCACCACCCCGGCCCGCTGCAGCAGCCGCTGCACGTATTGCGTGGCCGGATGGGCGATCAACTCGCGGGGGGCTGCCAACTGCTCGAGCTTGCCTTTCCGCATCACCCCGATCCGGTCGGCCAGGCGCACCGCTTCGTTCAAGTCGTGGGTGACGAGGAGCGTGGTGATGTGAATCCGCTGGCGGAGTGCGATGAAGTTCTCCTGCAGATCGCCGCGGGTAATAGCGTCCAGCGCGCCAAAGGGCTCGTCCAGCAGAATGACCGGGGGATCCGACGCCAGCGCCCGGGCGATCGCGACCCGCTGGCGCTGGCCGCCGGAAAGTTCGGAGGGCCAGCGTCCGCCGTATTGGCCGGCCGGGAGGCCCACCAGATCCAGGGCGGCCGCCGCGCGGGTTGTCGCGTCAGGTTGGGCCAGCAGCCAGGGGACCATCGCGGCATTTCTGAGGACTCGCCAGTGAGGAAGCAGCCCGCCTTCCTGCGGCACGTAGCCGGTGTGCCGTCGTAACTCGATCGGGTCCACCCCGGCCGAGTCGCTGCTGTTCACCAGTATGCGACCGGCGTCGGGTTCCACCATGCGATTGAAGCAGCGGAGCAAAGTGGTCTTGCCCGAGCCGCTCTCTCCCACCAGCGCCACGCATTCGCCCGGGGCCACCCCGAGAGAAACATCATCCAGGGCGGTGACGGTGCCGTAGCGTTTGGTTACGCCGGCTGCTTCGAGGGCAGCTTCACCCACCCGCGCTACCTTTCGGCTCGAACTTGAGCGACGCGGAGTTGATGCAGTAGCGAAGGCCATTGGGGCCGGGCCCGTCATCGAAGACATGTCCCAGGTGGGCGGCGCACTTGGCGCAATGCACCTCGGTCCGGCGCATGAAGAGACTGTCGTCGGTTTCGCTCTCGACCCCCTGGGCGGTGGCCGGCTCCGAGAAGCTGGGCCACCCGGTTCCGGAATCGAACTTGGCGTCGGACGAGAAGAGCGGCTCGCCGCAGCACACACAGCGATACATCCCGGTGTCGTGATTATCCCAGTACTCGCCCGAGAAGGCGCGCTCAGTCCCTTTCTGCCGGGCTACGCGATATTGCTCCGGGGTGAGCTGAGATTTCCATTCAGCGTCGGACTTCTTGAGCTTGTCGGACATAGAGATTGAGGAGATTGATGGGATTGAAGGGAATGAAGGGATTGTAGCGCCATCAATCTTCGGTGCTCAACGCCCCAATCTCAATCCCATCAATCCCTTCAATCCCATCAATTCCTTCAATAAGGGGAATGTAAAAACAAGTGAGACAATGACTTGCATTGTCTGCCGGGTGCCCGGTGTTTGTCCCCGTGTGATCCGGGATACTGGCGGGAACCCGAGATGGGTGTATATGCGTTATAGTCAGGTAGCTCACCGTACGTCCGCTCTTCTCCAGCCCCCAATTGTCCCATGACAGCTCGAGCCGACCTCAAGCTCAGTCCAGAGCTTTTCTCCAAAATCCTGGAGGAGGGCCGGTCCCGGACCCTGCTCCTGGTCAGTCCGGTGACCGACGATGACCTCCGCATTCAGCACAACCCGCTCATGAGTCCGGTGGTCTGGGACCTCGGCCATATCGCGCACTTCGAGGATGTCTGGCTGGTGCAGAACATCGAGAGCGGGGGCAGCGGATCCGAGGGGCTTTCCGGGATCTTCGATCCCTTCAGCAATCCCCGCGCGGTCCGGGGCGGGCTGCCGCTGCCAACGATCGACGATTGTATCCGACTGCTTTCGGAGGTGCGGGAGCGGACGCTGGAGAAACTGGCCGAGGTCGATCTCGACAGCGACCAGCCACTGCTCCGGGACGGCTATGTGTATCACATGGTGGCCCAACACGAATACCAGCACAACGAAACCATCCTGCAGACGCTGCAGCTGAAACAGGGAGAGGCCTACCACCCGGCGCGTCGCGTCACGCTGCCCCGGGCCCGGCCGCTGGCAGGCGAGAGTGCCTGCGATCCACTGGGCAACATGGTGCGCTTTCCCGGCGGCATGGTGGAGATCGGTACCGACGACCGGGCCGAGGCCTATGACAACGAGCGGCCGCTCAACCGGCAGCGGATCCGGCCATTCTGGATCGATCAGGCGCCGGTCACCAACGGCCTGTTCCTGAAGTTCATCGAGGCCGGGGGCTACGACCGCCAGGAATTCTGGTCCGAGGCCGGCTGGGCCTGGCGGACCAGGGAGCACCTGGTGGCGCCGATGTACTGGTTCCGGGCCGGGAACCAGTGGCACACCCGGTACATGGATCGAGTGCGGCCGGTCGAGCTCGAGGTTCCGGTCTGCCATGTCTGCTACTACGAGGCCGAAGCCTTTGCAAAGTTTGCCGGCAAGCGGCTGCCCACCGAGTTCGAGTGGGAAGCTGCCGCCTCCTGGGATGCTGCGACGGGCACCAAGCGCAAATACCCCTGGGGGAACGACGAGCCGACCCCCGAACTCGCCAACCTGGACCAACTCGCTTTCGAGCCGGCGCCAATTGGCGCCTATCCGGAGAACC
Organism: Gemmatimonadales bacterium; assembly: GCA_036006525.1. Taxonomy (GTDB): domain Bacteria; phylum Gemmatimonadota; class Gemmatimonadetes; order Gemmatimonadales; family GWC2-71-9; genus DASYPP01. The sequence continues at coordinate 37,563 of DASYPP010000023.1, forward strand.
TGTCGCCCATCGGCTGCTACGGGATGATCGGCGACGTCTGGGAATGGACCGCGTCCGATTTCGCCGGCTATCCGGGCTTCATCAGCTTCCCGTACAAGGAATATTCCGAGGTGTTCTTTGGACCGGAGTACAAGGTGCTCCGGGGCGGGTCCTGGGCCACTCGGCCGGGCGCCATCCGCAACACGTTCCGCAACTGGGACTACCCGATCCGCCGCCAGATCTTCAGCGGCATCCGGTGCGCGCGCGATGCGTGACGTCCGGCAGTCGGCCCAGCGGGCCCCGAACCAGACGATCCTGGCGGAAGTGCGCGACGGCCTGACCCGGGAGCAGAAGGAACTCTCGCCCAAGTTCTTCTACGATGCGCGAGGCTCCCGGCTGTTCGAGGACATCACCCGGCTCGAGGAGTATTACCTCACCCGCACCGAGCGGGCGATGCTGGAGCAACTGATGCCGCGCTGGGTTCGCGAGGCGAGTCCGCTGGCGTTGCTGGAGCTGGGAGCGGGGAGCGCCGAGAAGAGCCGGATCATCCTGAACGCCATGCGGGCCACCGGCAGCGCCGTCACCTATGTGCCCATCGATGTCAGCGCCGATTTCCTCCAGGAGAGCGCGCGGCGGCTGCGCCAGGAGTATCCCGAGCTCCGGGTGATCACCGCGGTCGCCGACATGACGCGGGAGCTGAACCTGCCGCGCGCCATGCCGCGGCCCGCGCTCTTCGCCTTCCTGGGCAGCACCATCGGCAACTTCGAGGATGACGACGCGGTCGCCCTGCTCGCCCGGATCGCGGCGGGGATGCAGCCCGGTGACCGGTTCCTCATGGGCGCCGACCTGGTGAAGGACCGCTCGGTGCTGGAGGCGGCGTACAACGACGCCCGCGGGGTGACGGCGAAGTTCAACCTGAACATCCTGAGGGTGTTGAAACGGGAACTGGGGGCCGAATTCGAGGAACAGGATTTCCGCCACCAGGCCTTCTTCAACCCGGTGCTGTCCCGGGTGGAGATGCACCTCATCGCCAACCGGCGCCACGGCGTCGCAATTCCGGGGATGGGCGAGGTGACGTTCCGCGAAGGCGAATCCATCCGGACCGAGATCAGCCGAAAGTTCAGCCGCCGCGCGCTGGAGGAGTTGCTCGGTTCCGCCGGCCTGGTGATCGAGAAATGGGCGACCGACGAGCGCGGCTGGTACGCGCTGATGACGGCGGGCCTGGCCCCGGTGCGCCGCCGGGCCCGGTTGATGGGACAGGGCCGGCTGGTGGCGCCGCTACGGGAGGATCTCCGAGCCAACGCGTTCGCCCTGGGAGCCGACCAACCATCCCGGCCCGACCTGGTCGGTGCCGAGATCGAGTTGCTGGCGCTCCGGGCCGATAGCCTGCTGCCCTGTCCCATCGATGACGCGGGCGTCTCGACCCGCGGGTTTCTCCGCCGCTATGGCGATCCGCTGGCGTGGATCGAGGAGGTCTCTCCCAAGGGGACTCCGCGCTTCCGGATTCCGGGCCGGGGCACCATCTCCTTCGAGCCCGGCGGCCAGATCGAATTCAGCACCGCCGCCGCCGAACCCTCGGCGGTTCTCCAGGTGCTTCGCGAGGTGGTCCAGCCGCTCCGTAACCGGGCGCTGGAGAATGGAATCATCCTGCTCGACAGTGGCCTCGATCCCTACAACGACATCAGCACGGCGGCTCCCCAGCTCTTCGCCGATCGCTACGTCCGGATGGCCCGGTACTTCGACAGTATCGGCCCTGCCGGCATCCGCATGATGCGACAGACCGCGGCGTTCCATCTCAATTTCGATTTTGGCGACCAGAACATGCT
>DASYPP010000024.1:0-130686 GCA_036006525.1 Gemmatimonadales bacterium
ATACGACAGCGCGACGTCCAGCGCGAGGGCGCGCTCGGCCGACTTGCTGAGGTTCTGGTTCCAGCCCAGCGTGACGTTCTGGTTCTTGACCCGGAAGCCGCTGATGTTCTGGGGATTGTTGAAATTGCCCCCGTTGCGGCCGTGGTTCCGGCTGGCCTGCCAGGACAGGAAGATCCGGCTGCCGGTGCCGAACGTGTAGTTCAGCTTGGCCGTGGTCTGGTAGACCGTGGACGCCGAACCGGCATTCCGTACCCCGTGGCAGTCCAGGCCGTAATTATTCGCGATATCGGAGTTGGCGCTGCTGCTGAAGGTATCGCACTTGCCGGAGAACAGGGCGAACTCCTGTACCGCCGCGAACGTGGTGTCCGCGAGCGGATCGTTCACCGCACTCGGCACCGCGACCACGGTATCGATGCCGACCGGAACGAATTCCGGGTTATTGATGGCATTGAACCCGCTCTCCGTCGAGGCCCGGCCTTCCAGCACGCCGGACACGAAGAAGGAAAGGTTCTTGGCGAACAATGGGCCGCCCGCGCTGGCGCCGACCCGGTTGAACCCGCGGCCGTGGGCCTGGCCGAAGGGCTCGTCGGTCTCGTAGTCGAAGCTGCCCTTGAAAGCGGGGCCGCCGCTACGAGTCTCGATCGCGATGATGCCCGACTGGGCGTTGCCGAACTCGGCCGAGGAGGCGCCCGTCGTCACCGAGGCTTCTTCGAAGCCGTTGACGCCGATCTGGATGCCGTTGGCCGCGCCACCTTCACCCGCGTTGGTGGCCCGGAAACCGGTGCCCCGGTAGCCCGGCGTCACCGGCACGCCGTCGATGTAGGTGTTGGCCTGGTCGGTCCGGCCGCCCCGGATGGAGAGGCTGCCGCCGTTCGGACTGGCCACCACGCCCGGCTGCAAGGCCAGGATGTTGTTGATCCGGTCGGCCGGCAGGGCCTCGACGTAGTCACCGTTCAACCGCTGCTTGGTGGTGACCTCGTCCCGGGGGACCAGCGGCGTGGTCGCCGCCGTGATGGTGATCTCGTCCACCTGGAACGGCGTCTGCTCCAGCTGGATGTCCTGGGTCACCGTTTGACCGGCCAGCACCCGGACGCCCTGCGACTCCGCCGACTTGTAGCCGACGAACGCCGCCCGTACCGACACCGTGCTGACGGGTACGTTGTTGAAGAAGTAGTACCCCTGGTTGTTCGTGAGGGCGCCGAAGGCGGTGCCCACGATAGTCACCTGCGCGTTGGCGATCGGCGCGCCGGCCTGATCGCGGACCCTGCCTTCGATCTTACCAGTCGCCTGGGCGTGGAGCGCTCCCGCGCTCAACCCCATCACGACTGCCGCGAGCGCAAACCACCGCGCAACGCGTGCGAAGGCGCTGACACAGCTTTGTTTCATGTGAACGTCCTCCAAAGGCGTGAACACGCACCTACTCAGATCTCGGACTGCAAGCACACGCGTCCCAGCCAAAAGCATCTGGGAACGGAATGCACCACCCTGTACACACGACCAGCGAGAGGAAAGTTGAGATATGATTTGTACTTCAGGGACTACCAGAATCCGGCCGCGGCCCGGTCGGAGAGGACAATATGGAGCACGACATTTCACGTGTCAAGGAAGCCAGACGTTTCAGGTCCGTTCCAGCCGCCGCCCCGTAACTGCCTGAAACAGCAAAAGATCGCACTCCGAAACAGTGGGGCAGTGGGCCAGTGGGACAGTGGGTCGGCGGGGTACTGGGGCGGTTACCTACCTTACCACTGACCCACCTACCCACCGTCAAACAGTGATCAAATCCACCTGGGGCTGGTCCGGCGTCACCCGGGCTCCCGGCGTCCCCATATGCACGTTGATCTCACTCCGAACTCCAAACCGGCCAGTGAGATACACCCCAGGCTCCACCGAAAACCCTACCCCCTGGATCAGCCGCCGGTCGTCATGGGTCTCGTAGTCGTCCAGGTGGGGGCCGGATCCGTGGAGGTCCTTATCAATTGAATGGCCGGTCCGGTGGACGAAGTAGTCGCCGTAACCCGCCGCGGTGATCACCCCCCGGGCCGCCTGGTCCAGCTGGAACCCGGCGACCGGCTCTCCCCGGGACTGGGCTTGGCGCAGGGTAGTCACCGCGGCATCCCGGGCATCGCGCACCGTCCGCCACACCAGGTCCACCTCGTCGGGAACCCGCTCCCCGGAGAATCCCATCCAGGTCTGGTCGGCAAAGACGGTGTCCAGGCTGCGGCCGCCCCACAGATCCAGCAGTACGACCTCCCCCGTCCGGAGTTCGGCATCGTTGCCCGGATGGGGCTCATAATGGGGATTGGCCGCGTTGGGTCCGAACCCGACGATCGGGGGCGAGTTGAGGACCAGGCCGCCTTGCTTCATCGCCTCGATGACCTCGGCCTGGAGGACGGACTCTCGAAGTCCGGTACCGCCCAGCCGGACCGCCCGCTGGAGCGCGTCCTTGGCCACCCGGGCCAGCACCTCCGCGGCGAACAGGTGGTCGGCCAGCTCCTGGGCGCTCCACCCGGCCGCGAACCGGCTGACCAGGGGTGCCGAGGGGATCACCTTGGCGCCGAGCCGGGTGAGCAACTCGACCACGCCGTGGGGCACCCGGTCGAGGTAGGGGACCGCGTCGTCGGGAGAGATTTCCATGGCGATGGTCTTCCCATTGACCAGCGGCCGCAGCGCGTCGTGCAGTTCCTGCCACCGGGCATACGGCACCACCCGGCCCGGGAAATCGGCCAGCGGCTGGAGCTCGATCTTGTGGGCGACCGCGACGATGTCGCCGCTCTTGGGAAGCAGCACGAAGATCCGGCGAGTACCCATGCCTCCCAGCGCCAACATGCGTCCGGCCACGGGATTGAGCCCGTGAAAATCGAACAGCAACCACGCATCGGCGCCGATTTCTTCCAGCGTGGCCGTGAGCGCGTTGCGGTCCAGGGTAGTGACCAAACTCAAGGAAACCTCCTTTTAATGAGCATGGAACATTGAACATGGAGCATTGCTCAATGTTCAATGCTCAATGATCACTCATAGTCTGCGGTATGGGTTCCCCGCCACCGGCACAAGGCGTCACCCCTGGTGCGGCAGCGTTCGTGCAGCATCGCGCCTTCGAATCCGATCTGGTGCCGGAGCAGCTCGCCGAACGCCGCGCCGTAGAAGGCGCAACCCAGGCCCATCCCTGCCACCTGGCCGGAGAGCGGCGAGGTGACCGAAGCCTCGGCCAGCGGGCCCTTCATCTTGAGTTCGCCGCCGAACACCGTGCGCGCCACCTTGGCGGCCCGCCTGAGTCCCATCGCACGACCGACGAAGCCGCTGCTTCCCGCGAGCGAACGAACCCGGAAACTGCCCGTCTTCAGACCGTGACGGGCCGCCCGGCGGCCGGCGTCGGCGAACACCAGGGCGGCGTCGGGCCGCCGGTCCACCAGGCGGAACACGCTCAGGGCCTCGTCGTCGCTGACCTGTCCGTCTTTGCGGGCGATCTCCTCGTAACGGGCGATCTGCGCGGACACGGTGGGCGAAAGGCCCAGCCGCTTGGCGACCATTTCACCGGCCAGCTCCTCCAGGCCGTCTTCGACGGGTGTGTCCAGGTTACGAATAGCTTCCAACAGGCTGAGCGGGATGATCGCGTGAACGGCGAGAGTGTCAGGCACGGGGGTCGAGATCTTTCGGGCAGGGCGGAAGAATTGTAGCGCGATTGGAGCCCGGCAACAACTGGAACACGGAGGACACGGACAACAGCCGAAATCCACGAAGCGATCCAGATCTTACCAGAAATCATTACAAGTTGTTTCTTCGTGATTTCCGCTGTTTTCGTGTTCTTCGTGTTCCAGTTTCGGCTGAGCCGAAGTTCCAGTACCGGCCCACCCCCCATACATAGTCACGATTAGCTTACTCCTCATGACCGTCCCGACCCGAGCCGGCTTCGACCAGGAGATCCTGCCCCACCTCGATCTCCTCTACCGGGTCGCGCTCCGTTTCACCCGGGAGCCGGCCCGGGCCGAAGACCTGGTGCAGGACACCATGGTCAAGGCCTACCGCAACTGGGAGAAGTTCGAACCGGGAACCAGCGCCCGGGCCTGGTTGTTGGCCATTCTACGGAACACGTTCATCAACGCCTACCGCCGGGAGAAGCGGGAACCGATCTCCATGGAGCACGACGTGCTCGACGCCCAGGCGGCGGCCCACCCCGGCGAAGACAGCGATCCCGAAGGCGCGTTCTTCGACAAGATCGTGGATGAACGGATTCTCAAGGCGCTGGATACCCTGCCCCCGGAGTTTCGCGAAGTCATGGTGCTGAGTGACGTCGAAGGATTGCCCTACGCCGAAATCGCGCACGCCCTCGCCATCCCGGTCGGGACGGTGAAGTCGCGGCTGTTCCGCGCCCGGCGGCTGATGCAGACCGAGTTGTATCAGCATGCGCTCGAGACCGGCATCATCACCGCCCGGAGCGGACGATGAGCGGCGATTGCGCCAAGGTGCGCGAGCAGCTGATGGACTTTCTGAAGCAGGAGTTGCCCGCCGACCTCGCGGCCCAGGTCAGGCATCACCTGGACGACTGCTCGCCTTGCGAGGACTGCGCCGAGTATGAGCGCCGCTTCGTGGCGTTGCTGCAGCAGCGGTTGAGCGGTGAGTGCTGTCCCTCCACGGTGCGGGCCCGGGTGCTCTCCGCCCTCCGCGACATGACTCCACCCGCCTAGAGGAACTATTCCACAATCCCAAAGTCCCGCAGTCCCACATTCCGGCCCGAAGGAATAGGGATTTCGGGACTCCGGGATTCTGGGAATGACCTGGGAGCAGCATCTGAGCATCGGAGTCAGCCTCTTCGTCGCCACAGCAGTTTCTCTGACAGCCTTCCTTGCCCGGGCGCTGAGCCCGAGTGGCGCCAGCGCCGCGGCCCTGGTTGGCACCGCGGTCCTCGCGGGAACCGGATGGGCGGGTGGCCTGGCCCTCGGCAGTTTCTTCCTCGGCAGCACGCTGGTTTCCCGAATCATTTCCGATCCGTCGGTCGACCGCTTCGACGCCAAGGGCACCCGCAGGGATGCCGGCCAGGTCCTCGCCAATGGAGGACCCGCAGCGATAGGCGCGCTGCTGGGGTCTCCCGGAATGGTGGTCGCAAGCCTCGCAGCCGCCGCGGCCGATACCTGGGCCACCAGCCTGGGAGCCACCAGCTCGCGGCCACCCCGGCTCATCACCACCGGACGGTCGGTTCCGGCGGGAACCAGCGGCGCGCTCTCCTGGCCTGGTACCTGCGGCGCCTTGTTGGGGGCAGCCAGCGTCGGGGCCTTGTCCGCGTTCGCCTTTCGCTCCGCCGGCCTCTTCCCGCTGTCGCTGGCGCTCGGCCTCGGCGGAATGCTGCTCGATTCGTTCCTGGGCGCCCGGATTCAGGCCCGGTTCAGCTGCCCAGCCTGCCGGGTCCAGTGCGAACGCCCGGTGCACCGCTGCGGCACCGCGGCCGTCCAGGTATATGGCTGGCGATGGTGTACCAACGACGTCGTCAACCTGCTCGCGACGACCGGTGCAGGAGTGGTGGGCGCTTTGCTCTACCACTCGTAAGCAGTGGGCAGTAAGCAGTTGCGGGACCGCTACCGGGATTCTGTGACCCATCTGCTTACTGCTTACCGCTTACCGCTTACTTTTCATGGGGACAGCAGAGGGGAGGGAAAATGGCCCGCGCAATCTGGCGGCTTGGAGTCATAATCGGCCTGGTGACGGTATCGGGATGTAGCGGAGACCTTCGCGATCCCGTTGGCCTGGTCGCGTTCGACACCTCCGGCGGACTTACCGGTGGCGGCGGCGGCAATGGTGGCGGGAGCGGGGGCGGCGCCGGCAGAAACTCCATCCTGGTGGGGACCTGGAGCGCCACGTTCATTATCCGGTTGATGAACGACGTGCAGACCCAGGTGACCACCTGGAGTTTCCAGTCCAACGGCACTTGCAACCGGACCGTCGCGGTCACGTCTATCCTGGAAGGCCGGACCCTCACGACCTCCGTCCCCTGTACCTGGTTCACCAACAGCACCAACATCAGCATCATGTATGGCGGCAACGTCGGCAGTGTGACGTTCCAGTGGGGCCTCGAGAATTTCTCTCGCGACCGCCTTGTCCTCGACGGAGTCACCTACGTCCGCATCGGCTGAATCCACCCGGGAGGCTGACGTCCTGGTCATCGGTGCCGGCCCCGCGGGGAGTGCCACCGCGTGGTGGCTGGCGCGCGCGGGCGCGAGGGTCATCCTCACCGATCGCGCCCGGTTTCCCCGCGACAAACCCTGCTCCGAATACATGGGCCCCGGCGCCGTGGCCCGGCTGGACCGGCTCGGCGTCACCGCCGCCCTCTGGGCGCGGGGAGCTCGCAGCCTGGAAGGAACCCGGGTGGTAGCGGCCCACGGCGCCAGTCTCACCGGGCTGTTCGCCCAGAACGGGGCCGCCGGGCCGAACGCGGGAATCTCGCTGGCCCGCACCGAGCTGGACGCCGCGCTTCTCGACCACGCGCGGAGCGCCGGGGTCCGGGTCCGGGAAGAGCACACCGCGATCGACCTGGTGAAGGACCAGCACGGCGTGCGCGGGGCGCGGTTCCGCACACCGGGCGGGGGCGAGATCGCAATTCAGGCGCGGGTCACCATCGGCGCGGACGGTTTGCGGTCGATCGTCGCGCGGAGAATCGGCGGGCTGGAGTACGGAGCGCCTCACCGGGTCGGCTTCGTCACTCACGTCGCCGGGGTCACCCAGTTGGGGCGGACCGCGGAGATGCTGGTGAGTGACGCCGGCTACGTGGGAATAAATCCACTGGGTCAGGACGTCGCCAACGTAGCGCTGGTAGTGCCGCGGGAACGGGCCCGGGCGGCGCGGGGCCGGGCCGAAGCGTTCTTCCTGGACGAGCTGCGCCGTTTCCCCGGGCTCGCCGATCGAATCCCCGCCGCCGGTCTGCTGCACCCGGTCCACGCCACCGGCCCTTTCAGCGCACGAGCCCGCCGGGTCGTGGCCGATGGTGCCCTGCTGGTGGGAGACGCGGCCGATTTCTTCGACCCGTTTACCGGCGAAGGAATCTTCTCCGCTCTGGCCGGGGCAGAGATGGCCGCTGCCGCTGTATTGTCCGCGCTGGAATCTCCCGGCCCGGTCACCGCCCGGCGGCTTGGCTCCTATGTGAAAAGCCGGCGCCGGGCCTTCCGGGGGAAGTGGGCAGTGGAGCGGCTCATCGGCTTCGGCATGCTGGCTCCCCGGCTGTTTGATCGGGCCGTGGCCCGGCTGGGACGCCGGGGCCGCATGGCTCACACCCTGATCGGCGTCACTGCGGATGTGCTCCCCGCCCGCCGGGTGTTGAACCCGGTCTTCCTCGCCCGCATGGTCGTCTGATGGCCGAGGTTGATCCCGCCCATTTCCGCCAGCTGCTGGGCCGATTCGCAACCGGCGTCACCGTCGTCACGGCGACCGGCCCCGAGGGAAACCCGTTGGGGATGACCGCGAATACCCTGGTCTCGGTCTCCCTGCATCCGCCGCTGGTGTCGGTCTGTATCGACCACACGGCGGACATGCACCTGACCCTGCAGCAGACCGGCGCCTTTACGGTCAACATCCTGTCAGCCGGCCAGGAGGCGATTTCACGGCGCTTCGCCGAGCAGGGCAGCAATCGTTTCGATGGCCTCGGGTTCCAGCCCAACCGGCATGGCGGCGTGGTGCTGGACGGGGTGATCGGCTACCTCGAGTGTGAGCGGGTCTCCCAGGTTCCCGCCGGCGATCACTCGGTGTTCATCGCCCGGGTGGTCGGCGGCGACACCTTCGAGGGAGCGCCGCTGCTCTACTACCGCGGTGGCTACACCGGGCTCACCTCATGAGCAACTCGCTGGCGACCAGCCCGGTCGGCGTGGAGTTGCTGGACGATCCCAGGGCGGATCCCCGGTTGGTGGAGCAGTCGCTCAAGAGTATCGCGCGGTCCAACCGCTGGTTCGGCGGGCGCGCGGCGGTGCGGTTCGGACTGGCCCGGGCGCTCGAGGGCGCCGCACCGGGAGCGCTGACGCTCTTCGATGTGGGTACCGGGGCGGCCGACCTGGCGCTGGACGCCGAGCGGTGGGGCCGGGACCGGGGATTCGCGATCCGGGGAATCGGTATCGATCAGAGTTTTCCGGCGGCGCGGGTGGCTCGCGGCAACGGAGTGGCCACGGTGGTGGGATGCGCCGGCAGCCTTCCGCTCCGGGCCGGCTCGGTCGACCTGGTGCTGGTGAGCCAGGTGATCCATCACCTCACTCGACCCGCCGCCATGCAGCTGCTGGCGGAGAGCCAGCGGGTCGCCCGGCGGGCGGTGGTCGTTTGCGACCTGCGCCGCGCCCGGCTGGCGGAGGCGGGATTCTGGCTGGGATCCCGCGTCCTCGGGTTCGACCGGGAAACCCGGGCCGATGGAATCACCTCGGTTCGCCGCGGTTACCGCGCCGCCGAATTGAAGGCTCTCATGGCCGCCGCCGGCCTTCCGGCACCGGTCTGGACTCGGCCGGGGTACCGGCTGGTCGCCGTCTGGCGCCGCGACTGATGCGCACCGTCGATCGGCTGATGATGCGGGCGCCAGCCAACGAGGTATTTGCCGCCGCGGCGAATGTCGAACGCTGGCCCGAGCTGCTGCCTCACTATCGCTGGGTCACCATGCGGGAGCGAAACGGTGGCGGCGGCATCGTCGAGATGGCGGCCTGGCGTCCCTTCGGCTTCGCGCGGTATCCCACCTGGTGGGTGTCGCGCATGCGCGTGGACCCGGAGCGGTTGGAGGTGCATTACGAGCACATCGACGGAATCACCCGGGGGATGCAGGTCGTGTGGCGGGTGGTGCCGTCTGGCGCAGCGACCGAAGTGACCATCGTCCACGAGTGGGCGGGTCCTTCCTGGCCGCTCATTGGCGGGCCCGCGGCAAGCCTGGTCATCGGCCCGGTCTTCATTCACGGAATAGCCTCGCGCACCCTCAGGGGCATCGCGCGATTTGTGGAGCGGAATCATGGTTGAGTCTCGACGCGTCGTCATCACCGGCATCGGGGTGATTTCCCCCATTGGCATCGGCCGGGAATCATTCTGGGAAGGGCTGCGCCGCGGCGAGTCGGCGGTCCGGGAGATCACCCGGTTCGATCCCACCCCCTTCAAGTCACGGATTGCCGCCGAGGTAGATGGTTTCTACTCCAGCGACCATATCGAGGAGCGGCGGGCCCGGCGGCTGGATCGCTTTTCCCAGTTCAGCATCGCGGCGTCCCGACTGGCCCTGGTCGATGCCGAGCTGGATCCCCACAAGGAAGACGTCGACCGGATGGGGGCGATGATGGGGACCGCGCTGGGTGGAGTGGCGGAGGCGGAGTCTCAGCACCTGGCCTACTTGAAAGGCGGCGTGAAAGAGGTGGACCCGTCACTGGCGCTCAAGGTGTTTGCCGGAGCCTCCAGCTGCAACGTGGCGATCGAGTTCGGCTGCACCGGCCCCAATTCCACCAACGGGATGAGCTGTGCCTCGGGCACCATCGCCATCGGCGACGCGGCGCGCTGCATTCGCCGCAACGAAGCCGACGTCATGCTGGCCGGCGGTATCGAAGCGCCGCTGTCGCCGCTCTCTTTCGGCGCCTTTGCCATTATCCGCGCCATGTCCACCCGCAACGCCGACCCCGCCAGTGCCAGCCGCCCCTTCGACGCCGGCCGCGACGGGTTCGTCATGGCGGAAGGCGCGGCCGTGCTGGTGCTGGAGGAGCGTTCCCGGGCCATCGCCCGGGGGGCCCGGATCTACGCCGAGGTGTGCGGGTATGGACTCACTAACGACGCCCACCACATGACCGCGCCCCGTCCCGACGGCCGCCAGGCGGCCCGGGCGATGAAGCTCGCGCTGGCGGAAGCCGACATCGCGCCGACGGTGGTGGGGTACATCAACGCCCATGGTTCTTCCACCCCGCTCAACGATCCCACCGAGACCAGCTCCATCAAGCAGGTCTTCGGCGACCATGCCTACAAGATCCCGCTCTCCGGCACCAAGGGGTATTACGGCCATGCCCTGGGCGCGAGCGGCGCCATCGAAGCGGCCATCTGCGCGCTCGCCACATCCCGGCGCTGGCTGCCGCCCAACGTCAACCTGAGCCAGCCCGATCCGGCCTGCGACCTGGCCTTCCTCCGGGGCGGCGGCCAGGATGCCGACCCCGAGTACATGCTGAGCAATTCGTTCGGCTTTGGGGGGATCAACGCGTCGCTGGTGTTTAAGCGGGCAGATTGACACCTGTCGATGACTTCTCGTGTTCCAGACTGCTCAACGCTAAGACGCAAAGTCGCAAAGAACGATCCAATGTGCCTTGCGGCTCCGCGCCTTTGCGTTGGCAGTTTTGATTGAACCTGCTATAATATCGGCCGTCTTTCCCCCTTCAAGGACAACGTGATGGAATCCCTTCTTCGCCGATCGGTGGCGGAAGCGGTCGGCACCTTCGGATTCATCTTCGCCGGCGCCGGAGTCGTGGTCGCCAGCGTCTTCCCCGGCGCCGGCTATGGATTGCTGGGTATCGCGCTGGTGCACGCCATCGCGCTCTCGATCATGGTGACCGCCACGATGAACATCTCGGGGGGGCACATCAATCCGGCCGTCACCATATCGCTGCTCGCTGTCCGGCGGATCAACCTGCAGACCGCGCTGGTCTACATCGCGGCCCAGCTGACCGGCGCGGTGCTGGCCGGCGTCGCGATCAAGATGCTGCTCCCCTCCCAGGTCGTGCGCGGCGCCCTCTCCGGCGTCCCCACCATCGCCGCGACCATGACGACGGGCAAGGCCATCGCGCTGGAGGCGATGCTGACCTTCTTCCTGGTTTCGGCGGTCTTCGGCACGGCGGTGAATCCGGACGCGCCCAAGGTCGGAGGTTTCGGCATCGGCCTGGTGTTGTTCTTCGACATCATGATCGGCGGCCCGCTCACCGGCGCGGTCATGAACCCGGCCCGCGCCTTCGGGCCGGCGGTGGTCTCCGGGACCTGGACCGGGCAGGGGATCTGGTGGGTCGGGCCGATCATTGGTGGGGTGATTGCCGCGATCCTGTGGGACCGGGTGCTGCTGCCCCGGCATCAACCCGCGAGTTGAGTCTGGCGAGAGCGCGTTAGCAGCACTGCGGATTCAAGTTTCGAGGCGCTTTACCGCCGAGGACGCAAAGCAAACAGCAAGGGCCGCAGAGGAGGGAACATTTTCTCCTCGGCGGCCCTTTCATTTTGCTCTGTGTTACTCGGCGGTAAAGCGCATCGAAATTGTCTGATCCCACGATACCGCAGCACGCACGAGACTAATGGTCCTTGAGTTCCCGCCGGGCCCGGATCCAGAGAGACAGGGCATACAGCAAGTATATGGAGCCAGCCACGATGTACGCCGCCTCCATGTACTGCCCGTTCACCGGAGTGATGTCAGGACTCATCTTGTGCCTCCTCCCGGTCATACTGCCGGATCGCCAGCCCGTAACGTACCATGACAAACCCGATGTAAAGGAGCGTCGCCACGCCAAAGGAGAACAGCAGCGTCTTGAGCATTTCGGGCGGGAGCGACGGCTTGCTCGGCTTCATCAGGATCGGCATCGGGTGCATGGTGCGGAACAGGTAAACGCTGATGTGGATGAAGGGCACCAGCAGCAGGCCCATGATACCGATTACCGCGCTGAACCGGGCCCGCTCCGACCGGTCGTTGAGCGCCGAGCGGAGCGCGAGGTAACCCAGGAAGATGAAAAAGAGGAGCAGCGTCAGGGTGAGCCGCGGGTCCCAGGTCCACCAGGTACCCCAGATCGGCTTGGCCCAGATCGGACCGGTCGTCAGCATCACCAGGCAGAACGCCAGGCCGACCTCGACCGAAGACGCGGCGAAAAGATCGAGCCGGGGATCCTGCAGCCAGAGATAGAGGACGCTGATGAGCCCGACCAGGCCGAACGCGAGCAGCGCCGACCACGCCGCCGGGGCGTGGAGATAGAAGATCTTCTGGGCCAGCCCCTGCCGGATCTCGACCGGCGTGTACTTGAGGGCCATCACGTACACTCCCGCCAGCAGCAGCAGTGCAATCGCCGTCACCGCCAGGCCGCCGCGAATCGCGCCCCGCCCCCTGATCCCAGCTGTCATTCGTCCACCACCGCCCAGAACGTCAGGGCCGAGAGAGTGACAAAGACGATATCGTAAACCGCGAGTAACCTAAGCCAGCCCCAGACCTCGCTCAACGGACGGCCGGCCAGGAGCCGGGTCGTGGCCTGGGTGGCCCCGATCAGGGGCGGCACCATGAACGGTAGCAGCAGCACCGGCAGCATCAGCTCGGCGAAGCGGGTCCGCACCACCATCGCGCTGAATACCGTGCCGACCCCGACGAACCCGATGGTGGCGAGCGCCGTAATGGCGAGGATCCCCGGCAGCGACCCCGACAGGTCCACGTCGAAGAAGAGAATGAAGAGCGGCAGCGTCACCGCCTCTACCAGCCCCACGAACACCAGGTTGGCCAGCAGCTTTCCGAAGTACACCGCCCCCCGGGAGACCGGCGCCAGCCGGAGGCCGTCGAACGCCGCGTTCTCCTGCTCCAGGTGAAAGGCCCGGTTCAGGGTCACTACCGCGCCGAACGCGAAAGTTACCCACAGCACGCTGGGCGCGAGATCGATATTGGAAATGGTGGTGGGGTCGCGGGAGAAATTGAAGATGATGAGCACCAGCGCGGCGAACATCACGGCGGACAGAAGGCCTGCCTTGCCGCGGAACTCGAGTCGCAGGTCCTTGGCCGCCAGGGCGAACACCGCCCGCACCGATTCAGACACGAATCGCCTCGCGGTAGCGGGGGAGAAACGATTCCAGGGCCGCGGGCCGCGGTTCCAGGATCGCCCAGCGGCCGGCGGCCAGCACGCCCACGTCGGTGGTGAGCTCCCAGACTTCGGCCGGCTGGTGGGTCACCAGCGCGATGCCGCATCCATCGCGCACCCGTTCCTGGATCCAGCGCCGGACCCGGTCGGCCGAGGGAGCGTCGAGCGCGGTGAACGGCTCATCGAGCAGGAGAATCCCCGGCCGGTGAATGAAGGCCCGGGCGATGGCGGCGCGCTGCAGCATTCCCCGGGAAAGGCTTCCCAGCCGGCTGTCGCCCCGCTGGTCCAGGTCCGCGGAGCGGATGGCGGCCGCCGCGGCCTCGCCCGGGTTCGGCAGGCCGTGCATCCGGGCCGCGAACACCAGGTTCTCCCGCAGCGTGAGATCGTCGTACATGTGCGACTTGTGGGACAGGAGCCCGAGGTGACGACGGAATTCGGCGTCAGTGCTGCGGACCGGTTGGCCATGGAGGAGTACGCTGCCGGTAGTGGGGCGGAGCAGTCCGGCCAGGAGGCGAAGCAGGGTGGTTTTGCCGGAACCATTTTCTCCCAGGACCAGGAGCACCTGTCCGGCCGCGATGTCCAGGTCCACGCTGCGCAGCACCGTGGATGGGCCGAACCGGCGCCCCAGCCCTCGGGCCGCCAGCAGCGGCTCAGGGGATGGCATCGAGCCGGACGTCGAGTTCGTGCAGCCGGAACGGCTTGAGCAGGTAGTTGGTGTAGGTGAGGCCCAGCATCCGGAGTTGCGGCTCGACGCTGAGGTAGGACGTGGTGATGATGACGGGCAGGTTGGGATCAGTCTCGCGGACTTTGCGGAGGACCTCGACACCGTTGGTGTCCGGCAGCCGCATGTCGAGCACCATGATCTCCGGCTTCTCGTCCCGGAGCTGGGTCAGGGCCTCGGCCCCCGTGGCGGCGAAGACGAGGTCGTACCGATCGTTGAAGAACCGCTGGTAGCTGATTCGAAGCGCCGATTCATCTTCCACGAACAGGACCTTGCGGCGCCGGGCCGGTGTAGTCATGCCCGAAAAGTAACGTTACCCGGGAGGAGGCGGTACGGCGGGCGGGCTGGAATCAGCGCGAGGGTGATTCCAGCTCGAAAAGATCGTCCAGCTTGGTGAGAACCAGCAGGTAGCGCAGCTCGTCGCTGGCGTTGCGGAGCGCCACGGCCTGGCGCCGTTCAGCGGCCCGCCGCTGAATCAGCATCAGCGCGCCCAGGCCTGCGGAATCGACCTTGCGCGTCGCGCTCAAGTCGATGACCAGTTTTCCCCCGCCTTCGGGGAGCTGTTCCAGGATGGTGACGGCAGCCTGGCGGAATTCGTTGCGCGATTCCAGGCCCAGGTGTTCCGGTGCGACAATCATGTTCGACCTCGTGTGTGCGGACACTTCCCCCTCCGATGCCCGGCACACGAAGCATTGGCTTCGCCGCTTTTCCCCAAGACGAACACATGCGCGGGTGCGCTGCATTCCACCTTCGGCACCGAGCTATCTCACCCGACTCGGGCGAGACCTCTGGTTTTGCGGCCCCGGATCGCTCCGGGTGTGCTCTTATCGGGCGGACAATTTTTCAGTGTGGCCATTCGGCCGATACCGGTTATAGCGAGAGCGGTGCCATGCGTCTAAGTCATTATTGTATCGCTATTTATGGTGCGGCAAGACGGGAAGCGCTCAAGGTGCAGGGTGCAGAGTGCGGAGCAGGCGCAGAGTGCAGAGTGCGGGGGATCACACAGTGCATTTCTCTTCATAGCAACCCGCTGCACTCCGCATGCATTATTCCCTGCCCTGCACCCTGCACTCGGCACGCTGTTACTATTGGCACTCCCGCAATCCGACTCCAATTCGATCTCTTATGACCGAACAAATCGATACCCTTCTCCAGGAAGCCCGCCGCTTCCCGCCTTCACCCGAGTTCGCGAAGCAGGCCAACGCGACCGCGGAGCTGTACCAGAAGGCCGCCCAGGACCGGGAGAAATTCTGGGCCGACGAGGCGCGCACCCTGGAGTGGTCCACCCCGTGGTCGAAAGTCCTCGAGTGGAAACCGCCCCACGCCCAGTGGTTTACCGGCGGCAAGCTCAACGTCTCGGCCAACTGCCTGGACCGGCACGTGCGCACCGCCCGGCGCAACAAGGCGGCGATCGTGTGGGAAGGCGAGCCGGGAGACCGCCGGGTGCTGACCTACTGGGACCTCTGGCGCGAGGTGTGCCGGGCCGCCAATGCACTCCGCGCCCTGGGAGTAAAGCGGGGGGACCGGGTCGCGATCTACCTCCCCATGATTCCCGAAGCCGCTATCGCGATGCTGGCCTGCGCCCGGGTCGGCGCGGTGCACAGCGTTGTATTCGGCGGTTTCTCGGCTGAGTCCCTGCGCGATCGCATCAACGACGCGGAGGCGGTCTGCCTGATCACTTCGGATGGGGGGTATCGCCGGGGCCAGGTCCTGCCCCTCAAGCGGTTCGCCGACGAGGCCATCGAGCTGTGTCCGACCATCAAGCACGTGATGGTGGTCCGGCGCCGGGCCGGCGGCGAAGGCGACGAGAGCTTCGCCAACATGAAGGAAGGCCGCGACCACTGGTGGCACCGGCTGCTGGACCAGGCGGGCTACGATTGCCCCGCCGAAGCGATGGACGCCGAGGACCTGCTCTTCATCCTCTACACCTCGGGCACCACCGGGAAGCCCAAAGGCATCGTACACACCACCGGCGGGTACCTGACCCAGGTTACCGCGACGACGAAATACGTGTTCGACCTGAAAGAGCAGGATGTCTTCTGGTGCACCGCAGACATCGGCTGGGTGACCGGGCATTCCTACGTGGTGTACGGGCCGCTGGCGAACGGCGCCACCGTCGTGATGTACGAGGGAGCGCCGGACTGGCCGGAACGCGACCGGTTCTGGAAGATCGTGGCTCGTTACGGGGTGACGGTGTTCTACACCGCCCCCACCGCGATCCGGGCCTTCATGAAGTGGGGCGAGAGCCATCCGGCCCGCCACGACCTCTCCACCATCCGGCTGCTCGGCACCGTCGGCGAGCCCATCAACCCGGAAGCCTGGATCTGGTACCAGAAGAACATCGGGGGCGGCCGCTGCCCGATCGTCGATACCTGGTGGCAGACCGAGACCGGCGGAATCATGATCACCCCGCTGCCCGGCGTGACCGTGACCAAGCCCGGCTCCGCGACGATTCCCTTCCCCGGTGTCTCGGCCGAGCTGGTGGACAACAAGGGAATCGCGATGACCAGGGGCGGCGGGTTCCTCACCCTGACCGAGCCCTGGCCCGGAATGCTGCGAACCATTTACCGGGACGACGAGCGATACCAGCAGACCTACTGGAGCCGGTTTCCCGGCCGCTACTTCGCGGGCGATGGCGCCAAGGTGGATGACGACGGGTACTGGTGGATCCTGGGGCGGGTGGACGACGTGCTCAATGTCGCCGGACATCGGATCGGCACCATGGAAGTCGAGAGCGCGCTGGTCGATCATCCCGCCGTCGCCGAGGCGGCGGTGGTGGGCCGGGCTCACGAACTCAAGGGCCAGGCGCTTGCCGCGTTCGTCACGCTCAAGGAGGGCCAGCAGGCCACGTCCGCCCTCAAGGACGATCTCAAGGAACACGTCGCCAGGAAGATCGGGGCCATCGCGCGGCCCGATGACATTTTCTTCTCCGCCGATCTTCCCAAGACCCGGAGCGGAAAGATCATGCGCCGGCTGCTCAAGGACATCGCCGACGGGCGGACGCTGGGAGATACTACGACGCTGGCGGACCCGAACGTGGTGAACAAGCTGAAGGAGATGTACGAGTCGGAGGAGGGATAAAGCGTTAGTGGGCAGCGCGCCTTACAGTTGTATCTGCGCCCCCATCTCCACCACCCGGTTCGGCGGCAGGTTGAAGAACGCCGTTGCGCTCTGCGCGTTGCGGGTCATCACGATGAAAAGCCGTTTGCGCCAGCCCGCCATCTTGGACGTCCCGGTCGGCAGCAGCGTTTCCCGCCCCAGGTAGAACGTCGTATCCATCACCTTGACGGTGAGTCCACCCAGGTCCATCGCGTCGCCCTTCATCGCCAGCGCCTGCAACACCGCCGGCACGTCGGGTGACTGCATGAAGCCGTACGATGCCGTCACCAGGTAGAACTTGTTGCCCAGCTCCTTGAAGTCCACCCGTTCGGTTTCGGGGACCTGGGGGATGTTCTCCGACTGGATGGACATGATGATGACTTTTTCGTGCAGCACCTTGTTGTGTTTCATGTGGTGCAGCAGAACCGGCGGGGCGCCTTCCGGGTCGGAGGTCATGAACACGGCGGTTCCCGGCACCCGTTGCGGGTTGCGCCGGGCACAGTCCTGGATGAAGAGATCGAGGGGCAGCGAGCTGTCCTTCAGGATGCCGGTCAGATACTGGCGGCCCCGTTTCCAGGTCGTCATCAGCGTGAAGACCAGTACCGCGACCACGATCGGGAACCAGCCGCCCTGTTCGATCTTGACCAGGTTGGCGCCGAGGAAGGCCAGGTCGGCCACCAGGAACAGTCCCGCCAGCAGGATGACGTTGGGGAGCGCCCAGCCCCAGCGGTTCCGCGCCACATAAGCGAACAGCAGGGTGGTGATGGTCATGGTTCCCGTCACCGCGATCCCGTAGGCGGCGGCCAGCGACGACGAATCGCCGAACCCGACCACCAGCCCGATACACGCGACCATCAGGGCCCAGTTGATTTCGGGGATGTAAATCTGGCCCGACTCGGTGCTCGAGGTGTGGGTCACCGTCACCCGGGGCCAGTAGCCCAGTTGCACCGCCTGGCGGGTCAGGGAAAACGCGCCGGAGATCAGCGCCTGGGATGCGATGATCGCAGCCGCGGTGGCCACCACCAGCATTGGATACAGAGCCCAGGAGGGCACCAGGGCGTAGAACGGATTGGTGGCGGCCGTGGGGTCGGAGATCAACAACGCGCCCTGCCCGAAGTAGTTGAGCAGCAGCGCAGGGAGCACCATGGTGAACCACGCCAGGCGGATCGGCCGCTTGCCGAAGTGGCCCATGTCGGCGTACAGCGCCTCGCCGCCGGTCACCACCAGGACCACGGCGCCAAGAATGAGAAATCCCCGGAGCCCGTCTTCGACGAAGAACCGGTAGGCGTGGTAAGGATTGACCGCCCGGAGAACATCGGGGTGACGGGTGATCCCGGCGATGCCGAGCAGGGCGATCGAGACGAACCAGACGATCATGATCGGCCCGAAGATCTTGCCCAGCCGTGCGGTCCCGTGCCGCTGAAAGGCGAAAAGGAAAAGAATGATGACCGACGAGGTGACCGGGACCGCCCAGTCCGGCAAGGCCGGCGCCGCCACGCGGAGACCCTCGATGGCGCCCAGCACCGTGATGGCCGGCGTGATCACCCCGTCGCCGTACAGCAGCGCCGCGCCGAAGAGACCGGCCATGATCAGCATCAGGCGCAATCCCTTGGCCCCCTCCCGGGGGATCAGGGCAAGCAGCGCGAGAATGCCGCCCTCTCCCCGGTTGTCGGCCCGCATCACGTAGATCAGGTACTTGAACGAAACGACGAAATTGAGGGCCCAGAAGATGAGCGACAGGACGCCGAGGACATTGGAGGGCGTGAGCTCGACGAAGTGCACGCCGCTGAAGCATTCCCGGAGCGCGTAGAGCGGGCTGGTGCCGATGTCGCCATACACCACTCCCAGCGCGGTCAGCGAAAGGATCGCGAGCGCACGGCCCCGGGGAGGGGGAGGCCCCTGGCTGTCGTCGGTTTGGTGACTGGATTTGATCAAGCGCTTAAGAGGCCCGCCCCCGCCGCCATCCGTAGAAGGCCACCAGGAAGAGCAACAGCACGATCACCGCGGAGGCCACGCACCAGCGGCAGATCGCATGGATCAGGAACAGCTCGGCGTAGGTAAGCCAGCCGGTGAACACCAGCGCGCCGGTAGCCAGCAGGAGCAGGGCGGTAGCCGGCCAGCGACGCTGCTGGAGCACGGGCTGCAGCCCGGCCAGGCTCACCCCGAGCATCGCGAGGTAGCCCAGGACCCCGAGCAGGGAGACTTCGACCCCGAGAAAACGGCTCCACCGGCTGGTCTGCACCAGCTCGCACGCGCCGGTGCCGCACACCATGGTCCCCACGATACCGATCTTGAAGAGATAGAGATATGTCGCGACCATCAGACCGACCAGGCTCAGCAGGGCCGCGGCCATGCGGTGTTTCATGGCGTCGCGGGTGCCGGCGCCAGGGAATCGACCAGGTGCTTGAGCTCGTCGGAAGTCAGACCGTTGGAGTACAACCTGCCGGCGATGAGGAAGGTCGGGGTGCTGGGCACGTTCAGTTTCAGGGCTTCGTCGTGGCTGGCCTGGATGCGCCCGGCGTATCGTGCCGACTTCATGCACTCATCGTATTTGCCGACATCGAGCCCCACGCTCGAGGCATAGCGACGGAAAAACCCGGCCGCGTCCCCCGCGTTTTCCCACTCCGGCTGCCCGGCGTAAATGGCCTGGTGCATCTCCCAGTACTTGTTCTGGTCCGAGGCGCAGGCGGCGGCATGCGCCGCGACCCGGGTGTGCTTGTGGATGGCGTCGAGGGGAAAATCCCGGTAGCGCCAGCGCACCCGCCCGGTTTCGATCAGCTGTCGCCGCACAGTCGGGAACTGCATCATCTCGAACCGCTGGCACCCGGGGCACTGGAAGTCAGCGTACTCGCTGACTTCCACCGGGGCCGTGGCGGAGCCGAGCAGATAGCCCCGGAACCCCGCCGTGTCGGCCGCCAATACCGTCACGTCAACCGGGATGGCTACCGAGCCGTGGGGCCGCAGCGCCATCCAGCCGATCGCGCCCAATCCCGCCACCGCCACGACGCCGAGGGCAGTGTAGAAAGGCTTCATTCCTCCTGGGGCCGCCGCCATGGCGCATCATCCTCCGGTTCATCGAGTGAAAAGGACGAATCGGCCCGCCGCGCCTCATCCACGATCCTGCGATTCTCGGCGATTTCGGGCGTATCGTAGGTCGACCGCACTTCGTAGTGAAACAGTTCGCTTCGCGCTTCACCCATCAGCCGCAGCAGGTCGGGAACCCCGCCCAGCAGCTGGCCGTCCTTGTCGAGGTGCTGGATGCGCTCGGCCAGCTGGCGCAACAACTCCAGCAGCCGACGCTTCCGTTCCTCCCCGTAGACCTCTTCATGATCCGACATGGTGCCTCAACTGGAATTGAAGATTGAGGGCGATCCTCAATCTTCAATCAGCAATCTAACTGGATCTGGAAACCCTTATTGGCTTTTCTTCGGTTTGCACCTAAGAGTGCAATGTGCTTATATTTAGCCAACCCCCTGGAACACTGGAGGAACCACTTGAGTAAAGTCAGTAAGAAGCCCCGGCCGGCGCCTGAAGCCCCGCCATCCTTCAACCAGGCCCGAGACGAGATGTTCAGTCACATCCTGCGCTGCGGAGTCCTGGAGGCTGAGCCCGAACACCAGAAGGACTGGTTCGACGACACCATGCAGTACCTTACCGAACGGTACCAGGACCTGACGGCAGAAGACTTGAATCAGCTGCGTACGCTGGGCGAACGGTATTGCCGGCCAGTGCAGAGCCGCAGCGGCGAAGTCATCGGCGCCGGCCTGCCAGAATAATCGGCGCGACGCCATAGGCGTAGGGCGGACCGAATATGCTTGAAGGCGCGCGTAGGGGCGCTCCCGCGTGCGCCCATTGTGACCGCCCCCCTTACCGTCGAACCCATCGCCACCGGTAGCCCAGGAGCACCCGCACCCCACCGCCGATTCCTCCTTCAATGACCCAGCCGGAAGCACCACCCGGCTTGCTCTCGTATCCCAGCAGAAACAGCAGGTAGCCCGCGTCATTGGGTCCGGTCAATCCCGCCAGCCCGCCACCGGCATAGAGTCCCCGCCTCAGGCTGGCCGGGCTCAGGAGGAACTGGGCGGTCACTTCGCCCCGTCCGGCGAACTCTCCGTCGATGGCTCCCGGCATCAGGGACACCCCGATCCGGGTGCT
The DNA here is from genome assembly GCA_036006525.1 of Gemmatimonadales bacterium. Classification (GTDB taxonomy): domain Bacteria; phylum Gemmatimonadota; class Gemmatimonadetes; order Gemmatimonadales; family GWC2-71-9; genus DASYPP01. Next base: position 20,755 of record DASYPP010000024.1, read on the forward strand.
GCCGCCCGGGCGCCAACCGCCCCAGAGGCCGCCCCCGGCAAAATCGAAATCCGCGAAGGTGCCGATCGCCTGGATCCCGAATTCCCACCCATGCTGCGCTTTGGCGGGAGAAGCCGCCGACACCAGCAGAATTCCCAGCCCGGCCAACCACCGCTTAGAGCAACTCAAGCTCATAGCCGATGCGGATGTCGGGGGCGAGGGAATGGATGACCGAGCAGTACTTCTCGAGCGAAAGGTCGATGGCGTGGCGGGCCTTGGCCTCGTCGAGCCCGTCGCCCCGGAGCCGGTAGGTGAACTGGATGGCGACATAGCGGCGGGGCTCCTGCTCCCGGCGGGTGCCCGCTACGTCGATCCGGAATTCCTTGAGCTCGACCCGTTTTTTCTGGAGGATGAGGACGACGTCGGACCCGGTGCAGCTGGCGGCGGCCAGGATCAGGGTCAGCATGGGGCCCGGGCCGAGCGCGTTGTCCCCGTCAATCAGGACCTCCGGCTTTCCGGGCTCACCGCCCTGGAAGACGAGATCCTTCTGCCACTGGAGCGTGATGTGTTTGATCTCTTGCGCCATTACAGTCGTTTCCCCAATTGCCGGGCGACATGATTGTAGTCCCAGATCGCGTAGATCCCGATCGCGGCCGTGGCCCAGGCGAGGGGCCGGAGGATGCTGGCGTTGGCGACAAAAGCGAGGAGGGTAAGCATCTGGGCGACGGTCACGGCCTTGCCGCCGACCCGGGCGGGAATCGCAGTGGGGTGGCCAGTATAGACGGTCCACAGGAAGGCGATCGTCGCCCAGATATCGCGGATCAGCACGCCGACGATCTCATACACCTGCAACCGGCCGGAGAAGACGACGACCCCGAAGGCGCAGGCCATGAACAGCTTGTCGGCTATGGGATCCAGTACCGCGCCGAAGCGGGAGCCGCCGATCCGGCGGGCGATGAACCCGTCCAGCAAATCGGTCGCCGCGGCCAGCACCAGCACCGCAAGTCGCTGCCACGGGCCCTGCGCCACGATGAACAGGAGCGCCAGGGGGAGCCGGAAAACCGTCAACACGTCGGCTGCCGTCAGTCGCGCCCGGGCTTGCTCCGTCTGAGGGCGGGGAGTAGTTTCGACTTGCTGGACCATCCCTTAAGGTAATCCTCATCCCGCGATACCATGAACATCGAGCTCCTGAAGAAAACGGCCATCTTTGCCGACCTCGATGAGGGCGAATTGGCCCGGGTCGCCGAGATCTGCCAGGACCAGAACTTCAAGTCGGGCGAGGTGATTTTCAAGGAAGGAGACGCGGGGAATCGGCTTTTCGTCATCGCCACCGGCGAGGTGCGGATCAGCCGCACCATCCCCGGGTCGGGTGAGGAAGCGCTGGCGATCCTCAAGGCCGGGGCGTGTTTCGGCGAGATGTCGGTCTTCGACCGCTCCGAGCGCTCCACCGACGCCATCGCCAACGGCCCCTGCACCATCGTCACCATCTCCCGCCCCGACTTCGAGCTGGTGCTCGACTTCAACCGCGACCTGGCCTTCAAGGTGTTGTGGTCGGTGGTGCGGCTTCTGTCCATGCGGCTCCGGGCCACCAACGACAATCTCCGCTCCCTGCTCGCGATGTCGATGTTCTAACAGCAAGGTGACAAGGTGAGGCGAAATGATGCAAAGCGGGGAAACGTTGACTCGATGAAGCTGCGAACGTCCCCGGCGGAGTACTGCCTCGATGCATTGGTAACCTTGCCCCGCTTTTCCTCACCTTGCCTCACCTTATCATTTTCATGCTAGACACTGCCGTGATACCGTGTGGTGGGCTGGGCACCCGCCTGCTCCCTGTCACCCGCTGGATTCCCAAAGAACTCCTCCCCGTTGCCCTGAAGCCGCTGCTGCACTGGACTCTCGACGAAATCGCCGACGCCGGCCTGCTGCACGCGATCATCGTGCTCAACCCGGCCCGGCCGGCAGTGGAAGCGGTGGCCCGGGCCTGGGCCGGTCCCCTGGAGCTGGAGTTCGTCCCCCAGGATCGCGCCCGCGGCCTGGGTGACGCACTGCTCCGGGCCCGGGATCTCCTGGCTGGAGCGGCGTTCATTGCCGTCCTGCCCGACAATCTCTTTCAGGGAGACAATCCCACCCGCCGGGTGGTGGAGTCCTGGCAGCGCACCCGAATGGCCTCCGTGCTGTTGTCCGAGATCGGCCAGGAGGAATCCCGCACCAAGGGCGCGACCGGCAAAGCGAAGATCGAAACCGGGCCGGACGGTACCATCATGGTCACTGACATCGCCGACAAGGGAACCGGGCGGTTTCAGACCGGCGGTGAAGCCTCTGCCGTCACGCCGATCGGGCGGATCGCCCTCGCGGGAGACGTCTTCAAGGAATTCGAAGACGTGGCTCGCTCGCTTCCGCCCGGTGCGGAGCTGGACGACGTGCCGGTGCTGCAGCGGCTCGCGCGGCGGGGCGCGCTGGCCGGGGTCATGTCGAAGGCCAGGTTTTTCGACGTGGGAGTGCCGGAGGGATATCGCGAAGCGGTCTGCAGCTTCCCGCCAGATATCTAGCGAGGCCTCCGCCCCCTATATGGGGAATATCACGCCTGAGGTGATTTGACCGTTAACCCAAAAAACGCAGAACGGTTCACAAAAACGTGACAGCCTCCCATCGCCTCACCAACCTCACCGGCATTCCGGGCCAGCGCCTCGGCGATCCCGAGAGCCTTTCCGCGGTCGCCATCGCGGCCGCAGCCTCGGTGGGAATGTCGTCCTACGGAACCCCAATCGTGAAGTCGGGTCCCCGGGGAACCGTGGTGGGTCTGCTCTGCCACGGCGGGCACGTCATCGTGCACGCGATTCCCGAGGAGTCACGCTGCCTGGTGGACATCCTGGTGATGGCCCCGGGCAACGCGGCTGACCGCGGCATCGAAGTCATTGCCCGCCGGCTGGGCGGGAAGCCGGAGAAGCCGATCCCCGAATGACGCCCTCGGACCGCTTTTCCGGCACCAGGAACTCCCTCGCCACCTCCAGCACCGCTTCCGCCGTCACCTGCCGGTAGGGCCGCCCCGGATCGGCGGTCTCTTCCAGCCCGGTCCCGACCAGCCACGCTTCAATCATCTCTCCCAGCACCGAGCCGGCGCTTTGCCGCGCCACCTCGGACTGGCCGGCGAGGTAGTTCACCGCCTGGCTCAGTTCCTGGCTGCTGACCGACTCGCCGGTGAACCGCGCCAGTTCCTTGAGCATCTCTTCCCGCGCTTCCGCTTCCCGCTCCGGCGCAGTGGCGATGTAGGTCAACAGCGCACCGGCGCCGCCCCGCTGCCACGAGTTCGCGATCACGGTGTAGGCCAGCGACCGCCGGCTCCGAAGTGACTCGAACAACCGCCCGCCCAATCCACCCGCCACCGCCGCCCACACTTCGGCGGCGTGCCGCCGGGGATCCCGCCGCGAAGGGCCCGGAAACAACATGGCTACCGCGGTCTGCGCCTTGTCCCGCTCCAGCGCGCGTTCGCCGGCGCTGCTCATCGCCCAGGCTTGCGCGGTTCCACCCGCGCGGGACCGCCGCTCGGGAAGGTCGCCGAAAATCCCCGCCAACTGGTCGGCCGCCGCTTCGATATCCAGGTCTCCCACCGCCGCCACCGTGATCCGCTGCTTCATGCTGTCGCGGTAGAAGGCCCTCGCCCGGTCCACCGTGAGGTTCGGCAGGGTCTCCGGCAGCCCGCCGACCGGCAGCCCGTAGCCGCGCTGACCGAAGGCGCTGCCGAACGCCAGCTGCAACGGGAAGCGAACCATGTCGTCCGCTACCTGCAGGGCTTCATCGGTCATCAGCCGACGCTCGCGCTCGACGTCGCCGGTTTCGAGCCGGGCTTCCGCCCTCACCGTGGCGAGCAAGGCGGCCGCCTCCTCGAGCCGGTCGGTCAGCACGCTGGTGCTGAATCCCAGCCAGTCCGCCGACGCGGCGACACCCAGCGCGCCCCCCAGCCGCTCGAACGCAAAGGCAAGTTGCCCCGAGTCATAAGGGCCGGCCCCGCGCACCGCGCTCCGCACGGTGAGCGCGCCGATGCCGGCCTCCGCGGGATCTTCGATACCGTCGCGCAACGCATAGACGCCGAGGGTCACGGTCGGTACGCCGGTCTTGCGGCGAATAAGGAGGTCGGCACCGTCCATCGCGACGTGGAGCACCTGATCCACCCGCCGGCCCGGGGGGGACCGGCGTCGAGAATATGCGGGAATAGCGGGCTCACTCGAGGTAACGGCTTTGCCAGGGGAACTGAATGCCGCCCGCAACCGGTCCGCATCCAGATCCGCGCCTGCCTTGCCGGGGTGATACACCACGCCGGCCACTCGGTCCGGCACGAGATAGCGCGCCGCCACCTCGCGCACCTGCGCCGCCGTAACCGCTTCGAGCGCCGCGTACTCCTCATCCAGGTAGGAGTAGTGCTTGAGGCTTTCGGCCTCGGCCAGTGCGGTCGCGCGCCCGTCCATCGATTCCAGGCGGCGAGCCCAGCGGGTGAGTAACAGGGTCCGCGCCCGGCCGAGGTCGTCCGGGTCAGGACCTGACGCAATGAGTCGCGCGACCTGGCCACCTGCCGCGGCAAGCACCGCGTTCACCTTGTCCGGTTCGGTTTCGGCGGAAACGCCGAAGAGCCCCAGCTCGGTGGGCGCGTAGAAGTGCGCCGACGCCGACGTCGCGAGCCCGGTCTCCCTGAGCGCGCGATAGAGCCAGGCCCCGCGACCCATGCCGAGGATCGCGGCCGCCAGGTCCAGCGCGGGCGCATCGGGATCGAGCGGGGGAACCCCGTGCCAGCCGAGGGCCAGGTGCGCGTGGGTCACGTCACCCCGGAGCGTGCGGACCCGCACCCCGTCGTGGGGCGGCTCCTCGGGAGAGACATCCACCGCTCCCGGTTCATCCGGCCAGGCGCCATAGGCCGCCTCGGCGAGGTGGAGCGCGGCGTCCTCGTCAATCGCTCCGACCATCGATACCACGGTGCGCCGCGGCACGTAACGCGACCGGTAGTACCCGTGCACGTCGTCGCGGGTAAAGCCCGCCAGTACCTCTTCCCGTCCGATCCGCCAGCGCCGGATCCGGTGCCGGTCGAACATGACGGCGTTGAGAGTCTCGTGCGCCACCGCAGACGCGCTGTCGAGTTTGCGCCGGGCTTCCTGGATGATGACCTGGAGTTCCCGGGCCAGCTCGCCGGCATCGATCACCGAGTGTTGCAGCGCATCGGCCTGGATATCGATCGCCGCTTCGAGGCTCGAGGCGGGCAGGACAACGAAGTAGGAGGTGTGGTCGTAGCCGGTGCCAGCGTTGAGATAGCCGCCCGCGGCCTTGGTTTCCCGCGCGATGTCGCCGGGTCCGCGCCGCGCGGTGCCTTTGAAGAACATGTGTTCCAGGACGTGAGAGATCCCCGCCCAGCGGTCGGGCTCATCGAAGAATCCGGCTTTGACGTGGGTGACCACCGCCGCGGCGGGAGCGGAATCTTCGCGCTGGACCAGGACCGTCAGACCGTTGGGAAGGACTGTGCGGCGGACCCGGTCAGTCCAGCGCGTCATGCCCGTCCGCCGGCGCCGAGGGGGCGCCAGCGGAGCACGGCTAAGGCGGCGAGGACGAGCCCCGCTCCATAGAGGAGCACGTGGGTGAGCTGGGGGCCGGTCAGCGGTGACGCGCTCACGTCAACGAGGTGGAACGGCGGAAAGATCCGGTACACGAATTCCCAGAACGCAGGCAAGTGAAAACTCGGTGAGCTGCGAAAAGCGCTGAGCGCACCATGCAGCATGAATATCATGAGGCCCAGCAACCAGTCGGACCGCAGAATCGTGGAAATCAGGAAAATCAGCCCGCCCAGCAAAAGATAAAACAGCTCTATCCGCCCCACGAGCGTCCATTGAATCGGAAACCGGCCAAGTGCCAGGGAAAACGCCAGCGAGTAGGCCGGTACCACCGTCGCCATGAGCAACGCACCGAGCAGCCAGCGCTGCAGATAATACAGGGGGGGACTGACTGGCCGGGAGAAGATGCTGCGATAGTAACCCAGACCGCGGTCCGCGCTGACGATCGAGCCGGTGCAAATGAGGACGAGAATCAGACTGCTTTGCCGGACGACATTCATGACCCCGATCGGCCCGAACTGCACCGGCGGCGTCGGATCGATCCTGATGGTAACGACGTAAATCAGGATACTTATGGCGAGCAACACGAGACCCTGCGCCAGCAGCAGGTCGCGCAGCATCCAGGGGAGATAGCGAATCGGCACCCGGCTCATGGCCCGCTGTCCTTGACGGCGGCGCGGAATTCGGTCTCCAGCCGGCTCTGCTCCGGGTAGAACGCCGCAATGGTCGCTCCGCTGGCCAGCAACCGCCCCAGCCGCTCATTGAGTTCCTCCAGGGTGCCGCTCACCCGGTACTCGTTGGCCCGTCCCTCCACCGTGATGGCATCGGCAAAGGCCTCGGCCAGGCCGGGAACCGGCTGGGCCAGGACCAGGCGATAGGCCCCGCCGGTGTGCGCACCTCCCGCCGTCACGATGCGCTGGAGCCGCCCCTGGCTCATGATCCCGACCCGGTCCGCCAGCCGCTCCAGCTCGTCCAGGTTGTGAGAGGCGATCAGAATGGTGCGGGAGGGCCGCCTCAGCTCAGTGACGATGTCACGAAATTTCTGAGTCCACACCGGGTCCAGTCCGTGGGTCGGCTCGTCGAAGATCACCAGGTCGGAATCGGCCAGCAGCGCCTGTGCGATACCCAGCCGCTGGAGATTGCCCTTGGACAGCTGGCGCACCTGCTTCTTTCGGTGCTCCGCCAGCCCCAGGGTTTCCATCGCGAGGGCCACTCGTTCCCGGGCGACATGCCGCGGCAGGTTGGACAGGGCCGCATAACGGAAGAGCGCGGACTCCAGGTTCCAGCGCGGCGGAATGGAAACCAGCTCGGTCAGGTAGGAGACGCCGCTCTGCTCGACGTACCGTCGCGGATGGTGGCCGTCCAGCCGGGCCTGTCCCGCCGTGGGTCGCAGGTACCCGAGCAGGATCGACAGCATCGTGGACTTGCCGGCCCCGTTGGGTCCGGCGATGCCGAACACTTCGCCCCGGGCAACGCTCAAGGTCAAACCGGCGAGTGCTTCCACTCGCCGGCTCCGGAACAGTGAGATGTAGGTCTTGGAAACGTTCTCGAGTTCGATCACTGCAGAATGCGCAGCACACCGGCCTGGGCGCTGGCACGGAAGAACGCCTCGGAGTCGGTGACCGGGATGATGATGCCGGTTTCGGCCCGGCCCCGTTCGGCCAGTGAAAGCATGAAGTCGGCCAGGGTCGCGTCGGCCCACTCGTCGTCGGCCGCTTTCATCTGGAAGAGGATCTCGTCCCAGCTGCCCTTGAAGGTCCGGCCCGACAGGGTGGTGACCTGGTGTCCGTCGCCGATGGACGGCTTCTTCTGCATGGTATGCAGCTCGGCCACCAGGGTGCCGAACAATTCCAGCTGGTGCGGGTCCCGCACGCTGCCGTCCGGCTGTTGCGCTTCGACCTCGGCCAGCAGCAGGTCCACCGAGTCCGGCTCGCCCGCCACTTCCAGCAGCCGGGTCAGCCAGGGCGACAGCTCGGGATCGTCGTCGGGGAGCCGGTACAGGCTCTTCTTCAACTCGATGTAGCGCCAGAGTCCCAGCTCATCGAAATGATCGTCGGGGACGGTGCGCTCCAGCTGGTACAGGGCCGCCTCCGACTCGCCCCGGTCGTACAGCATGTTGGCCAGGTAGATCCGCGATTCCGAGTGGTCCGGGTCCAGCTCCAGGGCGCGACGCAACCAGTACAGCGCGGTACCGTCGTGCCCCAGCCGGTGGGCCGCGTAGCCGGTGCAGGCCGCGGCCTCCGGCGATTCGGGCTGCGCATTCACCGCCAGCTCGAAGAAGCGGTGGGCATGGTGCAGCAGGCCCTCGCGGAACAGCGCCCGGCCGACCTGGAGCATGAGGTCGTGATCGTCCTGGAAGCCCAGGACGAGGATCCGCTCGAAGGCCGCGAGGGCCCCGGCACGGTCGCCCAGCTTGAGGAGGATTTCACCGAAGCCGGCCAGCCCGTCCTCGTGGTCCGGCTCGAGACAGAGCGAGCTCTCGAAGCTGCGGCGAGCCCAGGCGTATTCTTCCCGGGCCAGGTGGGCGTAAGCCTTACCGACGTTGAGTTCGACTGCCTGAGGATAGAGGGAAAGACCCTCGTTCAGCATGGTCAGTGCTTCTTCGTAGCGGCCTTCGTTGTAAAGTTGGTGGGCTTTCTCGTCAAAGTCGTCGGAGCTCAAAAAACGACCCGACATCGGCGGCCTTTTCGAGGAGGTATACCAAGGTAGAAAGCTTGGACGGGTACAGCAAGAGAATGCTGCCGCCTACACCGCCTGCTCGGCGTCGATACGCTCGGCCCGGCCCAGCTTCTTGAGCAGGTCGCGGAGGTGGTTCTGTTCTTCCGGCGAGAGGACGCCGAACAACTCGCGTACCTCCTTGGCATGCCGGGGAAATATCCGCTCGATCATCGCTTCGCCCTTCGGCGTCAGCAGGGCATAAATCACCCGGCGGTCATCCTCGCAGCGTTCCCGCGACACCAGGCCCAGCTCGACCAGGTTGTCCATCACGTACGTCACGTTGCCGCTGGTCACCAGCAGCTTCTGGCCGATTTCACTGAGCGGGAGAGAACCGAGATGGTAGAGCGCTTCCATCAGCGCGAACTGCGGGGTGGTGAGGCCGTAGGCACGAATCATCCGGTCCGTCGCCCGGCTCACCGACGCGTAACATCGCGCCAGCGAGATCCAGGTGCGGAGCGCCCGGTCCTGATCGGGCGGATAGTTCCTGTCGGGGGTTGGTTTCACCTCAAGCTTAAACTACTGCCGGCGGATGAGGCGTCAAGTTATTGCAGTGCCTTGGTTTCTCGCGGCGGCACGGGGCGCCAGCAGGAACAGCAGGCCGAGGAGCGCGGCGTACCCCAGGATTCCCAACAGCCAGGGCCGCCATTCCAGCAGTTCCCTGGGTGTGAACGCCACCGCGCCGATCATCGCGAAGAACATGATGGCGCCACCCAGCCGGACGTGGCGATAAGTGAGCAGCATACCGGCCAGGCCCACGACGACCAGCTCAATGGTGACTTGCAGGGGAGGGAAAGGGACCTTCCCCTCGGCAAGAATCATCGAGAACAGCAGGACGAGGCCGAGGAACCCCAGGAATGCGAAGGTGCGCACGATGTTGACGAAGTGGCTGCGGGGATGCGGCAGCGGATGCTTGTGGAGGGGAACCATGATTTCCAAGCGGACTCCTTGATTCCCGGTCGGGGGAACGCATCTTGTACGGCCCAAAGCTAACCCATACCGCAACCGGAGTTCTCGATGCTCACTTCGAAAAGCGTGCAGAGTACAGGGTGCAGTGTGCAGGGCAACCTGCGTGCGGGGTGCGGGGTGCAGGGTCGAGAGGGAACCGGGTGGGGTTTCGCTGCACGTCGCACGCTGCACGCCCTTTCCTCTGCACCCTGCACCCTGCACCCTGCACGCTGTTTGTTGGTAATCATGGCTCTGATCTGCCCCCCACTCCTCGCCCAGACGCCTCCCCCCGCGCGGATCTTGATACACGCCGGCCGGCTCATTGACGGCCTCGCCGACCAGTCCCGCACCGACCAGGGCATCCTGGTCGAAGGAGAACGGATCACCGCGGTCGGTCCCTGGGCCGAGTTGGCCGGGCGGGCCGCCGGTGCCACGGTGGTGGACCTGCATGATCGGACCGTGCTGCCCGGGATGATCGACAATCACACTCATATCCTGCTCCAGGGCGACATCACCGCCGCCGACTACGACGAGCAGCTGCTCAAGGAATCGATTCCCTATCGCGCCATCCGGGCCGTCGCAGCGGTGCGCATTGCGCTGATGAACGGCTACACCGCCATGCGGGACCTGGAGACCGAGGGCGCCATGTATGCCGACGTGGACGTGAAGCTGGCCATCAACCGCGGCATTGTGCCCGGTCCCCGGATGTTCGTCTCCACCCGCGCGATGGCGCCCACCGGCATGTATCCGCTCAACGGCTACTCCTGGGAACTCGACGTCCCCCACGGCGTGTGGATCGTGGACGGCGTGGACGACATCCGGAAGGCGGTGCGGGAGCAGGTCGCCCACGGGGCGGACTGGATCAAGTTCTATGCGGACCGCCGATATTTCATCGGGCCGGACAACAAGCTGCACAGCTGGGTCAACTTCACCGATGAAGAGATGAAGGCCATCGTGGACGAGGCCCACCGCCTGGGCCGCAAGGTGGCGGCCCACGCCATCGGGTGGGACGGGATCGACGCCGCCCTCCGGGCCGGAGTCAACTCGATCGAGCATGGCGACGGACTCACGCCGGACCTGATCGACCGCATGGTGCAGCAGAAAGTCTACTGGTGTCCCACGATTTTCGTGGGAGCCTACGTGGCGGAGGGGCGCGGAGGGATCTGGCCCCGGATGGTGGAGATCGAAAAGGCGGCGTTCGGCGAGGCGCTCCGCCGCGGCGCGCTTCCCTATATCTCCTATGGGACCGATGCGGGCGGCTATGCGTGGACCGAGAACCAGGCCCAGGAGCTGGCCTACATGGTGCGTTACGGGATGACGCCGATGCAGGCGATCAAGTCAACCACCAGCGTCGCAGCCGCGCTGCTGGACCAGAGTGCCAACCTGGGCGCCATCGCGCCCGGACGTTACGCCGACATCATCGCGGTCAGCGAGGATCCGCTGGCGGACATCACCGCCCTGCAACGGGTTGGGTTCGTGATGAAGGGCGGAGTGATCTACAAGGATTGAGTGATTTAGTGATTTAGTGATTTGGCGTGACCAGATCAACAATCACTCAATCACTAAATCTCTAGATCTCTAAATCCATGAACGGATACCGCCAGTCCACCGGCGGCACGAACGTCTCCTTGATGGTCCGGGGCGAGATCCACCGCACCAGGTTCAGGATCGAGCCCGCCTTGTCGTTGGTGCCGCTCGCCCGGGCGCCGCCGAACGGCTGCTGCCCGACCACTGCGCCGGTCGGTTTGTCGTTGATGTAGAAATTTCCCGCCGCGTTCCTGAGAGTCTTTTCTGCCTCGATGACCGCGCTCCGGTCCCGGGCGAAGACCGCGCCGGTCAGGCTGTACGGACTGGTCCGGTCCACCAGCTCCAGAGTCTCGCTCCATTGCTGGGCCGGATACACGTGGACGGTCAAGACCGGCCCGAAGATCTCCTCGCACATCGTCCGGTACATCGGGTCGTCCACCTGGATCAGCGTGGGCTCGATGAAATATCCGGTGCCGTTGTCCGCCTTGCCGCCGGCCAGGATCTTCACGCCGGGCGCGGTCCCGGCCTGGTCCAGGTACGCCTTGATCCGGTCAAACGCCTTCTGGTCGATCACCGCGCCCATGAAGTTCCTGAAATCGCTCACGTCGCCCATCTTGATCGCCGCCATCATCTCCAGCACGCTGTCCTTCACTTCGGGCCAGAGATTATCCGGCACGTAGGCCCGTGAGGCGGCGCTGCACTTCTGGCCCTGGTACTCAAAGGCGCCCCGCACCATTCCTACCGCCAGCGCCCTGGGGTCCGCGCTCGCGTGGGCCACGATGAAGTCCTTGCCGCCGGTCTCCCCGACCAGCCGGGGATAGGTGCGATAGCTCGGCAAATTCCCCGAGACAATCTTCCACAACGACTGGAACACCTCGGTCGAGCCGGTGAAGTGGATACCGGCCAGGCTGGGCTCCTTGAGGACGATGTCGCTCACCTGGGCGGCGCTGCCGGGAATGAAGTTGATGACGCCGGGCGGGAGGCCGGCCGCTTCCAGCAAGCGGAGAAACAGGTAGTTGCTGAGCGATGCGGTCGCCGCGGGCTTCCACACCACCACGTTGCCCAGCAGCGCCGGCGCGGTCGGCAGGTTACCGCCGATCGCGGTGAAGTTGAATGGCGTGATGGCGTAGACGAATCCCTCGAGCGGCCGGTGGTCCATCCGGTTCCAGATGCCCGGGGACGACTCCGGCTGCTCCCGGTACAGTCGCTCGGCGAAGTGAACGTTGAAGCGGAGGAAATCGATCAGCTCGCAGGCGCTGTCGATCTCGGCCTGGTGGGCGGTCTTGCTCTGGCCCAGCATGGTGGCGCCATTCAGCACCGCGCGCCAGGGCCCGGCGAGCAGGTCCGCCGCCCGGAGAAAGACCGCGGCCCGGTCCTCAAACGTCCAACTCCCCCATTCCCGTTGCGCCGCGTTCGCGGCCACGATCGCGCTGTGGATGGTGTCGGCGTCCGCCTGGTGGACCCGGGCCAGCACGTGCTTGTGGCAATGCGGCGCGACCACGTTCACGGTCTTCCCGCTCTTCACGTCCTTTCCGCCGACCACGCAGGGAATGTCCACTACCTCGCGGCTCATCTCGGCGACCTTGGCCTTCAGAGTCTTGCGCTCCGGGGACCCGGGCGCGTATGAGAGCACCGGCTCGTTCTTCGGATTAGGGATACTGGAGATGCCACTCATCGTAGTACCAGGGAGAATTGGGATGGCAAAGATAGATGCGTTGAGGCTCTGATGGTACGGTCGTGGTTTGTCCCTTGGGGTTCCTTCGCCGCCCACCTTTTTCAACTCAGAGCCTCAGAGACTCAGAGACTATTGTGTATGGCAACATCCCTTACGGCAGACTCGAATGATGACGACCGATACAACCATACGCCTTTTTCTCTGAGTCTTTGAGTCTCTGAGTTGAAAACGGTCGTTTCTCAAAGGTGCCCGGATGACCCCGCAACCAAACTCTCAACGGTAAGGCGCCACCCCGGTCGCTTTAAACGCGGCATACACCAACGCTCCCTCTTCCAATCCCAGGGCATCCACCGCCCGCTGCGTCACTTCGGCCACCAATGGCGGCCTGCCGTTTTCGACTCAGACGAGTATCAGCTTGACCCCGGCAATGACGAGCACGAGCGCGAGTGCTTGACGGAGCGCGGTTGGCGGCAGCCGTCGACTCCCGTAGCTCGCTCCGATCCACCCTCCGGTGACGGCAGCGACGACAAACACCGGCAAAACCGACGGTAGGCCAGCGACCGCCGTGACGTGCCCCAGCAGGGCCGCGATGGAGTTGACCAGGATAAATAGCGCGGATACGGCCGCAGCTTCTCGCACCCCGGCCCAGCCCGCCAGGAGCAGAATTGGGCTGAGAAAGATCCCGCCACCGACGCCGATAAGACCCGAGACCAGCCCGATCACCGACCCGATCGCCAGGGCGAACGGGAGTGGCGGTTGTGTGAGCGCTTTTTCGGCAATGGCCCGGCGAGTGAAGAACATCTGGACGGCGGAATACAGCAGGAGAACACCGACAGCGACTTTGTACCAGTGGCTGGGCAGCGTGAGGGCGCCACCAAGGAAAGCAAAGGGAACCGACGCCAGCGCGAAGGGCCAGAACAGCCGAAAGGAGAAATGTCCCGCGCGATAGAACTTGGTAGAGGTGACCACAGCGACGAAGATGTTCAGCACCAGCGCAGTGGGCTTCATGACCAGAGGGGCCACACCGAGCAGTCCCATGACCGCCAGGTATCCTGATGCCCCGGCATGACCCACGACCGAGTACAAGACGGCGACGCCGAGGATCAGAACAGCAAGAAGGGCAACAAGCTGATTCGACATCAGGAGGACAAAAGGCTATTCGGAAGCCGGACTGTCGATCACCTGGCGGACCAGGGCGAGCATTCCGTCACGGTCCAGCGGTTTGCGAAGCAGATTGACCGCACCGGCCTTCTTGACCGTTTCCTCCAGGTCATCGTCGGTGCTGGCGGTTACCACCACCACTGGAATGGTGGCGAGGTGGGGGACGGTCTTGAGCTTCTCCAGCACATTCATCCCGCCGCCCGCCGGCATCAGCATGTCGAGCAGGATCAGGTCGGGGGGATCGTGCTGGGCATACATGAACCCCTGCATGGCATCATAGGATTCGAGCACCATGTAGCCAGCGTCGCGCAGAATGGCGGCGGCCAGCACTACGAAGGCCCGGTCGTCGTCAATGATGAGCAACTTGCGCCGCGTGTCGCTGCGCTTGATGGAACCTGTGTAGGAGCGGGATGGCCGGTTCAATGGCAGCACCTTTCAGGGTGGTAGCTACTTAAGGCAGCCCGGGCGTCATGTCCAGATGCCGGACCAGGAATGCCCAGCGGTCGGCCTGCTCCTCGATGACCTTGGAGATCGGTTTCCCGGCCCCATGTCCCGCCTTGACCTCCACCCGGATCAGGGCCGGTCGCCGGCCGGTGTTCGCGGCCTGTAGCGCTGCCGCGAACTTGAAGGAATGGGCCGGAACCACCCGGTCGTCATGATCCGCCGTCGTAATCAGGGTGGCCGGGTAGTCGGTCCCCGGCTTCAGGTTGTGCAACGGCGAATACGCCAGAAGGTAGGGGAACTGGCCCGCGTCGTCGGCCGAACCATACTCCGCCACCCAGGCCCAGCCGATGGTAAACCGATGGAAACGGAGCATGTCCATCACCCCGACCGCGGGCAGCGCCGCGGCAAAAAGGTCTGGACGCTGGGTCATCGCCGCGCCGACCAGGAGCCCGCCGTTGGACCCACCGGCGATCGCCAGCCGGTCCGGCTCCGTGTACTGCTCCCGCACGAGGTACTCGGCGGCCGCAATGAAGTCGTCGAAAACGTTCTGCTTCCTCTCGAACATCCCCGCCTTGTGCCAATCTTCGCCGTACTCTCCTCCGCCCCGGAGATTGGGCTCGGCCAGTATCCCGCCCATCTCCAGCCAGACCACCGCGCCCGGTGAGAACGCGGGGACGATGCTGATGTCGAACCCGCCGTATCCGGTGAGGTACGCCGGATTGGCCCCGTTCCGCTCGAGGTCGGCCCGGTGGGTAATGAACATTGGAATCCGGGTGCCGTCCCGGCTGGGATAGAACACCTGGCTGGTGACGTATTTCGTGGGATTGAAATCGACCTTGGGAGCCTTGAAGATCGTGCTCTTCCCGGTATGAAAATCATAGCGGAACGCCGTCGAAGGATAGAGCTGGGACGTGAAGGTGTAGAACATCTCCGGGTCCTCCTTCCGGCCTTCGCTCACCAGCACGGTGCCGATTCCGGGGAGCGGCACTTCCCGTACCAGCGCTCCATCAAGAGTGAATAGCTTGAGGACCGAGTGGGCATCCTCCAGGTAGTCCACCACCAGCTGGCCGCCGATCACGTCGACCGAGCTGATGACTCCGGCCGACTCCGGAATGATCTCCCGCCAGTGCTCCCGGCCCGGCCGGCGGACATCGATGGCGATAACCCGGCGGCGGGGAGCATCGAGGTCGGTTACGAAATAGAAGACCGGGCCGTCATTGTCGATCAGGTGGTACGCGGCATCGAATTCGTCCAGCAGCTGGACCACCGGGTTTTCCAGGGAAGGCTGCTGCCCGGTACCCAGGTCCACGTAGTAGAAGCGATTCCGGGCGTCGGTCCCCAGCCATACCAGCATCGCCAGATAGCGCCCGTCATCGGTGACGGCGGCACCGAAGCCCCAGTCCGGTTGGTCCGGCCGTTCGTAAATCAGCTGGTCCTGGTCCTGCGGCGTGCCCAGCCGGTGATAGTACAGTCTCATGAACCGGTTGGTCCCGCTCAGCGCGTCCCCCGGAGCCGGCTCCGGATACCGGCCATAGAAGAATCCCCGCTCGTCACTCGTCCACGACGCCCCGGAGAACTTGATCCATTCCAGCCGGTCGCTCCGATCCTCCCCGCGCTCGAGGTCGCGAACCCGAAATTCCTGCCAGTCCGAGCCGCTGGCCGACGTTCCATACACCAGCAATCCGCCTCCCGGTGAGACTTCGGCGACGCTGAGCGCGACGGTCCCGTCCGGCGAGAGCGTGTTGGGGTCGATGACGACTTCAGGCGGAGAGTCGA
Source organism: Gemmatimonadales bacterium (assembly GCA_036006525.1). Classification (GTDB taxonomy): domain Bacteria; phylum Gemmatimonadota; class Gemmatimonadetes; order Gemmatimonadales; family GWC2-71-9; genus DASYPP01. Next base: position 36,571 of record DASYPP010000024.1, read on the forward strand.
GGGTGGGCTGCACGTACAGTACGGCCTGGTTCTGGAGGCCGTCGTTGCGGAAATAGAAATACCGGCCGGCCCGGATGAACGGTGCGGAGTAGCGCTCGTAGTTCCAGAGTGCGGTGAGCCGTTGCTGGATGGCTACCCGTGCCGGAATGCTCGCCAGGTGGGCGAAAGTGACCGCGTTCTGGGCCTCGACCCACGCCGCGGTTTCCGCCGAGTTGTCGTCCTCGAGCCAGCGGTACGGGTCGGAGATGACGGTGCCGTGGTAGTCATCGGCCACGTCACCCTTTCGGGTGACCGGAGGAATTAGAAAGACCCGCTCCAGGAGAGGGAGCCGAGGGCCCCGGCCGCCCGGGAGCGGCGAGACAGTTTCAGCATAGGTGGGCCATAGATATATTGGTGCCTGAGTTTGCGCTACCGAATTGACGCTGGACCGACCTCTTCGGCCCTGGATACACCATGAAACGCCCAGCAATTGTCCTGCTCGCCCTGATCGGCCTGGCGGCATGCCGTGACTATCCGCTTGCCGACCACCTCAAGAACCAGAACGGGCTGCTCCCGGCCGACCAGTTCGCCTCCTACGGCCGGGAGCAGGCAATTGCTGTGGCGATCGGCCGGGAATTCGGCCGGCCCTACAACTCCGGCATCGGCGCCCCGGCCCGGGTAGCCATAGCCTACTCCCGACAGTTCCCCGACATCGTAAGCATTCAGGCTGACAGCCTGGGCCACCGCCTGACGGTCCAGTTCAGCTCCGGATGGCGAACCGCCGTCGTCCCGATTGACGACGGCAAGCGGGGCGCGGATACCAGGATCCCCAGTTAACAGCTGGACCGGCGGCGGCACCCTGTGAACCCCGCGCTGCTGCAAATAAATACGACGGCGGGTTCCCGGCCGGATGCCGAGAAGCTGGTTCACACCCTGGTCACCGAGCGGCTCGCCGCTTGCGGGCAGGTGGCCGGGCCGCTGACCAGTTACTACTGGTGGGAAGGCCGGGTGGACAGCGCCGAAGAGTGGCACTGCGCGCTCAAAACCACGGCCGAACTCTTCCCCGCGCTGGAGACCCGGATCCGTCAGCTGCATACCTATCAGAATCCCGAGATCATCGCGGTGCCTATTGTGGGTGCCAGTGAAGATTACGCAGCGTGGGTAGCCGCAAACGTCGCAGGTCCGTCCGAAGGCCGCGTTTCCTGATTCTCCGGAGCCCGCATGACTGACGCCGTGTCCCCCCCGAAGGCAGCCATCTGGGAAGATTTCCTGGAAATCTTCTACGCTCCCAGCCGGGTGTTCGCCCGCCGGGGAGGCAACGACTGGGGGATTCCGTTGCTGGTGCTGGTCGTGCTCACCGCGATCATCACCTTCGCCACCTGGGAACTCCTCAGGCCCTTGGGCGAGGCCGATTCGGCGCGCGCCCTGGCCGCGCAGGCCATCAAGCAGCACTGGACGCCGGAACAGCTGGAGCAGAACCGCGCGGGATTCCAGAAAATCGGCGGCTTCTTCAAATACATCATCATCGCCGCGACCGCGGTCATACCATTGCTGGTCGGCCTCTTCTTTTGGCTGGTAGGCAAGATGGTCGGGGCCGTGGAGTCGCTGGGCGAAGCGCTCATGATTTCCGTCTACTCCTATTTCCCCCGCCTGATCAGCGGCATCCTGATGGCAATTCAGGCGGCGGTGCTGCCGGATGAAAAACTGAAGGGAATTGCCTCGGTGACCCTTGGCCCGGCGCGGTTCATGGACCCGGAGAAGACGAGCGCCGGCATGGCGGCAATGGCCGGCCGGCTCGACCTGTTCATCATCTGGAGCACCGTGCTGCTGGTGATCGGGCTCCGGGTGAAGGGAAAGGTCTCCCTGGGCCAGGCGGCCATCGCGGGACTCGTCATGTGGCTGCTCGGTTCGGTCCAGGCCATCGCGGCACTGGTGAGAGGCTGAGCCGGTATGAAGCGCGGCAAGATCATCACCATTATCGCAATCGTCGCCTTCGCCGCATTGCTGCTTTACAATACCCTCTCGGCACAGAAGTACACCTGCGAGGTCTGCGTCGAATTCAACGGTCAGCGCAACTGCGCCACCGCGTCGCATGAGTCAGAATCGGAGGCCGCCCATTCCGCTCAGATGACGGCGTGTGGACCGGTCACCAACGGCATGGACGACCAGATCGCCTGCGGCCGCCGGCCTCCTGTCACCACCCAGTGCAAGACAAAGTGAACCCTGTGAACCTTTACCGCGGCTCAAACGTTCTCTTTTGGAAGGCCGTCAAACTGGTCGGTTTTCGTGTCCAGGTGGTCACAAAAGCGGCATGAGAGCGGCAGCGGCGTGGCGCATTGCCATCGCTCACTCTGGCGACGGCGCGACCGGCCGGTAGTGAGCTAAGCCAAAGCGATTCCAGAGGTTGCATTCGGAATACCCGGTGAAAATCCCAGGCTTTCGGTATCCGCCCCCAGGGCCGGAACTGAGGCGGAACGGAAGAGACGAATGGCACCAAGATTGCGAGATTCAGCGCCTGTAGATTTACCTGAGCAAAACATGGAAACCAGCGACGTAGTCATCCGAGACATGGAAAAGGGCGAGGAGTTCGCGGAATGGTTCGCGGACCTCCTGCTTCGCCATGACGAGGAAACCGGCCTCGACAGTCACCGGGACGACCGCTACCTGGTCTTGAGCAATGAGATCGGGGACTGGATCGGCGGGCTGCGCTATTCCCTGCAGGGGGGTGTTGCTCAGCTGTTGGAGCTGGCGGTTTCTCAGGAAGAGCGGCACCAGGGCCACGCCCACCGGCTGCTCCAGGCATTCGAGCAACGAGCTATAGAGTCGGGCGCTCACGTCGCCGAGTTCTGGACCGACGATCAGCGTTCCGAGGCGTTCCTGGTGGCCTTCGGGTGGAACCAGATTCTCACCCGCAAGGAGTACATCGGCAAACGCCCCTGGTTTCTGATGGAGAAGCGTATCGGCGAGTAGGGGCGCACTGCGGCGCGCCCGACGGCGTCCGCACCCCGTCAAGGCCCGGCACCCGCCGGGCCTTTCTTGTTATCATTCAAAGTCACCCCCATGATCCTCGGAGACCACTCGTGCCCTCGCGTCCTCTTCTTTTCGCGACGCTGCTCCTTGCCGGCTGCTCCGGCAAGGACAAGCCCGCACCCGCTCCAGTCGCCGCCGCGGATTCCGCCTCTAGCCCTCAAGCGGAAGCCGTGGTCCTCAGCCGCGAACTGTACGACCTGGTGGACCAGGCCATGAGTTACAAGAGCGCCCACCGGGGCCGGCTGCCCCGCTCCCTTCGCGAAATGGGCGTGGACGAACTGACCCACAGCACCAGCCGCACGCTCAGCGTCAGTGGCGGCGAGCCCACGGTGGAGGTCGAGTTCAGGAATCTGGGTGTTCACGTGTTGCGGAATTGCCGGGCTACCAGCTCAATCCTGGAAGAAGCTGCGATCAGCGGCGGCGAATTCTCAGTTGTCTGCACCCCCGTCACCGGCGGGTCCACCACCCTGAAAGTCCGGCCCTGACCCCCTCCGCCCGTCCCTCCCTGGAAGTCGTCGCAACGATCAACGCCGCTGCCCGTTACACCGTGGCGGCGGTTTTCTTCCTCTCTTTGCTGGTCGCGGTGGTGTACTGGGCGGCAAGGCGCGGAAAGATCAACGCCTTCGGCGGCCTGGCCCGGGGTGTCCGGCGTCTCTGTGACCCCATCATGATTCCATTTGAGCGCCGAGTCGTCCGCTTAGGAGGCAACCCCCAGGACGCGCCGATCTGGCTGGTCGGTATCGTGGGGGCGCTGGGGCTGTTTCTGTTGGCCCTCACTCAGTGGCTGGTCAGCACGGCTTACTATGTGGAGGCATTGTCCCACGGCGGGTTTCGGGAGTGGGCGCGCTTTGTGGCGGACCTGGCCTACTTCCTTCTTACCACGGCCATCATCGTTCGGGTGATCGGGTCCTGGATCGGCATGGGGCGGTACAATCGGGTGACCCGGCTGGCCTATTTCCTCACCGATTGGATAGTGGAACCCATCCGCCGGATGCTTCCGCCCTACGGAGTGATCGATCTGAGCCCGCTGGTTGCGTACTTCGCGCTGTTCCTGACCCACTGGGCGGTGCTTCGCATACTCGGCACCCTGCCGTGACCTCCGAACCAGGCCCGATATCCGCAATCTCCGGCGGGATTCGGCTCCAGGTCCAGGTCCAACCTCGCGCCTCGCGTTCGGAAATCGCCGGCTTGCACGAAGGCCGGATCAGGATTCGGCTGGCGGCGCCTCCGGTGGACGGGGCGGCCAACGACGAGCTGATACGATTTCTGGCCGGCGAGCTGGGAATCTCGAAAGCGGCCCTGCGGATTCATTCCGGTTCGACCGGGCGTCGCAAGACCCTCTACGCAACGGGAGTGACCCTGGCATCCGCCCGCGCCTTGCTGGAAGCCGGAACGGGATAGCGCCGCATTGGCGTTCGGCGGTCCATGCGATTACAATCCGGATACAACTGAAGCTCGTGGTGATTTGCGCATATTGCAGCCACGTTAAACAAATTGCTAAAACGCCGCCCCGCGCCCCGTTTTGGCACCGGGCATTTTTCTTTTACAGTAAGCAGTAAGCGGTGAGCAGTAAGCGTCCAGGATCTTGAATCGCAGTCCCGCTTAGTGCTTACCGCTCACCTGAATCAACGAGAATGACTGCAACCCAAGTTGGGCTTTGGACTCGCACCTCCCGCCAGGCCGCAATCGAGCAATTGCTGGCCCGCCGGATCCTGGTGCTGGACGGTGCCATGGGGACCATGGTCCAGAGTTACCGGCTGGAAGAGAAGGACTACCGGGGGACCCGCTTCGCCAACCACCCGCGGGACCTGAAGGGCAATCACGACCTCCTCAGCCTGACCCAGCCGGCCATCATCCGCGCCATTCATACCGCCTACCTCGAAGCCGGCGCGGACATCGTGGAGACCAACACTTTCACGGCGACCCCGGTAGCACTGTCGGACTACGGGCTCGAGTCGATCGCCCGCGAGTTGAACCGGGAGGCCGCCCGGCTGGCGCGAGATGCGGCCGACGGCCTGGAAGGGCCGGACCGGCCCCGTTTCGTCGCCGGGGTGCTGGGGCCGACCAACCGCACCGCCACGATCTCGCCCGACGTGAATCGCCCCGGCTTCCGCAACATCGATTTCGCGAGCCTCAAGGAGGGCTACCGCGAGGCGACCCTCGGCCTGATCGAAGGCGGCGCCGATCTCATCCTGATCGAGACCGTGTTCGATACCCTCAACTGCAAGGCCGCGATCTTCGCCGTGGAATCGGTATTCGAGGAGCTGGGCGAACGGCTGCCGGTGATGATCTCCGGCACCATTACCGATGCCAGCGGCCGCACCCTTTCGGGACAGACGACCGAGGCATTCTGGCATTCGGTCGCCCATGCGGCGCCGTTGAGCATCGGGCTCAACTGCGCCCTTGGCGCCACCCAGCTTCGGTCCTACGTCCAGGAACTTTCCCGGATCGCACCGGTCTACGTTAGCGCGCACCCCAACGCCGGGCTTCCCAACGAATTCGGCGGCTACGACGATACGCCGGAGCACATGGCGGCGGTGCTCGGAGAATTCGCCGAGCACGGGCTGGTCAACATCGTGGGCGGGTGCTGCGGGACTACGCCGGCGCACATCCGCGCGCTGGCAGAGGCGGTGGCCGCGCATCCGCCCCGCCAGCGTCCGGAACTCCCGCACCATCTCCGGTTGAGCGGGCTCGAGCCCCTCACCGTCGGGCCCGATACCCTCTTCGTCAATATCGGGGAGCGCACCAATGTCACCGGGTCGGCCGCGTTCGCCAAACTGATCCTGGCTGGCGATTACGACGCCGGGCTGGCTATTGCGCGGCAACAGGTCGCCAACGGCGCCCAGATGATCGACATCAACCTGGACGAAGGTATGCTGGACTCCCGCCAGGCCATGGTGACGTTTCTGGACCTGATCGCGGCGGAGCCTGACATCAGCCGGGTCCCGGTGGTCATCGACTCCTCGCGCTGGGAAGTCATCGAGGCGGGGCTGCAGCACGTGCAGGGCAAGGGCATCGTCAACTCGATCAGCATGAAGGAAGGGGAGGAACAGTTCCTCCACCACGCCCGGCTGGTGCGGCGCTACGGCGCGGCGGTCATCGTGATGGCGTTCGACGAGCAGGGCCAGGCCGACACCGCGGAGCGCAAGGTCGCCATCTGCGCCCGGGCCTATAAGCTGTTGACCGAGAATGCCGGGTTCCCGCCCGAGGACATCATCTTCGACCCCAACATCTTTGCCATCGCGACCGGGATCGAGGAGCACAACAACTACGCCGTAGAGTTCATCGAGGCCACCCGGCGCATCAAGGCGACGCTACCCCATGCCCGGATCAGCGGCGGGGTCAGCAACGTCTCGTTCGCCTTCCGGGGCAACAAGCCGGTCAGGGAAGCCATACACTCGGTGTTTCTGTACCACGCCATCAAGGCCGGCATGGACATGGGCATCGTGAACGCCGGGCAGCTCACCATCTACAGCGACATCCCGAAGGACCTGCTGGAAATCGTGGAGGACGTCGTGCTCAATCGCCGGGCCGATTCCACGGAGCGGCTGCTGGCCATCGCCGACAAGGTCGAAGGTCGCGAAGTCGCCCCCGCGGAAGTGCTGGCCTGGCGCAACGGGACGGTGAACGAGCGGCTGACGCATGCCCTGGTCAACGGTATCACCGACTTCGTCATCGAAGACACCGAGGAAGCCCGGCACCTGGCGGAGCATCCGATCGAAGTGATCGAAGGCCCGCTCATGGCGGGAATGAACGTGGTGGGAGACCTGTTCGGCGCCGGCAAGATGTTCCTGCCCCAGGTGGTGAAGAGCGCCCGGGTCATGAAGAAAGCGGTTGCCCACCTGATTCCCTACCTGGAGGCCCAGCGGCGGGAAGGCGACTCGAAAACCAAGGGCCGGGTCGTGATGGCCACGGTGAAGGGTGACGTGCATGATATCGGAAAGAACATTGTCGGCGTCGTCCTCCAGTGCAACAACTTCGAAGTGATCGATCTCGGCGTAATGGTGCCCTGCGCGAAGATCCTGGAAACCGCGCGCTCGGTCGGGGCCGACCTGATCGGCTTGAGCGGACTGATCACTCCCTCGCTGGAGGAAATGTCCTTCATCGCCGGAGAAATGGAGCGGGAGGGCTTCAAGGTCCCGCTGCTGATCGGAGGAGCCACCACCTCGCGGGTCCACACGGCCGTCAAGATCGAGCCGCGCTACTCGGGGCCGACCATTCACGTGCTGGATGCGTCCCGCGCGGTCGGCGTCGCGGGCGCGCTGTTGAGCCCGGTCCAGCGGGACGAATTCCAGAGCGGAATCCGCAAAGAGTACGATGAGATCCGGGTCAGCCGCAGCGAGCGCCGCGAACAGCAGCCGAAGCAATCGCTGGCCCAGGCTCGGGCCAACCGGCCCCGGATCGACTGGGCCGCTTCGCCCCGCCCGATTCCCGGCATGCTGGGACGCCACGTGCTGGCGGATTATCCCCTGGAAGACCTGGTCGACTATATCGACTGGACGCCCTTCTTCCGGACCTGGGAACTCTCCGGGCAATACCCCGCGATCCTGCAGGATCCTTCCGTCGGTCCCGCGGCGTCCTCCCTGTTCCAGGACGCCCAGGCGATGCTGGATCGGATCGTCCGGGAAAAACTGTTGCGGCCCAGCGGGGTATTCGGGTTCTTCCCGGCTCGCAGCACGCCGGACGACGACATCGAGCTGTTCGAAGGCGTGGACCGCTTGCGGCAACCGGTCGCCGTGATTCATACGCTCCGGCAGCAGATGGTGAAGCCGCCGGGCCGGCCCAACTACGCGCTCTCCGATTTCGTGGCGCCGGCCGGCAACGAGGTGGGCGACTACATCGGCGCCTTCGCCGTCACCAGCGGGCATGGACTGGAGTCGCTGGTGGCCGAATACGAGGCGAACCACGACGACTACAGCAGCATCCTCGCCAAGGCCCTGGCCGACCGGCTGGCCGAAGCCTTTGCCGAGCGTCTGCACCAGCGGGTGCGCACGGAGTTCTGGGGTTATGCCGCAGGCGAAGCCCTGGGGGCCGAAGCACTCATCAAGGAGAGTTACCAGGGCATCCGGCCGGCCCCGGGATATCCCGCCTGTCCCGATCACACCGAGAAGCGGATCCTGTTCGATCTCCTGCGGGTTGAGCAGCACGCCAGGATCTCGCTTACCGAGAGTTTCGCGATGCTTCCCGCCGCGTCGGTCAGCGGCTGGTATTTCTGGCACCCGGAAGCGCGCTACTTCGGATTGGGCAAGATCGAGCGGGACCAGGTGGAAGACTACGCGCGGCGCAAAGGGATGACGATCGAGGAAGTGGAGCGCTGGCTGGCGCCCAATCTGAATTATGAAACAGGCGGTAATGGGCGGTAGAAGGCGGTAAGGGGCGGTATCAGAAGCGGGAGATCATATGCGAATTTCAAATCTGATTCACGACACATCACGGCAGGTACGGGCTGTTTACCGCCTATTACCGGCTATTACCGTCTATTACCGCCCATGAAATCCTTCCTCGACCTCCTGGCTGATGGTCGGGTCCATGTATTCGACGGCGCCATGGGCACCATGCTCTACGGCCGCGGCGTGTTCGTGAACGTCTGCTATGACGAGCTGAACATCCGGCAGCCGGACCTGGTGCGCGATATCCACCGCGAGTACGTGAAGGCCGGCGCCGAGGTCATCGAGACCAATACCTTCGGCGCCAACCAGTTCAAGCTGGCCAACTACGGCCTCGCCGATGAAGTGGAGCGAATCAACTCGGAGGCAGTACGGCTGGCCCGGGAGGCCGCTTCCGGGCGTGCGGTCGTGATGGGCGCCATCGGGCCGCTCGGCGTCCGCATCGAGCCCTTCGGCGAGACCGCGGTGGTGGAAGCCGTGGCGGCATTCGCGCGCCAGGTCACCGGGATGCTGGACGCCGGGGTCGACGGCTTCATCCTGGAGACTTTCAGCGACGTCGAGGAGTTGCGGGCCGCGGTGTCCGCGGTGCGCGGGCTGTCCGACCTGCCGATCGTCGCGCAGATGACGGTGGGGGAAGACGGCCGCACTCACTATGGCACCGATCCGCTGACGTTCGGCGCGCAGATCAGCGAAATGCCGGTCCAGGTCATCGGGGTGAACTGCTCGGTCGGGCCGCACGGCGTGCTGGAGGCGGTGGAACAGCTGGCCCGGGTGACCACCCTGCCGATATCGGCGCAGCCCAACGCCGGGCTCCCCCGCGCCGTGGGCGACCGGAAGATCTACATGGCCTCCCCGGAGTACATGGCCAGCTACTCCCGGCGCATGGTGGAGGCCGGCGCCAAGTTCGTGGGTGGCTGCTGCGGCACTACGCCCGAGCATATCAGGGCGATGGTGAGCTTCGTCCAGAGCGTCTCGCCCCGGCACACCATGGTCACGACGGCGCCGGAGCTGAGCAAGGGGAGGCCACCGGTTCCCCTGGCCCAGCGCTCGGCGCTGGGCGCCAAGATCGCCCAGGGGGTCTTCACCACCGCCGTCGAGATCGTGCCTCCCAAGGGAACCGATCCGGAGCCGATGTTCGTCCAGTGCCGCCAGCTCAAGGCGGCGGGAGTGGACGTGGTGAACGTGCCGGACGGCCCCCGGGCGCAGAGCCGGATGGGCGCCCTCATTTCGGCCCTGCTGATTCAGCGGGAAGTCGGGATGGAGGCCGTGGTCCATTACTGCTGCCGCGACCGCAACCTTCTTGGCATGCTGTCCGACCTGCTGGGTGCCGCGGCAGGAGGGCTCCACAACCTGCTGATCATCACGGGTGATCCGCCGAAAATGGGCCCCTACCCCGACGCGACCGCCGTCTTCGATATCGATGCGATCGGCCTGACCAACCTGGTGGCACGGCTCAACCAGGGGCTGGATCCCGGGGGCAACGACCTGGGCTGCCCGACCAGCTTCGTCGTCGGGGTGGGGGTGAACCCCACGGCTCCCGACCAGGATCGCGAGCTTCGCCGTTTTGCCTGGAAGGCCGAGGCCGGGGCGGAATTTGCCGTCACCCAGCCAGTGTTCGATATCGAGCAGTTCGACCGCTTTCTCCGCCGGGTGGAGGGCCTCCGGGTCCCGATCGTGGCCGGCATCTGGCCGCTGGTCTCCCTGCGAAACGCGGAATTCCTGGCCAACGAAGTGCCCGGCGTCAGCGTACCTGACGCGGTGCTGAACCGGATGCGACAGGCGAGTGGCCGGGGCAAGGAAGCCGGGCTGGCGGAGGGAGTCGCCATTGCCCGGGAAATGCTGGCGGCCGTGCGGGACCGGGTACAGGGTGTGCAGGTGGCGGCACCTCTGGGGAAGGTTCCGGTGGCCATAGAGGTGTTGCAGCGGTGATTCTGCCCGAAATCATTGAGTCTGGCCCCCGCTTCCTGTATACTCACCCCAGTTCGGCCCCCCCTGCTTTGCAGCCGTGACTACAACTCTGGCAAGGAACGCCTGATGCAGGACCTGTCCGCGGCCCCCCGCGCGCTTACGACTCTGTCTGAAGAAGAAGAGCTCTTTCGCGCCACCGTGCATGAATTCGCCGAGACCGAGGTGCGGCCTTACGTGCACGAGATGGACGAAAAGGGAATCTTCAAGCCGGAGATCATCCAGAAGTTCTTCGAGCTGGGTCTCATGGCCATCGAGATTCCGGAGCAGTATGGCGGCTCGGATGGGGGGATTTTCCTGTCGGTCCTGGCCATCGAGGAACTGTCCCGGGTGGATGCTGCGGCGGCCATCTACGTGGACGTGCACAACACGCTGGTCAACAATTGCGTGCTGCACTGGGCCACCGATGAGCAGAAGGCCCGGCTCTGTCCGCGGCTCGCGACGGATCTGCTGGGGGCCTACGCGCTTTCGGAGCCGGGCAGCGGGAGCGATGCGTTCTCGCTGGCCACCCGCGCGGTGCAGAAGGGCGACCACTGGGAGCTGAACGGCCGCAAGATGTGGATCACCAACGGGGCGGAAGCCGGGTTCTTCATCGTTTTCGCCACGGTCGATCCTTCCAAAGGCTACAAGGGCATCACCGCGTTCATGGTGGAGCGTGATTTCCCCGGCTTCTCGGTCGGCAAGCGGGAGCAGAAGCTGGGCATCAAGGCCTCGAGCACTACGGAACTCATTCTCGACAACTGCATGGTGCCTGCGGCCAACCTGCTGGGCCCGGTAGGCCAGGGTTACAAAGTCTCGATCGAAACCCTGAACGAGGGCCGGATCGGGATTGGCGCCCAGATGATCGGCGTCGCGCGGGGTGCGCTGGAGTCGGCGATCGTGTACATCAAGGAACGCAAAGCTTTCGGCAAGGCGGTGGCGGAATTCCAGGGCGTGCAGTTCCAGCTGGCCCAGGCAGCCACCGAACTGGAGGCCGCGCGGTGCATGGTGTATAACGCGGCCCGGCTTCGGGACAGCGGCCAGCCCTTCACCCAGGAGGCGGCGATGGCCAAGCTGTTCGCGTCCCAGGTGGCGGAGCGGGTGGCCTCCGTGAGTCTCGAATTGTTCGGCGGGTACGGTTACACCAGGGAGTATCCGGCGGAGAAGTTTTATCGTGACGCGAAGATCGGCACGATCTACGAGGGCACGAGCAACATGCAGCTGCAGACGATCGCTAAATTGCTGCTCAAGTAGGGGCAATGAGGCGTTCGCGCACTGACTGATCTTTCCCGCTGTCGAAAACCCGTACAATCAGTATTCCCGTTGCGCGGGCATAACTCACATCGCCATATTGGCTTGCCGCGCTACCTTCAAATCGGTGGTGGGGCCGGGCGCGGCCTGGGAATTGCACCTTAGCTCTTCCTCGAATTCACCGCAGGATTGGTTCAATGGCTCGTTGGCTCGCAATCTCAGTCCTGGTCACCTGTGCCTCGCTCCCCGGCATGCCCGCCGAGTGCCAGACTCTTACGCCCTCTCAACGGGCGGAACTGGCTACCTGGTACCATACCGCGAGTCGGCGCGCACCGGGTGACTGGGGAATTGCGATTGCCAACCAACGGGGCGAATTGCTGTGGAGCGTCGAGCCGACGACCAGCCTGATCCCCGCCTCTACCGTTAAGCTGTTCACCACCGGGTTCGCCCGGACGGTGCTGGGCGGAGCGGCTCGGCGGTCTACTCGGGTCGTCGGATCCGGGTTCATCGACCCGTTGAGCGGTGAGTGGATGGGTTCCTGGGCGCTGGAGCTGAACGGCGACCCCTCGCTCGAGAACCCCTCCGGCGCCGGCCCCAGGCTGGTCGACCTCACCGAGCAACTGGCCCAACTGGGCATCCGCCGTTTGAGTGGGCCGCTCCAGGTCCGGAGCGCCAACGGCCCGGCGCTCGCGACCTATCCAACCGCATGGTCTCACCGGCACTGGGGGCGGCTATTTGCCCCACTCATCGGCGCGCTCACCATCCATGAAAACGTGGTCTACTTCACGATCCAGCCGGGTCCCCGCGTGGGGAGACCGCCGGAGCTGATCGCGGCCGCGCCCGAGGGCGTGGGCTCCCTGGTCATCATGCGTGCAAGGACGGTGTCGGGACGGCGGAGCCGGCTCTCGCTGTCCGCTTCCGGCAACGGCGGCTGGGTGGTCAACGGCACCATCGGTGTGTCGGCCCGCCCGCGCGGCTTCAGCGCGGTGGCTTCGGACCCCAAAGCGGTGCTGGCCCGGGCCTGGGCCAGCGCTCTGCAGCACGCCGGCATCGAGTGGAACGAGAATCCCCATCCCAACTCCATACTTCCCGGGCCGATCATGACGACCCTGGCCGAGGTGACTTCGCCGGTCCTTGATTCGGTGGCCAGTGAAGTGAACCGGCGCAGCCTGAATCTGGGGGCCGAATTGCTGCTCCGGTGGGCAGCTGGAGAGCAGGGACCCGCGCTCATGACCGAACACGTTCGCCTGGTGGCGGGAACCGCCGATGGGCTCCGCCTGGTGGACGGCAGCGGGCTTTCCAACGACGACCGCGCATCGCCACTGACGTTTGTGAACTACCTCGCCCGGATTCCGACCACTCCGGGAGGGCGGAATTTTCCCCTGCTGCTCCCCGCGAACGGGGTGGGAACCCTGCGACACCTGAACCGGGGCCTGGGACAGGGCGTCGTTCGGGCCAAGACCGGGACCCTGGGGCAGGTATCTAACGTGACCGGCTACCTGGGACGCCCGGACGGCGTGCTGATCGTCTCGGTGATGTACAACGGCGGCCGGCCTTCCACCGCCCGCCTCCTGCAGTGGAAACTGTTCCAGCTGCTCGGCGCCGACGGCGCCGCCATCCCGGAAGACATCCTCACCCCGGATGCCCAGTTGGGCGGGTCGGATGAGTCCGCGGCTGCCACTCCCGCCATTCCCGCCGACAGCAGCAAATAACAAATAGCTCATAGCGTATGGCGTATGGCAGATAGCAACCCCATCGTCGCTGCTTCAAGTCCATTCCCATCAGTTGCCATAAGCCATAAGCCATCCGCCCTGGTGTTAGATTGAGATGTCTCCGCTGGGAGCACTAATGCGATTGCCGGTCCGGTCCGCCGCCATCACCACTCTCGTCTTCATCGTGTACTTCATTGCGGGCTCCCTGATCGCGGACAGCCTGCGCTTCCCCTACGGTTATGTCAGCGTCGGCGCCCTGCTCTTGTTCGGCTGGGCAGGTTTCCATTTCAGCCGGGTGTCGGGCGTGATTTCTTCGGCGCTGGCCACTGGTGTCGCGGCCCTGATTTCGGCGCTGGCCACCTGGGTGTTGCTCGGCCTCATGGGCCCCAACAGCCCGGCAGCGAAGCCCGATGCCGTGGCTGAAGTCCTGGTTACCATGACGCTGGCGGCGATCGCACTGGGCGCGCTGGGCGCCGGCCTCGCCCACCTGGGACACGGGAGCAGTCGTGCGGCTTGAGCGAATTCGTAGTGGCAGATAACGGTTCAATCCCCTCAATCACTCAATCCCTTCAATTCCGTCAATCCCTTCAATCCCTTCAATCTCCTGCCCGCTTCCTCCAGCATGTCTCCGGTCTTACAGAACGCGAAGCGCACGATGTTCCGTCCCATGCCGGGCTCGCTGTAGAAGCTGGAGCCGGGTACCGGCGCGACCCCGACCTCGCGAGTCAGCCAGTGACTGAACTCGACGTCGTCCTTGCTGCTCAAGCCGGAGAAGTCGGCCAGGACGTAGTACGCGCCTTCGGGCGGGGTGATCCTGAAACCGGCCTGGGCCAGCGCTCCGCAGAGGAGGTCGCGCCGGGCCCGGTAATCTTCCGAGAGATTCCGGTAGAACTCGGGGCCTGACGATTCGAGCGCGACGGCAACCGCCTCCTGCAGCGGGGCGGGCGAACCCACGGTGAGAAAGTCGTGCACCTTGCGGATCGCGTCCGTGGTCCGGGGCGGCGCGATGATCCAGCCGACCCGCCATCCAGTCACGCTGAACGTTTTGGAAGCGCCACTGATCGTGATGGTCCGCTCCCGCATCCCCGGCAGGGCGGCGATCGGAATGTGGGGACCGGTGTAGCGGATGTGCTCGTAGATCTCGTCGGTGACGGCGTACGCATCATGTTTCCGGCACAGCTCGGCGATGCCCTCGAGCTCCGGCCGGGTGAATACCCGGCCGGTCGGATTGTTGGGCGTGTTGACGATGATGGCCCGGGTCCGGGGCGAGAAGGCGCGGGCCACGCGGTCCAGGTCGAGCGGCTCTCCCGGCTGCAGCGGCACGTACACCGGTTTCGCATCGCAGAGCACCGCGTCGGGGCCATAGTTCTCGTAGAACGGCTCTGGCACGATCACTTCGTCCCCCGGGTCCACGATCGCCATGAGCGTGGCGGCCATCGCCTCGGTGGCGCCGCAGGTGATGGTGATTTCCCGCTCCGGGTCGACCGTCATGCCGTACCACTCCTGGTACTTCGCGGTCAGCGCATCGCGCAGCCGCTTGGCGCCCCAGGTGATGGCGTACTGGTTGATATCGGCCGCGATCGCCCGGGCCGCGGCGTCTTTCAGGACCTGAGGGGTAGGGAAATTCGGAAAGCCCTGCGCCAGGTTGATCGCGTCGTGCTCCCGGGCCAGCCGAGTCATTCCACGGATCACCGATTCGGTGAACGTCAGGGTGCGTCGGGCGACATGCATTAGTTCAAGGCCGGGTGATGGATCCGCAATCTAAGAAGAGGACGGTAAGACGGTAAGACGGTAGGACGGTAGGACGGTAAAGAGTTGGCAATGTCACCCCAAATGAAATGAAGGACCCCCTCAGCATTGAGAGGATCCTTCGCGCTACTGGGAGGACGGGCTGAAGAACTTACCGTCCTACCGTCTTACCGTCCTACCGTCTTATCAGCTGCTACGGCGATTTCCCGTGAAGACCAGCACGACTCCCGCGGCGATCGCGATGCCGCCCAGGATCGGAGCGATCGGCACGTGCTTCGTGTCCTTGGTGGTGATGTCGATCGGGCCCAGGTCGTGAGTCTCCGTCTTGGTGAAGTTGAAGCCCTTGGTGACCAGGGAGACAGCGCCCAGGATGATCAGGATGATGCCGAAGATAGCCGCGGGTTTCATAGGCTTCGCCTTTCGAGTCTTTCGGACGTGGATACGCTCATGACCAACCGGGAACTTGATGTGATGCCCGGAAACCGCCATCCGCACTCTCGTGCCCATTCTGGGGTACCACCCTTTCACCTGCAGCAGGCGCGCGAACACCGGGAACCACCGCGCGCGGCAGAGACAGTCTGGCAGAGATGGGGCGATTGCACCGTGACAGCTGTCACCATGTGTGATAGGTCACTAGGTTCCCGCCATGATTCGCGTGGTTTCGCTGCTCCCCGCCGGGACCGAGATCGTAGCCACCCTCGGCGCCGCGACATCGCTGGTCGGCATTTCCCACGAATGCGACTACCCGGCCGAGGTGCTGGGACTTCCCCGGGTCACGGCGACGCCAATCGACTCGGGCTGGCCCAGTGGGAAGATCGACGCCGCGGTGCGCGAGCTGGGCCGGCTGAGCCGGCCGGTGGTCATGGTGAATGCGGAGCAGATCCGGCGGCTGGCCCCGGACCTGGTTATCAGCCAGACTCTCTGCGAGGTGTGCGCAGTCGCCGATGGTGAAGTGCACCGCCTGGTGAACGTCCTGAGCCCGGCTCCCCGTGTCGTGTCGCTCAATGCCGGAGACCTGGCCGGAATCTGGAACGACATCGAAGCGGTCGGCGCCGAGCTGGACCTCAAGGACGAGGCGCAGGAGCTGAACCTCGGTCTTCAGTACCGGCTGCGCCGGCTGGCGCGGCAGAGCGGAAATTCCCCGCGGCCCCGGGTGCTGACCATCGAGTGGCTCGACCCGCTCTTTACCGCGGGCCACTGGATCCCGGAGTTGATTCATATCGCCGGGGGCCAGGACGCGGCGTCCCGGCCGGGCGAGCATTCGCGGCGGCTCACCTGGGCGGAGGCGGGCCGGTGCCGTCCCGATGTGATCGTGGTAATGCTGTGCGGATTTGGCCTGGAACGCTCGCTCCGGGAGCTGAAGCGGTTGACCGACGACCAGCTCGGATGGCCCGGCTCGGTGCCGGTCTGGGTCCTCGACGGCAATGCCTACACCTCGCGAGCGGGGCCCCGGGTGGTGGACGGCGCAGACCTGATGCATCTTGCCTTGCGGAACATCGAAACCGAAGGAATCGTCCGCTACCGCTGAAGGCTTCCCATACCTCGACCCATGACCATCTCACTGGCTTTTCTCAAGGAACTGCTCGATGCCCCTGGACCGTCCGGTTTCGAAGGGGCGCCGGCCAGGATCTGGCGGCGCGAAGCCCAGACCTTCGCGGACGAAGTCCGGCCCGATGCGGGCGGGAATTCCTACGCGACCCTGAACCCCGGGAAGCGGCCCCGGCTGATGCTGGCGGGCCACATCGATGAAATCGGAGTCATGGTCACCCACGTCGACGATGATGGCTTCGTGTACTTCGACACCATCGGCGGGTGGGATTCCCAGGTATTCGTCGGGCAGCGGGTCGTCATGCTGGGCCGCGGAGGCCCGGTGGCCGGAGTGATCGGGAAGCGGGCGATTCACCTGATCGAGAAGGAAGACCGGGAAAAGATCTCCAAGGTGACCGATCTCTGGATCGACATCGGCGCAGCCAACCGGGCCGAAGCCTTCGAGCGGATCCGGGTGGGGGACGCCGGAGTCCTGGCCGCGACGGTGCAGGAATTTCCCGGTGGCAGGCTGGTCAGCCGCAGCATGGACAACCGGATCGGCGCCTGCGTGGTGCTGGAAGCGCTCCGCCTCCTGTCCAATGGAAGGCCGGCCGCCAGCGTGACGGCGGTGGCCACCGCCCAGGAGGAGATCGCCTACACCGGCGGCGGAGCCCGCACCTCGGCCACCGACCTGGAGGCGGACGTCGCCATCGTGGTGGATGTCACCCACGCCACGGATTGCCCGGGGATCGAGAAGAAACAGCACGGCGACGTGAAGCTGGGAGGGGGACCGGTGCTCGCCCGCGGCTCGGCGATAAACCCGGTGGTTTTCAACCTGCTCCAGGAGACGGCCGAGGCGGAGAAGATTCCGTATACCATCCAGGCGGCGCCGCGGGTGACCGGAACCGACGCGGATTCGATCTTCACCGTGCACCGGGGGATCGCCACCGGCCTGGTGTCGGTGCCGCTACGCTATATGCATAGTCCGAACGAAATGGTTGCGACCGGAGATATCGAGTTGGCTGCGAAGCTGCTGGCGGGATTTGCCCGGCGGATCAAAGAGGGGACCAGCTTTATTCAGGAGTAGGGGTCGATCTGTAGGAGTCGATCTAAGATCGACCCCTACAGTTTGCGGAGCGCCTTTTCAGCGGCCTCGCGCACTTCGGCGTCCTTGTCGTTGAGCAGGTCCTTGATCGTGGCCAGGGTCGCGGGCGTGTTCGCCAGGCGCAGGCCATCGATGGCGTCCACCCGCCCGGTCGTGTGCTTCTTCCGGAACAGTCCCCGGGGCGGCTGCGCGGTGCGAACCAGCGCGTCGATCGCCTCCCGGGTCCCCACCCGCCCCAGCGCCTTCAGCATTTCCCGCTGCACTTCCGGATGGGTTTCCGATTCCAGCGCCTTCAGCAACACCGGCACCAGGTTGCGGAACTTCGCGCCCTCGATGCCGGCGGCCGCCTGGGCCCGCACCTGGGGGCTGGTGTCCGCCAGGGCGCGCTGCATGGGTTCGACCGCGCCGGCTGAACCGATCCGGCCCAGCGCGGTTACCACGGCCCGGCGCACCCGCTCGTCGGAATGGGCCAGCCGCCGGGCCAGCTCGGGCACCGCCGCCTCGAGCTTCATCTCACCGCACAGTTCGGCGACGTTCCGCACCACGAACCACTCGTGGTGCCCCAGCATGTGAACCAGGATGTCGGTCCCCTCGGTCATCTGCGAGATGGCGTTGAAATATCCCCGCCGCTGGCCCACGTCTTCGGCCGAGATCAGCTGGTTGATCAGCATTTCAGTGGCATCGGAGCCGAAGCGCCGCAGCACGGCGATCGCATCCGCCCTCCGGTCGCCGGCAGTTACCATGCGTCCGATCTGCTCCAAGGCCGAACGGGAGACCAGCCGCCGGAGCGCGATATGATAGAGCCGCCGGTGGGACTCATCCTTGACCTGGGCTTCCAGCCGGGTCAGGGTCGAGGCGGTC
Organism: Gemmatimonadales bacterium; assembly: GCA_036006525.1. GTDB lineage: Bacteria > Gemmatimonadota > Gemmatimonadetes > Gemmatimonadales > GWC2-71-9 > DASYPP01. The sequence goes on from DASYPP010000024.1 coordinate 55,116, forward strand.
CGCAGCAGGTCGTTCCAGTCCTGCTTCTGACCGGCGATCTCCCCGAAGGCGACGACCTCGTTCAGAAGATCGCCCGACTTGGTCGACCCGGGATCCTGTTCCAGGACCAGCAGCAGCTCATCCAGCCGGCCGATGGTGCGGTTCTCCATAGTGACGAAGTGGAGCAGTCCCACCGACTCCTCGTTGGCCGCGTCGGGACCCAGGGCCGTGATGTCGCCTGAGTCTTTGACGGTGGGGCCTGGAACGGTCCGGGCAGCCGGCGGCGAAGCGGGCTGACCTGCCATCGCGGGGGCCATGGGATGGGCGGACGTGCCCCGCACCGGCGGCGCAATCTCCGCGCCCTGGATACCGGCGGCTGTGAGATGATCGGCCATGGATTGAAGCCGGGACCAGGTACCGATGGGCGCCGCGAGGGCGCGAATCACGGCGAGCAGTTGCGGAGGGGAAAGTCCAGCCGGAAGGGTGAGTTCACCGACGCCGTGCGCCAGTATCTGGCGGCGCAGCGCTTCGCCCCCGGTGACGTCGGCGCCGATGGCCTGGCCGTCCACCAGGAAACGCCCATCGGTCGCGACCAGCTTGAGGGGCTGGTCCGACACGCGCACCAGAAGCGCCCGGAAAGCGGTCTTCTGGGCTTCCTTATCTCCGGGGCGGTCCCGAAGCAGGAAGATGACGCGGGATAGGCACTCGGCGACTTCGGAAGATCTTGTCATTATGGGGCACCGGAACCAGCAGTGCCGTATGAAGATAAGACTTGTCCAACCCCCGAGCAACGCCGGGGAGCGAGACTGATTGGCCGGAGGCCGAGTTGACGCGGCTTCGGCCGCTGGTTTTTATCCCCCCATGCGTGCCTTCTCATCGATGTTTCTGCTTGCACTCTGGACCGCGCCTCTGGCTGCGCAGAGTACCCCGGAATCCTACACCCTGCTGTCCGACGTGCGGTACCTCGCGTCCGACCAGCTGGGTGGAAGGATTACCGGAAGCCCCGGCGCCGACAGCGCGGCGGCGTATATCGCCCGCCGTTTTGCGCAAGCGGGACTGCAACCTTCCTCGCAGGGCTGGTTCCAGCCGTTCGAGGTCTCCCGGGATGCACCAGCGGTAGCCCAGCTTCGGCTGGGGGCGCTCAATGGCCGCAACGTGATCGGCGTGTTGCCCGGCAAAGACCCGGTGCTGCGCAACGAGATCGTCATTGTCGGCGCCCACTACGATCACCTCGGACTGGGCGGGCCGGGCAGCGGGGCGCTGGATCCGGACGTCCGGAGCCAGGTGCACAACGGCGCCGACGACAACGCGTCCGGCGCCGCCGCGCTCATCCATATCGCGACCCGGCTCGCGGCCAATCCGCCCGGCCGGACGGTCGTATTCATCGCGTTCAGCGGGGAAGAGCTGGGCCTGCTCGGATCGGCCTACTACGTAAAGCACCCGCTGTACCCCCTGGCCGGCACCGAGGCGATGGTGAACCTGGACATGGTCGGACGGCTCCGGAACAAGCGGCTCATCGTCTACGGGGTCGAGACGGCGAAGGAATTCCCCGCCCTGCTGGATTCGCTCAACTGGTACGCCGGCTTTGATCTCAAGGCGCAGGGCGACGGTTACGGCCCCAGCGACCAGCAGTCGTTCTTCATCGCCAAGCGCCCGGTCCTCCACCTGTTCACCGATTTGCACGAGGACTACCACCGGGCCAGCGACGACTGGGACAAGATCAACGCCGACGGACTGCTCCGCGTGGCCGACTACACCACCGGTATCGTGCGCGCGCTGGCGAACCGTCCCGGGCCGCTCACCTTTGTGGACGCCGCGCCGCCCAATCCCCACGCCGGCACGGTCGCCACCCCGGGTTACGGCGCCTACCTCGGCACCATCCCGGACATGACGGACAATCCCGGCGGGGTCGAGATTTCCGGTGTGCGGCCGGGAAGTCCGGCCGAGAAAGCAGGCTTGACCGCCGGAGACATCATCGTGAAAATCGGAGACACGGACGTCACCAACCTCCAGGCCATGACTGACGCGCTGCGCAGCCACGTCGCGGGTGACGTCGTCCAGGTCCAGTACCTGCGCGGCGGCAACCGGTTGAGCTCGACCGTCACCCTCGGCGTGAGGCCGGCATCATGAGCACCGTCCTGGATACCGACCGCATCGTCGCCTCGCTCCGGGGAGCCTTTGCCCGGGAGGAGGGACGCCAGGCATTGCTCCAGCTGGCCGCGGACCGCATGCAGGCCGCGGGGCCGCCATACACCTCGGTGTACCTCTACATGCTTCATGGTGACGCGCTCGAGCTCGAGGCCCACGCCGGCCGGGAAACCGAGCACACCCGGATCGCGGTCGGCCACGGGGTCTGCGGCACCGCCGTCTCGACCGGAAACGACCAGAATATCGGGGACGTCCGCGCCATCACCAATTACATCGCGTGCAACACTTTCACCCGCTCCGAGCTGGTGGTGCTGATCCGCCGCGGGGCCACCATCCTGGGCCAGATCGACGTGGACAGCGACGTGCCCAATCCATTCACGCCCGATGAAGAGGCGGCGGTGAAGCGGATCGCCGATGCGCTGGCGGTCCTGCTCTGATCGTCAACACCACAACCCGCCAGGTCAACGGCGTCCAGCTGTTCGAGCGGCGCGCCGGAGAAGGGCCCCCGGTGGTGGTACTGCACGGAGGACCGGGCGCCCAGCATGACTACCTCCTGCCCGGATTCGACAGCCTGGCCGCCGGCCGGACCTTGATCTACTACGACCAGCGCGGCGGTGGCCGTTCCCCGGTGGACCGCAGCGTGCCGGTTGGATGGCGCGAGCAGGTTGCCGACCTCGAGGCACTGCGCGAAACCTGGGGAATCGACCGACTCCGAATCGCCGGGTATTCCTGGGGCGGGCTCCTCGCCCTGCTCTACGCGACCGAACATCCGGATCGAGTAGAGCGGTTGGGCCTGGTGTCGGCCGCGCCCATCTGGCGCGAGGCCCGCGCTGATTTCGAAGCGCGATTCGCCGCCCGGAACCTGTCACCGGAGCTGCAGGAAGAAAGAAGGGTGGTCCGGGAGAGCGGGGTGCGGGAGCAGGACCCTGAAGCTCATCGCAAGCGGGTGTTCGAGCTGTCGGTGGCGGCGTATTTCTACGACCCGGCGCGGGCCCGGGACCTCACGCCATTCCGGATCACCGGCCGTACCCAGGAAGAGGTCTGGAGCAGCCTGGGCGACTTTGACCTTCGCCCGGCACTGAACCGGCTCGAGGTGCCCGCAATCGTGCTGCATGGTGACAGCGACCCGATCCCGGTCTATGCCGCCGAAACCACCGCGCAGTCGCTGAAGGCGCCCCTGCACGTGCTGGAGCATTGCGGCCATGTTCCCTACGTGGAAGCCCCGGAAGAGTTCACCCGCCTGCTCCGCGAATTCTTGTAATTACCTTTCCTCTGATGACAAACCGTCCCACCCCGTTCGAGGCGGTGTTCGCCGGCCTCGCCGAGGATCGCTTCCCCCAGGTCCAGGCCTCGCTGGCAGAGTCCGGCGGAGACCCGAGCAACCGGGATGCGTTCCTGCTGGACCGTGAAGTGGTCCAGCTGCTGCGCGACGTGGTGCCGGATGGGGTGGGTGAAGCCGTGGACCAGCACGTTGCGCTGCTGCACAACTGCTACCTCTTCTGGCACCAGGGCAGCCGGGCGGTGCGATTCTCCCGGGAGCGGGCCGAGGGAATGCTCACCGGCGGGGAGCGGCCGGCGCTGGACGAACGGGGTCCCTGGTATCTCCAGCTGCCCGAGCGACTGGTCTGGGCCCAGCTGAGCGAAGGCGATCCGCACGAACCGCTGGACGGCGTTTTTGCGTCGCAGATGGGACCCGGCCAGTTCCGCGTGCTTGGCATCTTCGGCTTTCATCCGGAACGCTCCGGCCTGAGCGTGGCGGAAGTCATCGGCCCCCGGCCCACCGGCGGCCGCCGGGAGGATGGCCAGCCGTTTTTCGCGCCGCTGCTCCAGGGCGGCACCGCCGCCCGGCTCTACTCCATCGGCGGGCCCGGCGAGTTGCTCGAGCTGGGCGCGCGCGGAATGACCGCCGCCGCCCCCGCGCTGGCGAGCACCGAGCCGGGCAATCTTCTCGAGCTGGCATGATCGACAAGCGCTCGGTGGCGCAGGTTCTGGAGCAGATCGCCGCGTTCATGCAGCTGAAAGGCGAGAATGCGTTCCGGGTTCGCGCCTTCACCAACGCGGCGCGGGTGGTGAACGGGTTCCCCGAAGAGCTGGACGTGGCGCTGGCAAACGGATCGCTGGCCGCGGCGCGCGGGATCGGCCCGGTGACTCACCAGATCGTGGCCGAGCTGATGAAGACTGGCCGGTCCAGCCTGCTGGAAGAGTTGCGGGAGCAGATTCCCCCCGGCCTGGTGGAAATGCTGGAAATCCCCGGCCTGGGCGTCGCCAAGATCCGCCAGATTCACGAAGTCCTGGGCATCGATTCCATTCCCGACCTGGAAGCCGCCGCCCGGGACGGCCGGCTCTCCAGGCTGCCGCGTTTCGGTCCCAAGACCGCCGACAACCTGCTCAAGAGTATCGGATTCCTGCGCCAGACCAGCGGGCTCCGGCTGAGTCACCACGCGGCCGATGAGGCGAACGGCCGCCGCCTGGCCCTGGAGCGGATCCCCGGCGTGCAGCGGGCGATCGTCGCCGGCGAGGTTCGCCGCCGCTCGGAGGTGGTGCGGGACATCGTCCTGGTGCTGGTCGCCGAGGTCGCCCCGGAGGAGATTTTCAACCGGTTACGCGAACTGCCCGGGGTCCACGAATTCGCCGGCCAGGACGAGCGGCGGGTGACGCTGCGCTTTTCCGGCGGTTCCAGCGCCCAGGTCGTGGTGACGACGCCGGTCAACCTGGGTGCCGTGCTGGTCCAGGCGACCGGCAGCGCAGAGCACCTGGGCCAGCTGGCCCAGCGCGCCAGCAACCGCGGCTTCACCCTGAACGGCGCCGCCCTGTGGAAGGGGAGCGTGTTCGTTCCGACCCCGGAAGAAGCGGCGTTCTATCGCGCCCTGGGGCTGGACGAGATTCCCCCCGAGCTTCGCGAAGGTCGCGGCGAGATCCAGGCCGCCGAGCATCACCGGATTCCCCGGCTGATCGAAGCGGGCGATCTCCAGGGATTGCTGCACTGCCACACCAACTATTCCGATGGTTCCTGCACGGTTCGCGAGCTGGCCGTTGCCTGCCGCGAGGCCGGATACACTTACGTAGGAATCACCGACCATAGCGAAACGGCGGCTTACGCCGGCGGGCTCACCGCGGACGACGTGATCCGCCAGGGCAACGAGATCGACGAGGTCAACGCCAGCATCGAGGGCATCCGGATCCTCAAGGGGATCGAAGCCGATATCCTGGCCGACGGTCAGGTGGACTATTCCGAGAGCATCCTGGCCGGGCTCGATTTCGTGATCGCCTCGGTCCATAGCCGGCTCAATATGAATGAAGCGGAAATGACCACCCGGATCCTGGCCGCGCTCGACAACCCATACGTTTCCATCCTGGGCCATCCCACCGGGCGGCTGCTGCTATCCCGCAATCCCTTCCCGGTGGACCTCGATCAGGTCTTCGCCCGCGCGGCCGAGCGCGGGGTAGCGATGGAGATCAACGCGGACCCTCACCGGCTCGACCTCGACTGGCGCCTGGTCCGGGAAGCCCGCTCCCGAGGCGTCGCCATCACCATCGGCGCCGATGCGCACAGCGTCGCGACGCTTCGCCACGTGGAAAGCGGGATAGGCATCGCGCGGAAGGCATGGCTCACCCGGGACGACGTGCTGAACACGCTCCCGGTGGATCAGTTCGCCACCCGGATGCAGCGGGTGCGGTCGTGAAAAAGCCGGAGCGGAAACCGCCCAAGGCCCGGACCGGGCGTCGCCGGGCCATGCGGAGCAAGAGCGCGGCGCCGCCACTCGTCGTGCTGGACCGGCTCAAGGCGCAGTATCCCGGCGCACGCTGCGCATTGGACCACAAGTCCCCTTACCAGCTGATCGTCGCCACCATTCTCTCGGCGCAATGCACCGACGCCAGGGTGAACCTGGTGACGCCGGAAGTGTTTCGCCGCTACCCCGGCGTCCATGAGCTGGCCCGCGCCAATCCGGTCGAGCTGGAAGAGATCATCAAGTCCACTGGTTTCTTTCGCAACAAGACGAAGAGCCTGATCGGAATGGCCCAGGCGGTGGTGGGAGACCACGACGGCGAGTTGCCGAAGACCATGGCGCAGCTGGTGAAGCTCCCCGGGGTCGGACGCAAGACCGCGAACGTGGTGCTGGGGAATGCCTTCGGGATCGACGAAGGAATCGTGGTCGACACTCACGTGACCCGACTGAGCCAGCTGCTGGGTTGGACGGTCAACACCGATCCCGAGAAAATCGAGCAGGACCTGATGCGGCTCTTCCCGAAGAAGGAATGGACCCTCCTGTCCCACCTGCTGATTTTTCACGGCCGCCAGGTCTGTATCGCCCGCCGGCCGCAACACGAGATTTGCGTCCTGAATGACATCTGCCCGTCGGCACGGCTGTAGCCGTCTTGGCAGTGTCCCGTTGGCCTTGTGACCGGCTGCCGTTTTCAACTCAGAGCCTCAGAGGCTGCCACGAGCCGCAACGATCCACTTTGCTAGATTCCCTTCCCATGAATCGCCTCCACGGCTCAACCTCCTCCTATCTCTCGTCGGCCGCGCACCAGCCGGTGCACTGGTATGCCTGGAGCGAGGAAGCGTTCGCCGCGGCTCAACAGCAGGATCGCCCGATCCTGCTCGATATCGGCGCGGTGTGGTGTCACTGGTGCCACGTCATGGACGGCGAATCCTACGAGGACCCGGCGCTCGCCGATTTTCTGAACCAGAATTTCATCGCCATCAAGGTGGACCGGGACGAGCGGCCCGACGTCGACGCGCGCTACCAGCGCGCGGTCCAGGCTTTCTCGGGCCAGGGCGGCTGGCCGCTGACCGGGTTCCTCACGCCGAAGGGCGAGGTCTTCTACGGCGGGACCTATTTCCCCCCCGACGGGAAGTATGGCCGCCCCGGCTTCCGGGGCGTGCTGCAACAGGTCCTCCAGATCTATCGGGAGCAGAAGGACCGCGTCGTTTCGCAATCGGAAGCGGTGCAACGGATCGTCGCCGAGTCCCTCGACGAAACCGGGCCCGGCGTGGCCAGCGACGCGATCCTGGACCAGGCGATCGAGCGGATGACCCGGAGCTTCGATTTCGCCAACGGCGGATTCGGCAGCGCGCCCAAGTTCCCCCACCCCGCGGCGATCGAGCTCCTGCTGCGCCGCTACCGCGACCGGCCGGAACCCGTCATCCGTGAGATGATCGAGGCCAAGCTCGACGCGATGGCCCGGGGCGGCATTCACGATCACCTGGGCGGCGGCTTTCACCGCTACAGCACCGATGCCCGGTGGATCGTCCCCCACTTCGAGAAGATGTCGTACGACAACTCCGAGCTGCTCAGGGCGTACCTCGACGGCTGCTCGGCGTTCGGGGTCGAGGAGTTCCGGGAGACCGCGCGGGGGATCGTGCGCTTTGTCCGCGAGGTGCTGGCCGATGCCGGCGGCGGCTACGCCGCCAGCCAGGACGCCGATGTCGGGCTCGATGACGACGGCGACTACTTCACCTGGACACTGGAAGAGGCCCAGGCGGTACTCGCCGGAATCGAGCTGGATGTCGCGGCCACCTACTACGACATCGGCACTGCTGGCGAGATGCACCATAACCCCGGCAAGAACGTGCTCTACATCAGCGCCCCGCTGGAAACCGTCGCGATCCGGCTCGGCATTTCCCTCCAGGACGTGATGAGCGCCCTGCCCGCGGCCGTGGGCCGGCTGCGCGCCGCTCGGGCGAAACGCCCGGCGCCGTTCGTAGATCCGACCCGCTACACCAACTGGAACGCGATGCTGGCCTCGGCCCTGCTCGCCGCCGGCGCGGTGCTGGATGATGGCTGGGCCCGGGACAACGCGCTCGGAACCCTGCGCCGAATCCGGCGCGAAAACGCCGAGCCGGACCAGGTGCGGCACACCCCGGGCGGCAGGCAGAACCTGCTGGAGGACCAGGTCCAGGTCGCCCAGGCGAGTCTCGACGCCTACGAGACCACGGGGGAGGCCGACTGGCTCGAGTGGAGCGTCCGGATCATGGATCGGGTGTGGCGGGACTTCTGGGACACGGGGTCGGGCGGGCTATTCGACTCCCGGGCAGAACCCGGTTCGGCCGGACTCCTGCCGCTCCACTCCAAGCCGGTGCAGGATGCGCCGACGCCTTCACCCAATGGCGTGGCGGGGATCGTGCTCGCCCGGCTGGCGGAGATCACCGCGGAGCCCCGCTGGCGGGAGCGGCGCGACGCGCTGGTCAACGCCTTTGCCGGTGGCGCAGCCGACCTGGGGCTGCACGGCGCCACGTTCCTGATCGCGATGGACTGGACCCTCCGCCCAGCGGCCCACCTGGTGATCGTCGGGCCTGCAGAGGATACGGAGGCTGAAAGGATGCACCGTCGGGCCTTGCGAACCTTCCTTCCGCGCCGAATCGTTCAGCGGCTCACCCGGGAAACTATCAAGACTACGGCGCTACCCCCCGCCCTGCGCGCCATGATTCAGGAGTCCAGCGGATCCAGGGCATACGCCTGCGTAGGCACCAGTTGTCGATTGCCAGTTTCAAGTGATGCCGAGTGGGAGGCAACCCTAAGTCAGCTCATTCCCAATCCCGAGTCTTCGTCCTCCCTACCGGGTGATTGAGCGTCCACCGGTATCGACCGTTTTCAACTCAGAGACTCAGAGAAGGACTTCTTGGAAATCAATCGGAAATCGGAGCCAACTCAGAACAGCCTGGTGTCCTCTGAGGCTCTGAGCCTCTGAGTTGAAAGCGGTAGCCCGGAAAGGTGCCGAGCGGGCTTGCACCGGGTTACTTTCCAGCGATCGCATTACCGCGAGCACCGATTCGATTCCTCATCAACTCTCATGTCTCCCACTATGAAAACAGCTACGATTGAAACCTCGCGCGGCACCATCACGGTCGACCTCTTCGACACCGAGGTGCCGGGTACCGTGGCCAACTTCGAAAAGCTGGCGGGCGAGAAATTCTATGACGGCACCCGGTTTCACCGGGTGATTCCCAACTTCATGATCCAGGGCGGCGATCCGCTTTCGAAGGATCCCAACAATCCCCGCGCGGGCACCGGCGGACCGGGCTACAAGATCAAGTGCGAGACCCACCTCAATACCCACAAGCACGTGGCCGGTACCCTTTCGATGGCCCACGCCGGCAAGGACACCGGCGGCAGCCAGTTCTTTATCTGCCATGCGCCACAACCTCACCTCGACAAGGTGCACACGGTGTTCGGCCAGGTGAACAAAGGCATGGAAGTGGTGAACGCGATTCGGCAGGGAGACGAAATCAAGTCGATTCGGATATCATGACGCGGTCATGAATCTCGACTTCGCTGTTCTCGCCGATTACGCCCTGATCGACCAGCAGGGCAAGCTTTCGATCATCGGCATTTTTCAGCATGTCTGGGTAGCTTCGTTTCCCACGGTGAATGCACGCACCCACCTGGTGCTCCGGGTCAAGGGCCGCCGCACCGAGATCGGCAGTCACTCTATCCGCATTCGCTTCGTGGATGACGCCGGCCAGGAACTGCTCGGCGGCGAAGGCACCGTGCAGTTCGGTGAGCCGGTGGCCGGGGTGATCGAGCTCGAGGCCGGCGCCGTGCTGGTGTTCGACATTCCGCTTCCCAAGGCGGGGCAGTACGCGTTCGAAATCGGCCTCGATGGCCAGGTGGCCACCCGGGTGCAGCTGACCGCGGCACAAGTGGACCGGTCAAAGGAAATAACGGCGTAGGTTATCTTTACAATCCAATATCCGCGCTGTACTCTTGCCAATCCTCCCTCTCTCCTTCAAAGACGTTGCAATGCGGAGTCCCTCTATGCGACGGTTCCCAGTCTGGTTGACTGCCGGGGTGTTCGTCGGTACGCTGGCCGCTCCCCGCACGATCCTGGCGCAAGGCTACGGAGTCTACGAGCACGGCACTTGTGCGATGGCCCGTGCCGGCACGGCCGTCGCCTCGCCGTGTGACGATGCGTCCACCATTTTCTTCAACCCGGCCGGCCTTGCCCTCGCCACGCACAAGCTGGTCAGCGCGGGCGGCACCCTGATCGCGCCGTCGGGCCAGTTCGAGAACGACAGTACCGGGGAAAAGACCTCGATGAACAAGCGGGTCTACCCGGTGCCGCATGTCTACTTTCAGCACCCCCTGAGCGACCGCATCGTCGCCGGGTTCGGCTTCTTCGTTCCCTACGGCCTGGAAACCGATTGGCCGGAGAATTTCGAGGGACGCTTCCTCGGCTACAAGAGCCTGGTCCAGGGCTTTTACCTGCAGCCCACGGTCGCCGTGAAAATCACCGATCGCTTCATGGTCGGCGCCGGGGTGGACTTCACCTATCTGAAGGTGGGGCTGCACCAGCATCTCGACCTGGCCCCCCAGGCGCTGCCTCCGCCCGCTCCCCCCGGGACCACGTTCGCCAACCTGGGCATCCCGGCGGGAACCGACTTCGCCAACGCGGACCTCGATGGCCACGCCTGGAACCTTGGGTTCAACGTGGGAATCATCCTGCAGGCGACAGACAAGCTGTCACTGGGCGTCCGGTTCCTTTCCCGGCAGAAAGTCGAAATCAATGACGCCACGGTGACCTTTACCCAGATCGCGACCAACGATACCCTGGCCGCGGGCAATCCTTTCGGCGTTCCGGCCGGCACCACGCTGGACCAGGTGCTGGCGCCGCGGTTTCTTCCCGACTCTACGCTCAGCACGCAGGGCGGCAAGACCACGCTGACGTTGCCGGAGCAGCTGGTGGTCGGCGCGGCCTATCAGTTTACGCCCAGGCTGAAGCTGCTCTTCGATTACCAGCGCACCAACTGGAAGGTGTTCAAGGACCTGGTGCTCGATTTCGAGCACGCGGGCCGCCGAACCATCGTCGAGGACTACCACGCGAGCGACGGGTTCCGGATGGGCGGCGAATTCGCCTGGACCTCCAACACCACGCTACGGGCAGGGTTCCTGACCCATACCGAGGCCGCTCCTGACCAGACGGTGACGCCGAACCTCCCTGAAGGTCCCCGCTCCGAGCTCACCCTCGGCTTCGGGACCCGTTTGACCAATTCGCTTCGCGTGGATCTCGCCTACCAGTACATCGACCAGGCTGACCGGCGCGGGCGCACCACCGACGGCGGCCAGGCCGCGCCGACGACCGCGGTGAACAACGGCCTCTACACTTTCCACGCTCACCTCTTCGGCGCGACCTTCGCGCTGTCGTTCTGAACAGGGAGACCCCGATCATGAAACCTCGTCACCTCGCCGCCTCCCTGGCGCTGGCCCTGTCGATTCTCGCCGGCTGCCATTCGGACGACTCGCTGAACCCGCCCCCGGCCCCTCCGGTCCCCAGCGGCGGCGCGATGTTCCAGCGCTACGTCTCCATGGGCAACAGCATTACCGCGGGATTCCAGTCGGCCGGCATCAACGACAGCACCCAGTCTCGGTCCTATGCGGTCTTGCTTGCCAAGGCGATGGGGACCACTTTCGTCTATCCGTCGCTCAACATGCCGGGCTGCCCGCCCCCCTTCACTCACAACACCACCCAGACTCGTCTCACTCCGACCGGCTTCCCGGTCTCGACCGGTGCGAGCTGTTACTTGAGGGCTGGCAACGCAACCCCGAATGACGTGGCCGTTCCTGGAGCACGAGCCACGGAGATCCTGACCAACTTCGGCGTTCCGGTATCCTCGTCGAACGCGCTGACGTTTCTCTTCCTGTCGGGCCGGACCCAGCTGCAGGCGATGCAGGATCAGGCGCCCACGTTCGTCTCGCTCTGGATTGGTAACAACGACGTGCTCGGATCACTGACCAGCCTCACCAATCCGGGGAACCCGGCGTTTGTGACACCACAGAATGCCTTCCAGGCCCAGTACACCCAGATCCTCGACAGCATCGAGGCGGAAGGGGCAAAAGCTGTCCTCATTTCGGTGGCAGATGTCGGGGTCATCCCGTATGCCTCCCGCGGGTCGGTGTACTGGTGCGTCAAGAATCAGCCCGCCTGCGGCACCTTCCCAGCAGCGTTTCCGCCAACCCTTTCGGTGTCGAACAACTGTGCCCCCGCGATCACCGGGATTCCTGGTGCGCAGGGAGATTCAACCCTGGTGCCCTGGACCACCGGCTTGCCCAAACTCGATTCTGCTCTTCATGGTGTCCCAACGACGTTGGACTGTACCGAGGACAACGTCGTCGTTACCCCCGCGGAGTATGCGAACCTGCGCACTGCAGTAGCGGGGTACAATGCGTTCATTCAAGGTGAGGCGACCAGCCGTGGGTTCGCGTTTGTCGATATCAACGCACCGTTGCTCCAGCATGTCGCCGACGGCACGATCCCGCCATTCCCCGATCCGAGCCAGCTGTCTGACAGCCTGATCACCTTCGGGCCGTATTTCTCACTCGACGGGGTGCATCCAAGCTCGCTGGCCCATCAACTGATAGCCGATTCCGTCGCCTCGGCCATCAATCAGAAATACGGGACGACTTTGCCGGTACCGGTGTGCGGGACCGTGATATGCCCGGCCACCAGTCTACCGGCCATGGCACGGTCCAGGCCCTGAGAAGTGAGAACTGCGCGGCGAGAAGTGAGAGGGGGGCGACTCGGTCGACCCCCTTTTACTTTCAGGCTGGAAACTCCGGTCCTGAGCCGCCGGGCATTACATTCCGTTGTCGTCTTCACCGGTCACTCTCACTTCCTGCTTCCCGCTTCTGCCCTATGAATTGGACTCGCGATCGTGCCCTGGCCCTGATGCACGAGTACACCGCCTCGGAAGCGCTGCGCAAACACATGTACGCGGTGGAGATTTCCATGCGGGCGATGGCCGTGAAATCGGGCGAGAACCCGGACGACTGGGGCATCGTGGGGTTGATCCACGATTTCGATTACGAGCGGTTTCCCAACGCCGCCCATTCGCCGACCGAGGAGCATCCGGCCGAAGGTGTGCGCATCCTCGCCGCCCAGGGCTTTCCCGAGGCATGGCAGCGGGCCATCCTGGGTCATGCGAACTATTCCGGGGTGCCCCGGGATACCCCGCTCGCCCGCGCCCTCTTTGCGGTGGACGAGATCTCCGGGTTCCTGGTCGCCTGCGCCCTGGTCCGTCCCTCGAAGAGCCTCAAGGATCTCGAAGTCGCGAGCGTCAAGAAGAAGTTCAAGGACAAAGCGTTCGCCCGCGGCGTGAGCCGGGAGGACGTGATCCAGGGCGCGGCAGAGTTGGGCGTTCCCCTCGATGATCACATCCAGTTTGTCCTGGAGGCCCTGAGACCAGAAGAACATGTTCTCGGGTTGGGTGCGGGGTAGATGGCTTCCTTTGCGCAGGAACCGTTTTCAACTCAGAGCCTCAGAGTCTCCGAGAAAAACGATTGCATAACGCACGCCTGTTGCCATCCAAATTGCGTTTAGGCCGCCACCACTCGAATATGCCATATGCCATATGCTGTTTGTCTCTGAGTCTTTGAGACTCTGAGTTGAAAACGGTAGCCCAAAAAGGAAACTCAACAGTCCAGCCCGTGACAGCAACCAAGTCCGTGCAGCCCCATGTCGTCGCTCCGGAAGCGGGAACGATCGGAAAGGCCATCGACCGGGCCGCCGACGCGCGGCCCATCCTCGCCAACGACGCCCGGCTGCTGATCGATGGGCCCGAGTGCTACGCCGCCATGCTGGAGATCATCGCGCGCGCGAAACACTGGATCCATTTCGAGAACTACATCATTCGCTCCGACCAGACCGGGTGGCGTTTCGCCGAGGCGCTTGCCGCCCGGGCCCGTGAGGGAGTGAGGGTGCGGGTGATCTACGACTGGCTCGGTTCCTTCGCGACCCGATCGAAATACTGGAAATTCCTCCGCGAATCCGGAGTGGAAGTTCACTGCCACAATCCCCCCAAATTCCTCGATGCCTTCCAGAACCTGAACCGGGATCACCGGAAACTGGTGGTGGCTGACGGCCTGGTTGGAATTACCGGCGGCCTCTGCATCGGTGACGAATGGATGGGCGACGACTCGAAAGGCATTCACCCCTGGCGGGATACCGGGATCGAGATTGCCGGGCCGGCCGCCGTCGCGCTGGACCAGTCGTTCAACACCCTCTGGCGCATCACGGGAAGCAGTAGCGGAGAGGACCGGAGCCCCGACCCGATCCCGGAGCGGGGCGATGCGAGTATCCGGGTCATCGCCGGCCGGCCGGGACGGGAACGGACCTACAAGGTGCTGGAGATCCTGGCGGCGAGCACCATCAAGCGGCTCTGGATCACCGATGCGTACATGGTGCCGCCACCCCGGCTGTTCCAGGCCTTCGTCGATGCGGCCCGGGACGGCGTGGATATCCGGATGCTGGTTCCGGGTTCGAGCGATGTGAGCCTGGTGCGGAACCTCACCCGGGTTGGCTATCGCGACCTGCTGCGAGCCGGGGTGCGGATCTTCGAGTGGGACGGCCCCATGCTCCACGCCAAGACCATCGTGGCCGACGGGTGCTGGGCCCGGATCGGCACCAGCAACCTCAACGCGTCGAGCCTCACGGGGAATTTCGAGCTCGATGTACTGATCGAGGACTCGCGACTGGCGCACCAGCTGGAAGAGCAGTTTCGCCGCGACATCTCGCGCAGCTCTGAGATCATTCGAGGCAAGCTCCGGGCGCCGCAGAGTTTCCAGAAGGTCCTGCCATCGGCCCTGGCGCGACAGCGGCCGGAGGAAGCGCCTCCGGAGCACACCCGGACCCGCCGGGAGGCCCGGCGCCGCGCGGTTGTCGCGCTATGGACGGTGGTGACGGGGGCGCGACGCTCCCTGTTCGGCCCCGCGGCGCTGGTCCTGATCGCGCTGGGTGGGCTCTTCCTCGTACTGCCCCGGGTCATGGCGTATGGCTTCGGCGCGCTGTGTGTCTGGCTCGCGGTCGCGGCGACCCGCGAAGCCCTGCGCAGGCGAGGCGGATAAGGCGTTTGATGATAACGCCTTAGTTGGCGCCCTCCGTCCCCCGATTCATCCCGCTATTCTTCCAGTCACATGGAAACTCCGGACCTCAACGATTGCCGCCCTGCTGACGTAAAACCGACGTGAGCGACGCGGATCTCGCCCGGCGCGCCTCTTTGGGCGACAGCGACGCTTTCGGAGAGCTGGTTAACCGGCACGCCGCCGCAGCGCGCCGCCTCGCACGGGCAGTTCTGCAGAACGCTGAAGACGCCGACGATGCTGCCCAGGACGGGTTCCTCCTCGCCTGGCGTTATCTCGAGCGTTACGACCCGGAGCGGCCCTTCGCCCCCTGGCTGATGCGCATCGTGCTGAATGCCGCGGCCGACCTCCGCCGCAAGCGCCGGGTGCGGCAGACCGAAATGATCCCCGAGGCGTCCGTGTCCTCGGAGCGTTCACCCGAGGAGCAGACCGACTGGCGGCTGTTCGGCCGCGAGCTGAGCGAGGCGCTGGGGCGGTTGCCGGAGCGGCAGCGGATCGCCGTCACGTTGTTCGATGTCGAAGGTTACAGCCACGGAGAGATCGCTGGGCTGCTGAAGATTCCCGAGGGGACGGTGCGATCCGACGTATTTCACGCGCGGCGGACGTTACGCGAGGCCTTGAGCGCATTTCGCGAGGAGCCAGAATGAGCGAGAACCTGTTCGGAAGCGAACGCGACCGCAAACTGGGCGACTTGCTGCGCCAGTACCTGGAACCGTCCGATCATCCGGGGTTCGTGCGCCGGGTCATGGTGGGCTTGCACGCGACCGACAATAGTTGGGATGTACTGAGCCGCTGGGCCCGACCCGGCATCGCCGCCGCCCTGGCCTTCATCCTGGGCGCCGCCACCTGGGTCATTCTGCAGACCGCCGCCGAGCCGCAGTCGCTGTCCGATGCGATGCTCCCCGGCGACGCCCCGGCTCCGCTTTTCTCGGCGACACGACCGGACAACGAGCTCGTGCTTGAGGTCGTGCTGGAGCGGTAACTGAAGGGACTAAGGACTAAGGACTCTGCGATTCACGGTCCCAGCCCGGATCTGGATTCCAATACTCTAAGTCCTTAGTCCCTGGTCCTTAGTCCTCAGTCCTCAGTCCTTTGAGGTGTGATGCGATCTACCTGGAAGGCAGCCCTGCTTCTCATTGCGGTGTTCGCCGGCGGCGCATTGGCCGGAGGTGCCGTGGTCGGTTTGGCGGACCGGGACAAGCTCCCCGGCCGGCAGCCGCACCATCATCATACCGGCTCCAGCGATCATATCGATTACATGAGCCGGAAGTTGAACCTGACCCCGGCCCAGAAGGACAGCGTGCAGGCAATCCTGGAGCGCTACAAGCCCGCGATGGATTCAATCTGGCGCCAGTTGGGGCCCCGGTTTGAAACTATCAAGGACTCGATCAGTACTGAAATCCGCCGGCAGCTGACCCCGGAACAGCAAACAGCCTATACCGAGATGATCCGTCGCTTCGAAGAAGAGCGGCGGGGACCTCCCGAGTGAGATGAATCGAATCCTGATTGCCCTCGCGGGCACCGCCGTCGTCCTGAGCCAGAGTGCGAACGCCCAGATCGCCGATTCCGCGACCCATAGCCGGATTCCCGTGGTCACCCTGGAGGAAGCCATCCGGCTGTCCGCCCTGGTGCAGCCCTCGGTGATCTCGGCCGAAGGCACCGTGCGCAATGCCGGCGCCCAGATCCGTGCCGCCCGGGGCCAGTATCTCCCCAGCATCACCGCTTCATCCAGCGCCGGCAATTCCTTCTCCGAAGGCGCGAGAACCGACCCCATCACCGGCAACCTGGTGACCGCGAACTCGAGCAACACCAGCATCAGCATGGGGCTCTCCGGCCGGGTGGATCTCTTTACCGGGTTCCGGCGGGGGGCCGACGTGCGCTCGGCGCGCGCGCAGGGCGCCGCGGCCGACGCCTCGCTGGTGGACGCCCAATACCAGTCCAAGCTGAATACCACCACCGCGTTTCTGAACGCCCTCTACGACGCGCAGTTGGTCCAGGTGCGGGAGGCCGGCGTTCGCCGCGCCGACGAGCAGCTCAAGATTGCCGTCGCCAAGCTGGCCTCCGGCTCCGCCACCCGGTCCGACTCGCTGCAGTCGCTGGTGACCCTGGGCAATGCCCGGGTCCAGCTGGTGAACGCGCTCGCTCAGCTCGCCACCGACGAAGCGAACCTGGGCCGCCTGGTCGGAGCCGAGGGACGGGTGGCCGCGGCCGACGACTCCTCGTACTACAGGCTCATGGCGGCCCCCGACACCGCCGAGATCCGGCGCGAGGCCGTGGAGCGGTCGCCCCGGGTCCAGAGTGCCCTGGCCAGCCAGAACGCCGCGCGGGCCAGCCTCTCTTCGGCCCGGTCCGCCTACTGGCCCACCCTGAGCCTGGCGGGGAACTACAATTACAACGGAAGCAAGAGCGCCGATTACCAGCTGTTCAACAGCCGCTCGGTGTCCGTCTCGCTGTCCTGGCCCCTGTTCAACGGATTCACCCGGGAGCGCAACATCACCCAGCAGGAAGTCTCCCTCGAGGTGGCTGAGGCCAATGCCACCGATTCCCGCCGCCTGGTCCTGGCCTCCCTGACCGGGCAGCTGGGTAACCTCGAAGCCGCGCGGCTTCGCATCGAGATCACTACGATCAGTGTCGCGGCGGCCGAAGAAGACCTCCGGGTGCAGCGGGAACGCTACCGCCTCGGTGCTGCGACCATCGTGGAATTGTTGACGTCGCAGGAGAACCTGAGCCAGGCCGAGGTCGACCTGGTCAACGCCCGATTCGACTACCTGAAGGCCAAAGCCCAGATCGAAGCAATCATCGGACGGACCCTATGAGCCCAGCAATTGAATCGACCGCCGAGCGGATGGCCCAGCTCCCGACCGACGTCCCCCGGGACGCGGTCATCGTGACCCGCAACCTGCAGCGGGAATACCAGATGGGGAGCGAGATCGTGCGCGCCCTGCGCGGCGTCGACGTGACGATCCGGAAGAACGAGTTCGTGGCCATCATGGGCCCGTCCGGCTCCGGCAAGTCCACGCTGATGAACCTGATCGGCTGCCTCGATACCCCGAACGCCGGCGAGTACTGGCTCAACGGCCACCGGGTCTCCGAGCTCAACGACAATCAGCTGGCCCGGATCCGCAACCGGGAGATCGGGTTTGTCTTCCAGACCTTCAACCTGCTGCCCCGGGCCACGGCGCTGCACAACGTCGAGCTGCCCCTGGTTTACGCCGGCATGGGCGGCCGGGAGCGCCGGCAGCAGGCCGAGCAGGCGCTGACCCGCGTCGGGCTCGCCGATCGCATGACTCACAAGCCCAACGAGCTGTCCGGCGGCCAGCGGCAGCGCGTCGCCATCGCGCGGGCGCTGGTCAATAACCCCAGCATTCTCCTGGCGGACGAGCCGACCGGTAACCTCGATTCGACCACCGGCCAGGAAATCATGGGGCTGTTCCAGAATCTGTATGAACAGGGCCAGACGATCGTGCTGGTCACCCACGAACACGACATCGCCGAGCACGCCTACCGCCAGGTTCACATCCTGGACGGCCGGGTCGAGCGTGATTTCGCCACCCCCGGCAAAAATTGAAAACGAGAATTCACCCGATGCGCAAACTCCACGTTGTCCTGATCGCCCTGGCTCTCGCCGCCTGCAAGAAAGAGGAGCAGGCCGTGAGCGCCGTGTACCAGGCCGTGCCGGTCGTCCGCCGCGACATCGTGGTCTCGGTGCAGGCGGCCGGGACCCTGCAGCCGGATACCACGGTCGAGGTCAAGTCCAAGGCCTCGGGCGAAATCGCCCAGATCATGGTGGAAACCGGCCAGGAAGTGCGTCGCGGCGACCTGATGGTGAGCGTCGATCCCCGGACCGCGCGCAATACCATGGCGCAGGCCCAGGCCCGGTTCGACGTCGCCCGGGCGACGCTGGCCAACGCGCGCTCCCAGAAACAGCGCGCCGACGCGCTCTTCACCTCGCAGTCCATCACCCAGACCGAACACGAGGCGGCGCAGCTGGCCTACGCCAACGCCATGGCAGATTCGGTGAGCACCAAGGTGGACCTGGAGAACGCCCAGATCCAGCTGGAGGACACCGACGTGCGGGCCCCGATCTCGGGGACCATCATCGAGAAGGACGTGGAGCGGGGCCAGGTCATCTCCTCTCCGACCCGCGACGTGGGCGGCGGCACCGTCCTGCTCCGCATGGCAGACCTGAGCCTGGTGCAGGTGAGGACCCTGGTGGACGAGACCGACGTGGGAAAGATCCGCGCCGGCCTGTCGGCCACGGTCACGGTGGACGCGTACCCCAACCGGCCCTTCGAGGGGACCGTGCTCAAGATCGAGCCGCTGGCGACCGTCAATCAGAACGTCACCATGTTCCCGGTCATCGTACGGATTCAGAATCAGGGCGGGCTGCTCCGACCCGGGATGAACGCCGAAGTGGAGATTCACGTGGGCCGCCGTGATTCCGTGCTGGCGATTCCCAACGCGGCCCTCAGGACCAGCCGTGATGTGAGCTCCGCAGCCCTGGTGCTGGGGCTGGATCCCAAGGTGGTCGAGCAGCAGCTGGCCCAGGCGCCCCAGGACTCGGCCCGCACGACGACTGCCGGCGCCGGTAGCGCGCATCCCGCGGACACGACGAAGAAGGCGGCGGGCAACGTACTGACCCTGCCCGATGGCCGCACGATTCCGCTGCCCGAAGGCGTCAGCGAAGCGCAGGTGTCGGCCATCATGAAGAAACGGATGAGTGGCGGCACCCTGACCGCGGAAGAGGGCGCGCTGCTCCGCAAGGTGTTCTCCAGCATGGGCGGCGGAAACCGCGGCCGTTCCCGGGCCCCGAGCAATGATTACCAGTTTGGCGCGAAATACATCGTCTTCGTGCAGCGCAACGGACACCCGGTCGCGGTCAACGTGCAGACCGGGCTTACCGACATGGATTTCTCCGAGGTGACCCAGGGTCTGACCGAGCAGGACTCGGTGCTGATTCTTCCCAGCGCCAGCCTGATCGCATCGCAGGATGAATGGCGGGACCGGATGGGCCGGGTGACCGGCGGCGGAAGCATGGGCGGTCTGCGCCAGTCCACCACGACGACCGGCTCCACCACGCCTTCAGCCGGAGCCTCCCGGCCATGATGGTCGGCGAAACGGTCGCGGTGGCGCTGCAGTCCATCCGCGCCAACAAGATGCGGGCCTTCCTGACCATGCTCGGCATCATCATTGGCGTCGGCGCGGTCATCACCATGATTTCGCTGGGTAACGGCGCGCAGAAGGCCGTCAACGACCAGATCTCGGCGATGGGCGCCCGGCTCCTGTCCATTTACCCGGGCCAGATGTTTTCCCGCGGCGTGGCCAGCAGCAACCGGGTGAGCCTGACGACCGACGACGCCGACGCGCTGAAGCGGGATGCGCACCTGCTGGACGCGGTGGCGCCGGAGTTATCCAGTTCCTATACCGTGAAGTACGGCAACAAGAACCTGAATCTCCAGACGGTCGGCACCACCGCCAACTACGCCACCGTCCACAACTACACCATGCCCTACGGGCAGATGTTCACCGATGGCGACGACCAGGCCCGCGAGCGCTACGTCGTGCTCGGCGCCGACGTCCCGGATATGCTGGAGGCCAACCCTGCCGCGCTCATCCACCAGACCGTTCTGATCCGGGGGATTCCCTTCGAGGTGATCGGCATTCTGAGCCGGAAGGGAGCGGCCAGCGGCTCGTTCTTCAACGTGGACGAGCAGATCCTCATCCCGCTGCAGACCGCGCAGTATCGGATCCAGGGCACCAACCGGGTCCGCTCCATCACCGTCGAGGTCGCCGAAGGCGTCCCGATGGAACAGGGCATGGTAGATCTCGAACGGATCATGCGCCGGGAACACAAGATCCGGCCCGGCGGCGAGAACGACTTCACCATCCGGAACCAGATGGAACTGCTGGCGACCCAGCAGCAGGCGACCGAAGTCTTTGGATCGCTTCTCGCCGGTATCGCCGCGGTGAGCCTCCTGGTGGGCGGCATCGGCATCATGAACATCATGCTGGTCTCGGTCACCGAGCGCACCCGGGAAATCGGCGTCCGCAAGGCGCTGGGCGCCACCCGGATCAACATCATGCTCCAGTTCCTCATCGAGGCCCTGGTACTGTGCCTGATCGGCGGCCTGCTTGGTGTGGGGTTGGGGACGTGGGCCGCGGACATCATGGCCAAGAGCTACGGGTGGAACACCCTGATCTCGTTCAATGCCATCCTGATGGCCTTTGCCTTCAGCGCGGGAGTTGGCCTGGTGTTCGGGATATGGCCCGCCAGCCGGGCCGCCAAGCTCGATCCGATCGTCGCCCTACGTTACGAATAGAACCACAGAGCACTGAGTCACAGGGGGTACATACCACCTTTGTGGCTCTGTGCCTTTGTGGTTTGCTGTTTATCTTGAAGGACCAATAACCCATTCGGCTATGTTGCTCTTCGTTCTTGCGCTGCTCCAGGTGCCGGACTCCGCGCCCGGCGTAAACGGCACCGGCAAGCCCACCTTTTCGGCCCCCCGAATCGAGGCGACCGCCACCATCGATGGCGTACTTGATGAGCCGGCCTGGCAGAGCGCGACCCGGCTCACCGGGTTCAGCCAGTACGAACCGGTGGACAGCCGGCCGGCAGAAGAGCGGACCGATGTCCTGGTCTGGTACTCCCCCACCGCCATCCATTTCGGCATCCTGGCTTACGATCGCCATCCCGAGGCGATCCGGGCGACCCGCGCCGACCGCGACAACATCGATGCCGACGACAACGTCATCATCTATCTCGACACCTTCAATGACCGGCGCCGGGCCTTTTTCTTTGCGGTAAACCCGCTGGGCAGCCAGGAGGACGGGGTCCGCAGCGAAGGGGCGGCCAGCGCCGGCAACATTTTCGGTGGCAGCATCGACAAGAACCCCGACTACCTGTACGAGTCCCGGGGCCGGGTCACCGATTCGGGCTACGTGGTCGAGGTACGGATTCCCTTCAAGAGCCTGCGCTACCCCGGCAACGGGCCGCAGAGCTGGGGGATCAACTTCCTGCGCCGCACCCAGCGAACCGGCTACAACGACACCTGGACCGACGTGCACCGCGCCAGCGCCAGTTTCCTGCTCCAGGCCGGAACGCTGGATGGTCTCCACGATCTGCACCGCGGGATGGTGGTCGAGGCCCAGCCCTTCGTCACCGCGAGCGCCAACGGCGCGCTGAATACCGCGGGAGACTTCAAGCGGGAGGACGTGGACCCCGAGATCGGGCTCAACCTGCGCCTGGGCCTCACCAATCTGTCGCTCGACGCGACCGTCAATCCCGATTTCAGCCAGGTCGAATCCGACGTGAGCCAGGTGACCGCCAACCAGCGGTTCGCCCTGTTCTTCCCCGAGAAGCGGCCGTTCTTCCTCGAGGGCATCGAGCTCTTCAGCACACCCAATCAGCTGATATACACCCGCCAGATCTCGAATCCGATCGTCGGGGGCAAGGTGACCGGGAAGTTCGGCAATTTCGGCATCGCTCACCTGACGGCGGTGGACCAGGTAGACGAAGACGGAATCCCGGGGAACGAGGACGTGCTGTTCAACATCGCCCGGGTCCGTCGCGACTTCGGCTCCAATTCGGTCGCCGGAATCACCGCGACTGACCGCAGCAGCCTGGACTCGCCCGATTACAACCGGGTGCTGGCCGCCGACGTGCACTACGTCTTCGCCAAGCTGTACTACGTCGAGGCCCAGGTCGGCGGGTCCTGGACTCGGGCGGGCGGAGCCAACGCGCTTTCCTCGCCGATCTGGAAGCTGGAGTACGATCGTACCGGCAGGTCGTGGGGGTTCAACTACCAGGTGAACGCGATCGGCCGGGATTTCGTCACTCGCTCCGGGTTCGTCAACCGGAACGACATCGCTTTTGCCCGGGGCTTCAATCGGCTTTCCTGGTACGGAGACCGGGGCGCGGTGCTGGAGAACTTTACGACCTTCTTCGGGGTCAACCGGTTCTGGCGGTATGGGGACCTGGGCGGCGACGCGATCGAGGGGAGCGAGGAAATCACCGGGCGCTTTCAGCTGCGGGGCGGGTGGCTGCTCTCCAGCCACCTGGAGCGGGAGTTTGTGGATTTCGATCCCGCTGACTATGCCGGGTACACGGTGGATACCGGCGGAACCCCTTCGGGGTTCGTGGTCACCCACGGCGTGTCGGGAGTCAACGGCAACGTCAGCGCGACCACCCCGACCTTCCAGGGCTTCGACGCTAACGTGAGTCTCGGGGCCGGCAGCGGCGCCATCTTCGATGAGGCCACCAAGGGACATGGCTTCGACTTGTCGGGCGAAATCAATTTCCGGCCTACGGCCGGACTCCGGATTTCGCTGCTCAATACCTATTCCCGGATCATGCGGAGCGACGGCAGCCTGTTTGCGCGGACCGTCATTCCCCGGGCCAAGATCGAGTTCCAGCCGACCCGCGCGCTGTTCTTCCGTGTGGTTGGGGAATATGTCTCGCAGAAAACCTCGGACCTGGTTGACCCGACGACCGGCAGCCCGATCCTGATCAACGGGGCGCCCGCCACCGGCGGCGACCAGAACGATCTCCGGGTGGATTTCCTCGTCTCCCTGGAACCGACCCCCGGCACCGTCGCATTCCTCGGCTACGGTAGCTCGATGCAGGGCAATTCCACCCTGACGTTCCAGAACCTGCAGCGCACCTCGGACGGGTTCTTTGTCAAACTCGCCTATCAGTTCAGGCGGTAGGGCCGTAAGACGGGAGGAAACCGCTTCGTCAGTTCTGGTGTTACTGTTAGGTCTTACCACGCGCGGAACGCCGTGACCCATACCACTCTCGAATCCTCGGAACCGCCGGCACTGCCGGCAGACACGACGCCGGCCCGGGTCGCGGTGCATCGCCATCACTGGCTGGTACGGCTCTGCCATTGGGCCAACGCGATCCTCCTGGTCGGCATGATCGCGAGCGGGCTGCAGATCTACAATGCCTACCAGCGGTTTGGACCCCGGGATATGCAGTACATGGTGCTCAATCCGGTGAAGCTCCTGCACGGCAGTCCAGCCGCGCCGGAATGGGCGCGGCTGGGCGGCTGGCTGGCCGGCGGCCTCAGCTGGCATTTCGCCCTGGCCTGGCCGTTCGTCATCACCGGTCTCCTGTACCTGCTCTATCTCGTCTTTTCCGGCGAGTGGCGCTCGCTGCTGTTTCGCCCCCGGGACATCGTCCCCGCGGCGCAGATGCAACTCTACTACCTGCGGCTCCGCAAGGAACACCCGCTCCAGGGCAAGCACAACGCGCTGCAGAAGGCGGCCTATACCTCGATCCTGGTCGTGGGGGCGCTCGCGGTCCTCACCGGGTTCGCCATCTACAAGCCGGTTCAATTATCCTGGCTCACGGCGTTCTTCGGCGGATACGAGCTGACCCGGTACTGGCACTTCGTATCGGTATGGGTCTTTGCCGCGTTTACCATCCTCCACGTCATCCTGGTATTCGTGGTGGACCCCGCCTCGCTGCGCGCGATGATTACCGGGTGGTACCGGGGGAGGTTTCCCAGTCATGACTGACCGGAAGCTGGATCGGCGCGATTTTCTCAGGCTCGGACTGGTGGCGGGGCCGGTGTCGCTGGCGGCGGCGTGCGGGTGGGACGGCGGCTCCGCGATCCGGCCGCGATTGCTGGGCATTTCCCGGGTGAACGACTGGGTGGGCGAGCACATCCTCCAGTCCAACCAGCGGCTGGCCCGCGAATACCCGATCAGCATGCGGACCCGGGACTTTCCCCACTATTTCGTCACTCGGCCGATGGCGCCGATGCTGCCCGCGCCGGAGACCTGGAGCCTCGAAGTCGGGGGCGAGGTGAAGAAGCCGGCCCGGCTCACCATGGAGATGATTCAGCAGCTGCCCCGGGTGACCTACACCGTCAAACACCACTGCGTGGAAGGCTGGACCGCGATTGGGACCTGGACCGGAGCGCCGTTGTCCAGCGTGCTCGCGATGGTGGAGCCGACTGAGCGGGGCCGCTACCTGCGGCTCGATTCCTTCGATCGGGATCCCGGCGGACGGCAGTACTACACCGGCTGGGACCTCAAGAGCGCGGTGCATCCCCAGACCATTCTCGCCTACGCCTTCAACGACCAGCCGCTGCGCCCCGAACGCGGCGCGCCGATCCGAATCTATTCTCCGGTGAAGCTGGGGTATAAACTGACCAAGTATCTCACCCGGATCAGCCTCACGCCGGATCGGCCCGGCGGGTACTGGGAAGACGTGGGCTACCCCTGGCTGGGCGGGATATAGGGGCAGTTCTGAGACCCGCCGCTATTCCTCCCCGTCCGTCCGGGTCAACTGCACGTCGGCCTGGCCATCCGGTTGATAGCTCACGGTGACCGACCAGGGTTGGCAGCAGACCGGGCAATCCTCGACATATTCCTGCTGGTTGCCGCTGCCGGGGTCCAGGGCGATCTCCACCTCCTCGCCGCAGTAGGGACAGTTGACGATGGCGTCCAGGTCGGCGACGCCGTCGCCCAGCTCGAATTCGTCGAGCGGATCGGGTTCGGGGTCTTGAATCATCTCTCGCGTCCTCCTAACGGACCGGTTCCTCCGGAGATATCTTAAGCGGTTCATGGGCCGGCGTCTTCCGCTTCTCGCCATCCTGCTCACCGTCGCGCTGGTCGCGGCCCGGGTGCTTCGGGCCGTCCCGCTCTACGACCCCCTGGGCGCTCCGCTTCCCCCCGGAGTGCATCTCGGTTTCCCGGTCATTCACCTGCTGTTCGCGCCGCTGTTCGACCTGTGGGACGCCGCGTCGATGCTGAGCCTTCGACGGCTCGAGTGGCTGGCCGCGGGCCTGCTGCTGGCCTTCGTGGTCTGGCGCGGCCTGCTGGCGACTATGCGGCGACGCGTGGATCCCGATGCCGGACCGCCGATCGGCCTCATCCGGGAGTCCAGCGCACTGCTGTTCGGGTTGCTCGGGTTCCTGGCTTTCGTCGCGGCGGGCCTGCTCTGGCACCGACCGATGGTCGCGCTGCGCGGCGCGCCGGCCACCATCATGGTGGTCGATCTCCATTCCCACAGTAACGTATCCCACGACGTGCGGGGAACCCTGATGACCGGGTTTGACACCGAGGCCAGCCGGCGCTGGCACCGGAGCGCCGGATATGACGCCTTCTTTCTGACTGACCATAACACCGTCGCGGGTCTCCCGGCCGGACCCGCCAGCGCCCCGCCGTTCGTGTGCCCGGGCATCGAGGTCAGCGCCTGGCGGGCCCACATCATCCTGCTGGGGACCCGGGACAGCGTGGACCGGAGCCGGTATGGCGGGTCGCTCGAGGGTGTACTCAGGCTGCTCCGGGAGAGCGAGTCACGCTACGGCGCCATCTCGATCGCCTCGCTCCCCGAGTACGACCGCAACCATTTTGACCACCTGGACCAGCTCATCGGCGCAGGGCTGGACGGTTTCGAGATCGTCAACGCGTCGCCCAGGGCGGCGATGTTGTCCCGGGCCCACCGGGACAGCGTCATCGCTCTGGGGAAAGCCGACAACCTGCTCCTGGTCGGGGTGAGCGACAACCACGGCTGGGGCGCGACCAACCTGAGCTGGAACCTGGTACGGGTGCCGGGCTGGAAGGACACCCGGGATCCCTGCCGGCCGTTGCAGCAGCAGCTCTCCACCGGCGGAATCGCGACCGTGCAGGTCGCCGAGCGGCATCACCTGGAAGACGACTCGAAGTGGCCCCTGCTGCTGACTCCTGAAGCCATCGTATGGGAAACCTGGCGGGCCCTGACCCCGTTGCAGACGCTTTCCTGGTTATTCTGGATCTGGCTGATTGGAATCGTCGTGGTGCGGCCACGCTAGGAGATCTCTGAACAGTCGCATTGCAGGCACCGGCTTCTCGGTCCCCGACCGGGTGGTGACCAACGCGGAGTTGGCCACGCTCATGGATACCTCGGACGAGTGGATCCGCACCCGTACCGGGATCCAAGAACGGCGCTGGGTTCGCGAAGGCGAGACCGGTGCCGCCCTGGCGCTGGCCGCATCACGCCGCGCCCTCGAAGCGGCCGGCTTGGGCCCCGGCGACCTCGACGCGATCGTCTACGCCACCAGTACTCCCGATCACTTCCTCCCGGGCGGCGGTGTCTACCTCCAGCGCGACCTGGGCGCCGGCATGATCCCCGCCCTCGACGTCCGCACCCAGTGCAGCGGATTCGTGTACGGACTCTCGGTGGCGGATGCATGGATTCGGTCGGGGCACTACGAGCGGGTTCTGGTGGTGGGCGCCGAGGTGCAATCCACCGCGATGGATGTCTCTACCCGGGGTCGCAATACCGCGGTCATTTTCGCTGACGGGGCCGGCGCCGCGGTCGTGACAGCATCGGCCGAGCCCGATCGCGGCATGCTGGCGTTCGACCTCCACACCGAGGGAACCCGCGCCGAGTTGCTCTGGGTCGACGGGCCGGGGTCGATGTATCATCCCCGGGTTTCTCATGAACAGCTGGACGAGGGCCGCTACTTCCTGCAGATGGATGGCAAGGAAGTTTTTCGCCACGCCGTTACCCGGATGCCCGAGTCGGTGCTCGCGGTGCTGGCGAAGGCGAAGCTCAGCGTGGACCAGGTCGCCTTGCTGATTCCCCACCAGGCCAACCTGCGGATCTCCGAAGGCGTTCAGAAGGCGCTCAAGCTCAGGGACGGCCAGGTGTACAACAACATCCAACGCTACGGAAACACCACGGCGGCCACCATTCCCATCGCGCTGGACGAATGTGTGCGGGCGGGCCGGATCAAGCCGGGCGACATCGTGGTGTTGACCGCGTTTGGCAGCGGCTTCATGTGGGGGAGCGTGGCGCTGCGCTGGTAGGCCGAGCCGCGAAATGATGCCAAGTCTATTGAATTCAATAACTTAACTGGAATGAAACATGATGAAGTGGCGTTACGTACTGAAACACACGCTGGGCCATCCATTCGTCCCCAACTTCAGGGCATGACCATGTTCATCTTCAGCTGGGTTAGCACCGTCATCACCGTCGTCGCCGGTCTTACCGGCTTCCTGATGACCCGCCGGTTCGTTGCCCGCCGGCTTCGCTTCGTCGACGCAGTGTATTCTCCCGCTGCGCCGTTCATCATCGCGGCGCTTGCGATGTTACTGGCCTGGCCGGTTTCGGCACTGCCGCTGGTCACCGCCACGGCGAGCGCGCTGTTCGGAATCGGGGCCGGCTTGGGGACCATCAGCGGGGTGAAAGCCCTGCGTCGAGTCAACTGATTGAAGATTGAGCATCCTCAATCTTCAATGATTATCCTTCCTGCATGGCTACGATCAATTGCGCTCGCTGCGGTCAAACCCGCGACCAGATGCCCTTCCGGCCGTTTCCCAACGACATCGGGCTCAAGGTCTTCGAGCGGATCTGCAATGTGTGCTGGCAGGAATGGCTCAATACCCAGAAGCAGATCATCAATCACTATTCGCTCGATCCCCGGGAACCCAAGTCCCGGGAAATGCTCTACACCCAGATGGACACCTTTCTTTTCGGGGAACCCAAGGGCCTGCCCACCGTGTAGGTCGGCTTACTCCCAGGTCAGGCTGAATTCGAACGTCGCATCCACCGCCGGCCCGCTCGGGTAGACGTCCTCCGTCATGCCAATCCGCCAGGTTCGTCCTGCTGTCTTCAGCATCCAGCCGTAGTTCAGGGAGAGGTCTCCGCGATCCAGCGCCGGCCACGGCGTGCCGCGATAGTATGGAGTATGATAGAAGAGCTGGGCGTAGAGATGCTGATGACCCCAGAACCGAAGCCCGAATCCTGACGTGGCGGAACCGAAGATTTCCTTCTGGTACCGCCTGAGGTCGCCATGCGCGGCCGTGTACCCCAGGCCCGCGCTTCCCTGGAAACTGCCCCGGCTGCCGATGGGCGTCAGCACGGTGGTAATGGTCGAAATCGAGGGAACCCCGCGCGCGTAACCGTCGCCCCCGGTTCCGGTGGGCAGCGTCGCCGTGAGCACGGTCTGGACACCTGGGTTGTGACGCCGGCCCAGCGAGACGCGCACATCGCCCAGGTGGGTACCCGGTTCCCGTATCCGCGGCCGGCCATCAGGAAGGTCCACCTGGTAGGCGAAAGCATCGAGAGGCCGGAGCGCTCGCTCCGGAATGCTCAACCCCAGCAGGCGGTGATACCAGTTGAAGAACCCATCCATGAAACCGGACCCGGCGCTCCCCAGGTTGCCGCCCAGTTCGAAGAAATACCTGGGCGAGAGGTCATGGCCGGCCGTGAAACCGATTCGAGACACCTCGGCATCCAGCAGGTAGCTCGTTCCGCCACCGGTGTTGTATTCGATCAGGCTGGCGTAGTCGAGCGAAGCGTTCCAGCGCCACCCGCCACCCGGTGCGACCAGGGCCGGAGCGTAGAGACCGGACCGAGCCTGGGCCACCGGGTTCATGGGCGCGAAGGCGGGCAGGCCAGGAGCCTGCTGGGCCCCGAGCACCGGGGCAAGCAACAGGGGCAACAGGGCCCCGAGAATACGCTGAGTCATGACGGTGGCCGGAATCTACTTGACTTGGGGAACTTTTTCCGCGATCACGTTGTTCTCGGGACTACTTTCCGCATCGGGTTACCGAGGAGTCGGCATGTCTATTCGGCCAGTGAAACACGTGATGCAGTCCAAGCCAACCATGGAGGGGGCCGGCGTGCGGTTGCGCCGGGCATTCGGCTTTGGCGAAACCAGGGATTACGATCCGTTCCTCCTGTTTGACGATTTCCGCAACGAGAACCCCGAGGACTACCTCGCCGGATTCCCCTGGCACCCGCATCGCGGCATCGAGACCATCACCTACGTGCTGGCCGGGTCGGTGAACCATGGCGACAGCCTGGGAAACCAGGGCAGTATGGGCCCGGGCGACGTCCAGTGGATGACGGCCGGCAGCGGCATTCTCCACCAGGAAATGCCCAAAGGCGACGCGAAGGGCCGGATGCACGGCTTCCAGTTGTGGGCCAATCTTCCGTCCGCCTTGAAGATGACGCGCCCGCGCTACCAGGATATCGTCGCGAAGGACATTCCCGAGATCACCGATGATGACGGTACCGCGGTGCGTGTCATCTGCGGCAACTTCTGGGGCAAGAGCGGCCCGGTCGAGGGTGTCGCCGCGGACCCCCGCTATCTCGACGTGTCGGTTCCGCCCGGCCGGCGCAAGACGCTCCCGGTGGAAGCCTCCTCCCATGCCTTCGCATACGTCTTCGAGGGGAGCGGAAACTTCCGGGATGCGTCCCAGCCGCTCCCGGTGAAAACCGAGCAGGTAGGCGACACAGTGGGAAGGACCAACGGCGACGCGGAGAATCGCTCGCTGGTGTTGTTCGATACCGGGAGCGAGGTCACGGTTCAGGCCGGCGAGAAGGGGATCCGTTTCCTGCTGGTGTCGGGCAAGCCGATCGAGGAGCCGGTGGCATGGTACGGGCCCATCGTGATGAATACGCCGGAAGAACTGCGGGAGGCCTGGGCCGAACTCAAGGACGGGACGTTCATCAAGGGATAGGACCTATCCTGCCCGTCACCGCCTCGCGCCGCTTCATCCGCATCACGTCGAACCGGATGTTCTCACCGGGTTCATAGCTCTGGAGAACGCGGAACATCTGTCCCGGGTTCGATGTCCTGCGGCCGTCCACCGACAGCACCACGTCTCCCGGCCGGAGATTGAGCTGGGTGCTCTCGGGAACGTTGATCACCAGCACTCCCTCCGCCACCCCGAAGTACTGGCCCAGCGCCGGATTCATGGGCGCCAGCTCCAGGTCCATGACCCGGGTGCGCAGGAGCATCACGCTGCCGCCGGGGGTGTTGGGATCGAACATCGGCTGGGCGTCGAAATTGAAGAAGATGTCCGGTCCCTCGGGACCATCCATGGGCTGGGCAGACTTGTAGCCCGGTGCCATGGCCGGCTGGTCCCACATCATGACCGGCCTTGCTTCCAGCACCACGGTCGCCTGGCGCCGGTCCCGTCCCCGCTGGTATTCGAGCCGGACGGTATCACCCGCATCCTTCTGGGTGACCAACTCGATCAGCACCAGCCCGGGAGAGGGCTTCCGGTTTTCCCGGGCAAGCTGGACCAGGGAACGATTGTTCATGGTGACGATGATGTCCCCGGAGCGGATGCCGGCGCGGTCGGCCGGGCCGGCCGGAGTAACGGCATCGACCAGGGCGCCGATCGAATCCATGGGACCGGGCAGAATATTGAGGGTGATCCCGATCTTGCCCCGGTTGCCGGGGAAGACCTTGTAGAGCTCTCGCTCCGGGATCACCGTCGCCGAAGGCCGCGAGCGCTCACCACTCCGCGGCTGCTGCGCTTCGCCGGAGATGGCAATCGCCAACGACAACGCTGAGATCAGCAGCACAGATTTCGAGCTTCCCACGTTTACAGCCCCACGTTGCTGGCCTTGGTGACATGCACATCCACCAGGGCATCCAGCAGGTTGACCCGCTCGCGCCACAGCTGAAGCAGCTGCTGATCCCGGGCCCCGCCTTCCCGCAACTGGGTGACTTCGAGCTGGCGATCCAGGTCGGCGATCCGGTCTTCCAGCTCCGCCGCGATGCCGGCGGTACGTCCATCGGTGACCCGGGCCTCGGGGTTGTAGCGGAGGATCGTGCTTTCCAGGGCCCGGGACTGCGCCTTGGCGGTGTCGATCGCCGCGGTCGCCGACAGCGGTTCAGGGCGGGCGAAGTCACTTACGGCGACGGTGAGCAGCACCGAGGCTGCCAGAGCCGTCCCGGCGATGCCCATCCAGCGGGTCCGGCGGCGGTGCCGATCGTCCATCATCCGCTGGCGGATCGCCGGCCAGGCGTCCCGGGGCGGCTGCAGGCTGGGCAGCGCCTTCATGCGGGCCACCCGCTGGTGCAGCCGGTCCAGCTCAGCGCGGCACAACTCGCAGGTCTCGACGTGACGCCGCGCCTCCGCTATCCCGGGCTCGGTGCCCGGTGCGCGCAGCGACACCAGTTGTTCCATGTTCAGGTGGTTCATATGGCCGCCTCCTCTCCCAGCCAGCGGCGAAGGCGCACGTGGGCGCGCGCCAGTTGCGATTTCGAAAAACTCACGGTCTTGCCCATCATTTCAGCGATCTCTTCGTGGGTATAACCCTCCACGTCGTGCAGCCACACCACCGCCCGGGAGGTCTCCCCCAGCCGCTCCAGCGCCGACTCCAGGTCCATGCGGAGGTGAGCGTCTTCCTTTCGAGTCGGGGAGATCTCGTCCTCCAACTCGTCGGTATCCCGGTACTTGTTTCTCCGGAGCCGCATGAGCGCCTTGCTCGATGCGATGGTCCGGATCCAGCCCCAGAGACTGCCTTCGCCGCGGAACTGGCCGATACTCCGGCACATCTCGAAGAAGGTTTCCTGCAGCACATCCTCGGCATCTTCCGCCGTCCGGCAGATCCGCCGGGCCAGGTTGTAGACCGGTACTTCGAATGCCCGGTAAAGGGCCTCCATCGCCTGCTGGTCCCCGGTGCGGGCACGGGCGAGGACGGCGTCGGCGTTTGCGATCACGAGGGTGTCTGCCATGGCAGCATAAAGATGCTGGAGTGAAGGACTTGGTTGCAGGGGGGAGGCCGGAAAGACGGGGCTCGGCCGGACCGATCCGCCGCGGCTAATCAGTTGTTTTACAATGGCTTACGTATCCGCACACCGCCGGTTTCAGGGCAGGCAGCAAAAGACAGAAGCCTTTTCGAGCCTAATGGAACTGGCAGGCAGCCGCCTTCAGGATTAGGACGCGCTGCTGGCGCAATCGGTGAACGTCACGAACCGACTGCAGGCCGAGAGTATCAGGTCCACCACATTGCCGACGGCAAAATCACCGCCCGGGCAACCATCGAGATTCCCGTCTTCCCGCCATAATTCGAGTAGCTGGCCAGCAGGTCGAAGTCTGCTGGTTGATCGGGGCGGTCGTGCCGCTGCGCGGGCACGCGGCACGTTGTGAATGTGAAATAAATCGGAGGATGGATCAGGCTAGATTTGGATCATGTCGACTGCCCCTGACACCTGGCTCCATCACCTGGCCGACGAGGCCGACGCGTCGTTTCTCTACCGGGAGCTGGCGAAGGCGGACCCCGACGCCAGGCGCGCCGGGATCTACCTCAAGCTGGCTGACGTTGAAGATCGACACGTGGAGATGTGGGCCCACTTGCTCCGGGAAAACGGACACCAGGTGCCGTCGCACCGGCCCTCCCTCCGGGCTCGGCTCACGATCTGGGTGGCTCGCCGCTTCGGAGTGAAGACCGTGCTCCCGATGCTGCTCCAGGAAGAGGGGAGGGAAGTCAAGAGTTACCTGAACCTGTACAAGCAGGCGCCGGACAGCCAGGTGGCACCGACCGCTCTCACCCTGGCCCGGGAATCGGCGGAGCATGCCGAATCGCTGGCGGGGCTGAGCGGTGCCAGCAGCGAGCCCTGGCACAAGACGGGCGCCGGCGGGTTCCTTCGCAATGTGGTGTACGGGTTTAACGATGGACTCACCGCCAACTTCGGCCTGGTGGCCGGGATGATCGGCGCCCAGGAGAGCTTCGGCAGCACCGGGCACGCGGTCGTTGTCGCCGGGCTGGCCGGGATGGTGGCCGATGCGCTCTCGATGGGATCTTCGGGATATCTCGCGGCCAAGAGCGAGCGCGAAGTCTTCGAGCACGAGATCGCGATGGAGAAGGAAGAGATCCGGCTCATGCCGGACATCGAGCGGGAGGAATTGTCCCTGCTCTATCAGGCCAAGGGGATCCCGGAAGCGCAGGCCAGTGCGCTGGCCACCCAGCTGATGACCAACCCGGAGCGGGCGCTGGAAGAAAAGGTCCGCGAAGAGCTGAAAATCGGCGAGGCCAGCTCCACGCCGATGCGGGAGGGATGGATTACCGGCGTCGCGACCGCATTCGGCGCCTTCATACCCGTTGCTCCGTTTCTCTTCACCCGGGGGCCGCTGGCGATCTGGTCAGCCTTTGCGATTGCCATGCTCTCCCACTTCGGAGTGGGCGCGGCCCGCAGCTTTTTCACCGGACGGGGTATCTTTCGGAGCGGACTGGACATGTTCCTGGTCGGCCTGGGAGTTGCTGGTATAGGGTATGTCGTTGGAGAGTGGCTGGTAAAGGTCCTCTAGGTGGCGGTCAGCTGGAAAGTGCCGCGGCACCGGCCCGAACATTTCCCAAAAGGACCCGGGGTGGCCCTGGTCGGACGGATTGAGGTACCAATGAGAATTCGTACTGCTGCTATTGCTGGCCTCGCGCTCCTTGGCGCCTGCCGGGACTATTCCGCGCCTGCTGCCCGCGAGCCGGAATCCTTCCTGGGCCGCAATACCGCGGCGTCCTTCAACATGATCGATCTGGGCAGCCTGGGCGGAGATTCCAGCGTTGCCTATGGTTTGACCGGCAATGACAAGGTCGTGGGCGTGAGCCGGACCAGCGCCGGGGAGATGCACGGATTCTACTGGAACCGCGCCACCTCGACGATGCAGGACCTCGGCACCCTGGGCGGAAACTTCAGCGTCGCCTACTCGCTGAACGGTCTGAACCAGATCGTCGGCCAGAGCGCCACGGCCACCGGGGAGTTCCACGCCTTCATCACCACGCCGTTCCAGGCCATGGCGGACCTGGGCACCCTGGGTGGTGACTATTCGATCGCACTCGGGATCAACCAGCTCACCGAAGTCGTCGGCCTCAGCAAGGTGGCCTCCGGCGAGATGCACGCATTCAAGTGGACCCAGTCGGGCGGCATGGTCGACCTGGGAATCAGCGGCAACTACAGTGTGGGCTATTCGGTCGAAACATTCAGCTCAACGGTGGGGTACTATCGGACCGGGGCCGGGACCCTGCACGCCTATCGGCTGACGCCCGGCGGGACGGTGACCGACCTGGGCGTCTTGCCCGGCGGCCAGGAGAGCTGGGCCGAGGACGCCAGCACCCTGGGCAACCTGGTGACCGGACCGACCGGCCCGCCCTACGTGGCCGGCTACAGCCAGGTGCGGGTGCCCGATCCGTCCGGGTCCCCGGGTGCCGCTCCGTCTTTGTCCTCCATGTGGATCGTCATCCATGCCTTCCGCTGGACGCCCGCGGAGGGCATGGTGGACCTGGGTGCCGGTGGCGGGCTCCACAGCTTCGGTTTCGGGGTGAACGAGTTCGGCGACGTGGTGGGGCAAATCGTGAACATCCAGGGCGAGGACCGCGCATTCTACTGGACCGAGAACAGCGGCTTCTACAACCTGGGGACCCTGGGCGGACCGTCCAGTTTTGCCAATGCCGTCACCAAGTGCGGTAACGCGGTGGGCGGATCAGAGGATGCCGCGGGGCTCATGCATGCGGTGTTGTGGACCCATTCCTGCCCCCGAGTGCCCTAACTGCGTGAGCAGTAAGAGGTGAGGAGTAACAAGGCCCAACGCACCGGCAAGGTGGTTGGGCCTTGTTGTTCCTCTCACTTCTTACTTCTGACTTCTCACGCTTTAGACGACAATGTTGATCAGCCGGTTCGGCACGTAGATCACCTTCCGGGTTTCCTTCCCTTCGATAAACCGCCGGGTCGTCGCATCGGCGGTCGCGGCCTTCAGCACCTCCGCCTCCGGCGCATCGCGGCCGACCAGCACCTTGCTGCGGGTCTTCCCGCTCACCTGGACCACCACTTCGACGGTCCCTTCCACCACCAGGCTGGGATCCCAACGTGGCCACTGGCCATCGAATACTGACGTCTTGTGGCCCAACCGTTCCCAGCACTCCTCCGAGAAGTGGGGCGTGATCGGCGCCAGCATCACCACCAGGTCCTCCACGATCTGCCGCTCGGCGCAATTCTCCTCGCGCAGCACGTTGACCAGCTCCATCATCGCGGCGATCGCGGTGTTGTACTTGAGCGCTTCGAGGTTTTCCTGGACCTTGACCACGGTCTGGTTCCACTTGACCCCGACCCGGTGGATGATCTCCCCGCATGCGTCCTGGCCGAGTGATTCGGTCACCAGCTTCCAGACCTTGTCGAGGAACCGGCGCGGCCCGCTGATGCCAGAATCCTGGAAATCCCCGCCTTCTTCGAACGGCCCCAGGTACATGAGGTACATGCGGAAGGTGTCGGCGCCCCACTTCGCGATGTATTCGTCCGGCACCACGACATTGCCCCGCGACTTGGACATCTTGGCACCATCCTTCACGATGGTCCCATGAGCCCGGAACCTGGTGAAGGGCTCCTCGAAGTCGATCATCCCGAGTTCTTTGAGGACCATGGCGATAAAGCGCGAGTACAGGAGGTGCAGCACCGCGTGTTCGTTGCCGCCAATGTAGGTGGTGACCGGGAGCCACTTCCGGGTCAGCGCGGGGTCGAAGGCGCGGTCCGGGAAATCGGTGCTGGGATACCTCAGGTGGTACCATGACGAGTCGAGAAAGGTGTCGGACACGTCGGTTTCCCGCCGGCCCTGGGCGCCGCAGGTCGGGCAGGCGACGTAGTACCACTCCTTGTGCCGGGCGAGCGGGGAGATGCCGCTGTCGTCGGGCCGAAAATCTTCGATCTGGGGCAGCAGCACGGGGAGGTCCGACTCCGGCACCGGTACCGCGCCACAGGTGTCGCAGTAGATCATGGGAATCGGCGGACCCCAGTAGCGCTGGCGCGAGATGCACCAGTCGTGGATCCGGTAGTTCACCACCCCCTGGCCGATGCCACGCTGCTCCAGCCAGGCGACGATCGCGCCCAGGGCATCGCGCGCGGTCATCCCGTTGAACCGCCCCGAGTTCACCATGCGGACGTCATCGATGCCGGTGAACGGTTCGTTCACCCGGGCGTCCGGGTTTTCGCCTTCCCGGGCGAGCACCCGCACGACCGGCAGCTCGAACGCCTGGGCGAATTCGAAATCCCGCTCGTCGTGACCTGGCACCGCCATGATGGCGCCGGTACCATACTCGAGCAGCACGTAGTCGGCGATCCAGATCGGGATCCGGGCACCGGTCGCCGGGTTCTCGGCAAAGGAGCCGGTAAACTCTCCGGTCTTCTCCTTGACCGTCTTGCGGCTCACCAGGTCCAGTTTCGCGGTGCGTTCGAGGTATGCGGCCACCGCGGCCCGGCAAGCGGGCGTGGTCAGCCGCTCGACCGCTGAATGTTCCGGCGCGAGCACCAGGTAGGTCGCGCCGAAAATGGTGTCGGGCCGCGTGGTAAAGACCTCGAGAGGCACCCGGTCACCGCCGCCGTCGAACGCGTTGAACGTGATCCGGGCCCCATCGGAGCGGCCGATCCAGTTACGCTGGGCCGAACGGGTGGACTCGGACCAGTCCAGCCCGTCCAGGTTCGCCAGCAGGCGCGGCGCGTACTCGGCAATCCGGAAAAACCATTGCTCCAGCATCCGCTGCTCGACCCGGGTGTCGGGGTGTCGCTCGCAGAAACCGTTGATGACCTGCTCGTTGGCGAGCACGGTCTTGCATTCGGGGCACCAGTTGACTGCCGCGCGCTTCTTGTAAGCCTTCCCCGCCTTGTAGAGCTGGAGAAAGATCCACTGGGTCCACTTGTAGTACCCGGGATCGGTGGTGGAGAGCTCGTGCCGCCAATCGAACATCGCCCCGATCTGGCGAAGCTGGCGCCGGAAGTTGGTAATGTTGCGGGGAATCAGCTCGCCGGGGTGAATCCCCTGCTTGATGGCGAAATTCTCGCTGTGGATCCCGAAGGCGTCAAACCCGATGGGCTCGAAGACGTTGTAGCCCAGCAGCCGTTTGAAGCGCCCGAAGATGTCGCTGCCGGTAAAGGCGAACATGTTCCCCACGTGCAGCCCCTCGGCGGAGGGATAGGGGAACATCATGAGGTTATAGAACGGCCGCGGGGCCCCGCTCAGGTCGGGCTCGTTAGTGTGCCGCTCGGCCCAGCGGGCCTGCCATTTGGCTTCGACCGCCTGGGGATCGTAGTGCGTATTGTCGGACATAGGGGGTGGAATTTAGGCGGTAAGGCGGTATGGCGGTAAGGCGGTAGGTGATGGCGGGACACTACGACCATTCGAGGCCAACAGGAACGACTTACCGCCCTGCCGCCCTACCGCCTTACCGCCCTTCTTCATAGCTTTGCTTATCCCGCCATCAGAGAGCCGCCAACCCACCATGGCCAAAAAGAGTTACTCGCTCCTCCGCACGATGGTGCTGTTCGCCGGCGCCGCGATTGTCACATTCCTCGTCCTCACCGTTGTGGTTCTCGGCCTCGAACTGCACCTCTCAATCGGGGCGCTGCTGGGCCGGGTCTGGCTGCAGTTGCTGCTCATCGGCGTGATCATGGCCGGGGCACTCGGGCTTATCGTCGCCCGGATCAAGTCGCGGGTGGTGGATCCACTGATCAGCCTCGATTCGCGGGTGGGGGACGTCGCCAGGGGGAACCTGTCCCAGGATCGCGTGGGAGTGACCCGGGCCAGCGGTGAGGTGCTCAAGCTGGTGGATGGGGTGAACTTCATGGTGACGGAACTTCGGACCCTGGTGGACTCGATCCGTCATTCGGCGGGAGATGCCGCTACCCTCGCGATGCAGATTTCGGCCTCCACCCAGCAGATGAGCGCCTCGACCGAGGAGGTGGCCAGCACCTGCGGTGACCTCACCGACCGGGCCAACAAGCAAGCCGCCCTGGTCCGCGCCGCGGCCCAGGACGCCAGCCGGATCCTGGTGATCGCCAAGACCCTGGCCGAGGGCGCCCAGCAGGCCGCCGAGCGCAACGCGGCACTGGCCAAGGTGGCGCGGGCCCACCAGGAACAGCTGGATACCAGCTCGGTCCAATTGAAGCGGCTGACGGAAGAGATCGAGCTGGGAGCATCCGAGGCGGAGGCCCTCGCGGCCGCATCGGAGGATATCGAGAAGTTCGTCACCCAGACCAAGGCAATTGCCCGGCAGACCCACATGCTGGCGCTGAATGCCGGTATCGAGGCCGCGCGGGCCGGCGCCGAGGGGCGGGGGTTCGCCGTGGTGGCGGAAGAGGTAAGGAAGCTGGCGGGCCAGGCCGCCCAGGCCGCCACGATCACCAGCCAGACCGTGGACCTGGTGCAGAGCCGGGTGCGCACGGCTCGCGAACGGTTGATCCGCCTGGCC
Organism: Gemmatimonadales bacterium; assembly: GCA_036006525.1. GTDB lineage: Bacteria > Gemmatimonadota > Gemmatimonadetes > Gemmatimonadales > GWC2-71-9 > DASYPP01. The sequence goes on from DASYPP010000024.1 coordinate 94,068, forward strand.
CAGGGTGGCATGACTGCGCGCGATGCGGCCAATACCGCCGTGCAGGGCCTGAGCCAGGTCGCGACCGAGGCCGAGGCCAACGACCATTGGACTCGCCAGATCTCCACCTCAGCCGGCGAGGTCCGTGAGCTGGTGGATGGCATCGCCGGCCGGATGGGCGGCGTGTCCGAGGGGACCGAAGAGTTCGCGGCGGCGGCCCAGGAAATCGCGGCATCCGCCGAAGAGCTGAGCGCCTCGACCGTGGAAATCGCCAATTCGGCGAGCCAGCTGTCGGGGGCATCGAACCGGCTCACCATATCGGTGAGCAAGTTCCGGTTGCAGGAGGGGAAGGGGAACGGGAAATAAGGACGGCCGCTACAGTCGAATGGCGTCACGTGGGCGGGGGGCGCCCGGCGTTTTCGCTCACTTTTCCGACTGCAACGGCCGTCCACCTTCTATGTGAAGAGACAGGACGCGGATCCAGGGATCTTTCAGGCGGTCCGATAGGGCCACCCGGCACCTGTCTCGTTTTGAGAATCTGCGGGGTGCCCCGGATCAGTGCGGTGAAGTGCGTCACATTCCAGATTCCCGGACGGCCGAATCGGGCCAACGCGAGCCCGAGTCGTTGGAGGGAGACTGCGAGGATTTGTCGATAGCGGAGTTAGCTGCGGGAACTGAAGGCCCTGGCGGCGACATCTGGGTGCAGGAGCCGCGTCAACTCCTGGGTGACCCGGATTCTTCGCTGATGCGGATACCGCCTTGATCTTCAAGCTCCAATGTATGGACCGCTCCCGGAGTGGATGTGAACCGCATCACCAAATCAGGACCAAGGACTGAGGAATAAGGACTAAGTCGTCGTGACCCTGGAGTCCTTAGTCCTTAGTCCCTAGCACTTTAGCAAGATCCTCAAGTAGCGCTCGGAGCATGTCAGGCTCCGCATCCCCCATGTGACCGATCCTTACGGTGTTGTTACGTAGCTCGCCATAGCCCGCCCCGATCACCCAGCCCAATTCCAGCATCGACCGCACTACCTGATCCCCGGACGCCGAGGCCGGCAGCTTGAGACAGGAGACAGTCCAGGAGCGACGTCCCGGGCCGGGCAACAGGCTCACCATGGGGTGACCTGATGCCCAATCCTCCACCATCGTCAGCATGGCGTGGTGCCGGCCCCAGCGAGCCTCGACCCCGCCAGCCGCCTTGATTCGGGCGACCTGGGCGGCCAGGGCGAAGTACAGCGGAATCGCGGGGGTGGATGGGGGCTGATTGCGGCCGGCAGCTTCCACGTAACGAGGCAGATCGAAATACCGGCCCCGGTCCGGCAGCCGCCGGGCCCGCTCCAGGAGCCGGGGACTGACCGCGCCGAGGGCCAGTCCGGGAGGCAGGCCGAGCGCCTTCTGGGAGCCGGCAAAGACGAAGTCGATCCCCCACTGGTCGGTCTCGACCGGGCTGCCGCCGAGCGAGCTGGCGGCGTCCACCAGCACCACCATGTCCTTCCGGTTACGCACCACGGAAACGATTTCGGCGAGAGGCGCCAAGGCTCCGGTCGAGGTTTCCGAGTGGACCAGGGCAATGGCATCGACCGGCGGCCCATCGAGAAACTGGATCAGGTACTCAGGCTCCAGCGTCCGGCCGGGAGGGACCATCACCCGAACGACCTCCTTACCCGAATGCTCCGCGATCTGGGCGAACCGCTCGCCAAAGGCGCCGCCGATCACCACGAGCACCCGCTCGGTGACGCCACAGCGAATCGCAGCCTCCATGAACCCGGTGGTCGACGTGGTGCCGATGACGACCGGGTTGGCGGTGCGGAAAATGTCGGCCAGCGGCTGCTTCAACTCGGCCATGAGCTGTTCCATCGCCGGCCCGCGATGAGCGATCATGGGCCGGTTCATGGCAGCCAAAACGTCCGGATGGACTTCCGCTGGTCCCGGCAGGAACCAGCGGCCAAACTCGAGCCCGGTCGTCACGCGGCCAGGTAGGGTTCCAGCACACCACCCTCGAGGATCTCTTCCGCAGTCACCAGGCGCACGCCCTCTTCCGCCCACTCCTTGAGCAGGTGCTCGGCAACCTTGGGATTGAAGGAGCGGGCAGCATCGGACACGAAGTAGATCCGGGTGTGAGGCCGGTGCTGGGCCAGTCCGTCGATGGCGTACCGGGCGCTGCCGTCGGTAGCGACGCCGTACATCACGATCGCCTGGGGATCGAGGGCGCGTACGATGGGCAGGAGGTTGGGGTTGGTGAACACGTCGAACCAGTGCTTGTGGAACAGCAGGTCGCCGGCATGCGCATGGGCCCGGGCCAGCCCGGCAGCATCCAGGTGATCGGGTTCGATCACCAGCGGGTCCTGGAGTGCCGTTTCGGGGATCTTCTGCTGGCCGGGGGTGCCCCGCAGGCAATGAGGCGGGAATGTCTCCACGTAGTCCGGCCGGTCGCTTAGTTCCCGATGCCCGGCCACGTGCTCGTCCGCGCTCGCCAGGACCCGGACCTTGTGATCGTGGGCAAAGGCGGTCAGCCGTTTCAAGGTCGGACGGATCTCCCCCGCGCCGGGGACCGGCAGTTTTCCGCTCAACTCGATGAAATCGGCCTGGGTATCGACGTCCCAGAAGAGGAGACCAGCCATTGAATTGCCTCGGAGCTCCGCTGAAGGTGTCCGGAAGTTAGGAGCGACCGCGGGGGCCGACAAGCAGCGGCTTATCTCGTCCACCTCGGTTGACAGCCTGCCCAGCCCGGTCTAAATCCCTTCACCCTTATTGGAGATGCTTTGTGTCCGATTTCGTCTCCCGCCGTCGGTTCCTGGAATCCACTGGCGTTGTGCTCGCCGCGGCCGCACTGCCCGGCTCGGCGCACGGATCGATCGGCGCTCCCGCGATCATTCTGAAGCCGCCGGCCCGGCCGGTCGCCATCTCGTCGAACAACAGTCTCCTCCCGGTCACCAAGGCCGCCGAGCTGGTGCTGAGCGGCAGCGACACGCTGGACGCCGCGGTGGAGGGAGTGAAAATCCAGGAATTGGATCCCAACGACCAGTCGGTCGGCTACGGCGGGCTTCCCAACGAGGATGGCGTGGTGCAACTGGACGCCTCCTGCATGCACGGGCCTACCAGGCGGGCCGGTGCGGTGGCCGCGCTGGAAGGCATCAAGACGCCGAGCGAGGTGGCCAGGCTGGTGCTCAAGTACACCAACCACATCATGCTGGTGGGCGAGGGCGCGAAGCGCTTCGCCCTATCCTATGGCTTCAAGGAGGAGGACCTGCTCACTCCGGCATCGCGCCAGGCTTGGCTGGCCTGGCGGGCCAACCGGGGACACGAGGACGACTGGGTCGACGTGCCGCCGGGCGAGCAGATGGTAGTGGGCCGGCCGACCGGTACCATCAACCTGAACGTCGTAAGCCCGAAGGGGGACATCTCATCGGTCACCACGACCGCGGGACTGGCGTGGAAGATTCCGGGCCGGGCGGGAGATTCACCCATCATTGGCGCCGGACAGTATACCGACAACGAAATCGGGGCGGCGGGTTCCACCGGACTGGGGGAAGCGAATATTATGGTCTGTGGCGGGTTTCTCACCGTCGAGCACATGCGCCGGGGCATGAAACCGACCGATGCCTGCCTCGAAACGCTACGCCGGGTAGTCGCCATGGCCCCGCTTCGGCTGCTGGATGAACGAGGCCGCCCGAAGTTCGGGCTCACCTACTACGCCGTGAACAAGAACGGGGAGTACGGCTCGGCATCGCTCTTCCCGGCCAAGTACGCGGTACATGACGGAACCGCCGCGGCGGCGAAAGACTGCGCGTACCTGTTCCAGAACTCCTGATTACACGAAAGAATCACTATGACGGCGCTTCGGATGGCACGGTGGAGCGGGTTGCTGGTGGCATTGATGCTGGCCACCGCTCCCCGGCTGGAGGCCCAGAAATGGGTGGACAGCCGCTATCCGTATATCACGTCCAGTGCGAATGACTTTCCGATGCTTGCTGCCCGCTGGGTGTGGACCAAGCCGGTGGACGACTATTTCTCGCCTTACCCCTACCTGGGCAACCTGAGCCTGGACGGAGGGTACAGTATCAAAGGCAGCTATCTCCTGACGGCCACCTTCAATGCCCCCGCCCTCAAGCCGGGCTGGCGGTTCCAGGCTTTCGCCGGCGTTACCCGGGAGGAACGCTTCGGGTTCTTCGGGGTGGGCAACAACACCACGTTCGACAACAACCTGATCAACGACAACCAGCCGTTCTTCTACCGGGTGCGGCGGGAACGGGAGCGACTCCAGGCCGAGGTGACCCGCCGGATCGTGGGGAAGCTGAGGATTGCGGGCGCGGTGGGCCTCGAGAACAGCAAGCTCACCCAGTTGCCGGGGCCTTCGGTCTACGGGAGCAACTTTCCCAAGCGGCTCGAAGACACCGACCTCACCGGCCGGTTGAGCCTGATCTTCGATGCCCGGGACAACGAGTTCAACACGACCCGGGGAGTGATCCTCGAGACGGGAGTGCTCCGGGGAAGCGCCGGCGACGGCTACGGGAGACTCTACGGTGAAGCCCGGGGTTACCTGCCGGTACGGGACGGCACGGTCATCGCCGCGCGAGTTGGCGGCGCGGGAACCACGGGGAGCCCACCGCTGCACGCCCGGTTTGAGCTGCCCATGTGGGAGCGCACCATCACCGTGCTCGGCGGCGAGGATACTCACCGAGGCTACGACTCGGGCCGCTTTGCCGGTGAAAAGGTGCTCTTCGCCAATCTCGAGATCCGTCACAACATCCTGGACCTGGTCTCGCTCGGTTCCATCTCGGCTATCGCCTTTGTGGATGCGGGGAGAGTTTTCGAGGGGGAGAACTTCCGGCTGACGACCGAGGGCCTTCATGTGGGAGGCGGCGGGGGCCTGGCGCTCCGGATCCTCCGCTCCACCATCTTTACCTTCAACCTCGCCAAGGGGGACGAGGGGTGGAATTTCTCGATGAACAGTGGCTGGATGTTCTAGCCATTTTTCAAAAAATCCACCACGGAGTCACGGAGAACACGAAAGGCAGCACGGAGAAAACATAGTATATCCTCTCCGTGAAATCTCCGAGTTCTTCGTGGCTCCGTGGTGAATTCTGTGGTCGCGTATCAGGCGGCCACTACCGAAAGCCCGGCTATTCCCAGTATTTCCCGCAAGGTCGTTTCTCCCCTGTCTCTGGCATACCACTTCCGTATTTGAGGATACAGCTCCGCCTTAGGCACCGTGCCCTTGTTCTGCATCACCCACTCCTGGAGCACCAGGGGGCGCGGACCCCAGTGGCCCAACTCGCCAAAGTCCTGGTCCAGCACGATGATGATCGGGATCGAGCGGGAGCCATTGGTGAGATACCGGTCCATCACTTCGGGGTGCTCGTCCCGTCGAATGATCCGGAGCTCGACCAAGGGAGTCTGCTCGGCCCACTTGGCGAGAAACGGGATGCTGTTGGAGGCATCGCCGCACCAATCTTCGGCCAGGACCAGCAGGCGCAGCTTCCGGCCCGCCGTGGCGCCCTCGGCCCAGACCGGCACGCGAGCAATACGGTAGAGTCCTCCCCATAGATCTCTGTGGGTTCCGGCTGCCGCCAGGAACTCCTCGAAGCTCATGCCCTGTTTCCAGAGCCCGGCAAAGTCCAGCAAATCCCCTCCATTCCCGGTGGCGACACAACATGAACGTCCGGGCGGACGTTTCAGTTCCTAATCTAGGCCCGGCGGCCTGAAAAAACCGTGAGGAATCGTTGAGGACGGGCGGGGCATCGGTGATTTGCCTGACCAGCTAAATTACCGGCATGACCATACCGCCTTCGGCGCCACCTCCAGCTTCCCCCGCCAAGCGGGACGGTGAGGCGACCCGCCAGAAGCTGCACCGGGCGGCGCTCGAGTTGTATACCACGATCGGTTTTCGGGGCACCACGACGCCGATGATCGCGGAGCGGGCCGGGGTGGCGGAAGGGACGATTTACCGCCACTTCACCGGGAAAGAGCACCTGCTGAACGAGATCTACCGCGGGGCCCAGCGCTGGGCGACCCGGCAGATCAAGGACATGGAGCCGGACAAGGCGCTCAAGCCGGCCGAGCGGCTGATTCGGTTCGCGCGGACCCTGGGCGAGGTGGCGGAGCACGATCCGGCGGTGGTCCGGATGCTGTTCTATCCGATGGACGACCCCCATCTCGACGAAAAGAGCCGGGAATCCGAGCGCGAGCTCCGGGAGGCCCTGCTCACGCTGGTGGCGATGGGCAAGTCGGATGGCATAGTGCGGGCGGGGCCAGCGGAACTCTGGGCCTCGGTGTGGTTCGCGCTGGTAGAGTTCGTGGTGGGGAGGATCGCCGCCAAGGAATGGACCGCCGATCATCCTCAGGTATCCATGGCACTGGAGGCCGCGTGGGATGCGGTGTCGGCCAAACCGGAGGGGTAAGACTCGCGCATGTCGCTTTCCCGAATGGCAGTTCTCCTCGCAATGGTGAGCCTGTCCTCAAGCCTCCAGGCGCAGTCCGGCCAGGGCGACCTCACTGGTTTTATCCGCTTGAGCGGCCGCGACAACGATGCGCTCCGGGTCACCGTCGAGATCACCCGCTTAAGCGTGCCCCCAGAGCGTCACGTCATGACCAGTGATTCGGGCGATATCTACCATCGGTATGCATTCAAGCGGATTCGGATGGGCGAGTACAGGATCCGGATTTCGGCCCCGGGGTATGTCCCCTACGAGACGATTCTGCTGCTGGGGTCTGACATGCAGGGCGTGCTGGCGGTGTGCCTCCGCCACAAGGGGGAGATCCCCAATCGTTCCTCGCCGACCATGTGCGGGCCGGGCTAGCCAGCAAGAGGCATCCCGTCCCCGGTTGTGATTGGACGGGATGCCGACTGGCTCAGGTAACCTTCCTTGCCGCGAACGTTCCCAGCAGGAGGAAGACCAGGAAGATCGCGATGGCAATGAAGAAGAGCGCCTTGGCAAATCCCGCGGCAGTCGCCGCGATCCCGCCGAATCCGAAGATGGCCGCGACGATCGCGACAATCAGGAAAATGAAAGCCCACCGCAACATGGAGCCTCCAGGTAAGCGTGGAGGCAATAGAGTACAAGGGACGACCTTATCGCGAAGTGATCCGTCTCACGGGGGGAAACCAACGTGATCCGCCTCACGATCGAGCCGTTATTTTTGAATCAAATCACACCCGGTCGCCTCCCATGAATGAATCCATCCTGCCCGACTCGGCACCCCACTCCGAAGGCCATGACGGCATCCTCGTGGTCCGGGGCAGCGGGAACTGCCGGGACTGGAACGGCATTCACTACAAGGCGGGCCTCTCGGCGAAGAACGTCGGCTCCCGCCAGCTCTCGATGAACGTGGCCACGATTCCCCCGGGAGGCGTGGCCTACGCCCACATCCACGTGGGATTCGAAGTCATGCTGTATATCCTGGAAGGGAAAGTGCGCCACGAATACGGGGACGGGCTCCGGCAGGTGGTGGAGAACCAGGCCGGTGATTTCATCTTCATAGAGCCTGGAGTGCCGCACGAGGTGTTCAACATGAGCCAATCGGAGCCGGTAGTCGCGGTCGTGGCCCGGTCGGATTCGGGGGAGTGGGAGCACATCGTCCCCTATGAGCGTCCCACCCGATAAGGGCTGGCCATCAGCTCCGCCTACAGTCCTGCGACCGCGGACGCAAAGGCGCCGAGTCGCGAAGAGACGATTGAAATGCGCTTCGCGCCTTGGCGTCTTTGCGTTGGGCAGTTTGGATCACCTGAAACAGCCTGACGGATTCCGGCCCCAGGCTGAACCGCAAACTGCCACGTTCCCCACGCCACGCCCGGTACAAACGGCGGGGTTTTCCACGACATCCCCCGGCTCCCGCGCCGCCGATTCCTTCCGTACCTAACCTTGACGCCAGGCTATAGTGCATGCAATGCCAACGAGTTGGGACCCGACAGGGCGCATCGGGGGCGCAGCTGTCTCAAAACTGTGTAACGACAGCCATCGTGTGACTCAAGCGCTTGGCGCGCTTCTCGGACCGGTTGTTCGATTCCGCACGTTTGAAGGTGTATCACAAAGAGTCTCTCCAATTGCACTGGCGCGCTCCCTGCCCTCTAGTCATCCAATCACGCAGTCATGACCAACCACCTGGATAAAGAGGAACCGCAATGCGTACCGTCAAGCTGGTCAATCTGATGTTGCCGGCGATCGTCGCCGCCGCGTTACTCGCCGCCTGCAGTGAGGGCGCAGTCCTGCCCAGCGTGGCGAACAGCCTGACGATCCTCGGTGCCGGGATCCCCGCGCTCCCCAGCCGGCCGGCCCTTTCGCCGCCGGTGGATACCCTGGTGGAAACCGGCGACCCGGCGACGTTCACGCTGGGCATGTACGCCATGTGGATCAGCCAGAATGACGACTGTTCCGCGCCGGTGCTGGTTGCGGACTACGGGTCGGTTCCGGAGCCCAAGCAGATGCTGAACGGCCCGGTGCTCTTCACCGGCAATCCGCCCGGCGGGACCTATCGCTGCCTGGTGATCAAGATGTCGGACGTCCTGGCGATGACGCCGGCGACCACGTTCGGCGACTGCGTGGCGGGAACCGAGTACTCGGGGGACATTTACCGCGACGGCGATTCCAGCTGGGTCGATGTCAATGGCGACATGATCATCGGCACCGGTACCGATTCGATCCCGGTGGACAGCCGGGTCACGCTTTTCCTGACCCGGGACACGGTGGCGGCGATCGCTCGCGGCACCAGCCCGAACCAGACCTTGCAGCTGGACAGCAATCTCGAAGTGCCGAGTGTCAGCACCTTCGTATGGGATGGGCGGGGATCGGTGATCAGTGGGTATGGTCAGTGCGGCCTGAATCCGGGCCGGCCGTCGTTCCAGTAGCCGGATTGTAGTTCAGCAACTGCCAACGCAAAGGCGCCGAGTCGCAAAGAACGGAATTGAATGTTCTTCGCGCCTCAGCGTCTTTGGGTTATGCAGTTCATGACCTGTAGCAGGCTACCTAATTCCCTCCCGCTGTGAAAACAGTTTCCGCCCGGTGGCCCCATCCAGCACCTCGTACATTCCGAAAATGCCGATCGGCTTTCCCGCGGCGTTCCGGATCGGGGTCTTGCCGGCCCGGACCCAGGTAGTGCCGGTCGAAGCCTTCTGGTGCTCGAGAATGTCGAGGTTGGCCCGGCCGCTCTTGAAGATCTCTTCGTCGTCGCTCCGGAACTTGGCGGCGTTGGGGAACCAGGGCAGCCGCTTGTCGAAGTCGTTGAGGCCGATCAACGCGGAGCGCTGAATCCCGGCGTCCTGGGCGAACAGCTCATTGCATCCCGCGAAGCGGAACTGGGGCCCCAGTTTCCAGAATACCCGGACATTGGATCGCGGCGGCGCGGCTTCCTGCACGTAGCTCTCCAGCTCGGCCTCGAGCTGGGCATCGCTCTTTCCGCTCCAGCGCAGCCGGTTGGCGGCCATCGCGGGATGCAGGTCGGGCCAGGACGCGGAAGCCACCTCGTAATACGCGGCAAGCACTGCCCGCAATTCCTCAGGACTCATCTCGCTCATTCAGCTGGCCGCCGTTTCCTTGGCGCCGCCCTCAAGATCAAAGGTCTTGGAGTGCTCCCGTTTTGCCGCGAGCAGCAGGCTCACCGCGGTATAGACCACGACCACCACGACCAGGTAGCGGACCGCGGTGAGGGGCAGCGATTTCACGATGTAGGCCGCAATGAACACGGCGGGTATTCCGCCGATGGCGAGCGCCACGGTGGCGCCGGGGTGGTACTTCTGGGCCTTGATGAACCGGGCGGTTGCAACCGGCATGAGGAAGGCGCAGGATCCCATCATGATGGGGAAGGCGGCCAACGGGTTCATGCCGAGCAGGTAGATCAGGATCATGCAGGGCGCGTAAAGTCCGATGCCGAGCGTCATGAGGGCGCCGAGCATGAAGTTCCCGGCAATCCCGATCCACAACCTGGTTCCAACCAGTGACTCCGCGGTGCCCCCGCTGGGGAAGAGCTTGAAGAGCGTCATGATGATGAGCGCGGCAGCCACCAAGAGGGCGATGCCCATGCCGATCTGGATCGCGCGGCGGGGCCACCGGGAAATGACGCCGGCGCCGAGCCAGGATCCAACTACCGCGGCGACGATCATGAGGATCAGCGTCTTGCTGTCTACCGGGACCAGCTTGGTAAAGATGAAGGCCTGGGCGATAGTGGGAAGCGTATGCCCGGCGTTCAGCGTCCCCGGAATGAGCTCGTCCCGCACCATCTTGAAGTACCTGAAGATCGCCGTGGTGGTGGCGAAGGAGCCGATCCCCAGGGTGTCCCAGAAATTGGTGAAGAATCCGGTGGCCAGCCCGCCGACCGTCGGCGTCGCTGATTCGGCCGCATTCGGCCCCCGGTTACGCGCCTCCGCGAGTCCGCGCCAGAGCACCACGACATAGAAGATGCCGAATCCGCTCAAGGCTATGAGCAGGATATCCTTGGCGGAGAGCGACGGGCTGGACATGAGTTGTTGGGGGTGAGGTTAGGGAAGGGATACTACATTTCTTCCGCTCGGGCAATATTCAGGGGACCTATGCCCACGATCCTGCGCCTCAAGAACTATATCGGTGGCAACTGGCAGTCCAGCGAGTCGGCTCGCTGGACGCCGGACATCAATCCGTCCGATCAGCAGGACATCATTGCCGAGGTGCCGGAAGGGACCCGGGAGGACGTGAAGGCGGCGGTCGCGGCGGCCGCATCGGCGGCGCCGGCCTGGCGCGCCCTCGCCGGGTCGGCCCGGGCCGAATGGCTGTACCAGTGGGCGGCGGCCTTGTCGGAGCGAGGCGAGGAACTCGCCCAGGCGATGGCACGCGAGGTGGGAAAACCGATCTCCGAGGCCCGCGGGGAGCTGGCCCGGGGGAGTGCCATCCTGCGGTATTACGCGGGAGAGGCGGTCCGGGACATCGGCGAGGTGATTCCCGCCCAGGCGCCTGGCGCCCTCCAATTCACCCTCCGGAGCCCGCTCGGCGTGGTCGCCCTGATCACGCCGTGGAATTTCCCCATCGCCATTCCGCTCTGGAAAGCCGCGCCCGCGCTGGCCTTTGGCAACACCGTCGTCCTGAAGCCGGCGGAAGCCTCGTCGCACATGGCCGTGCTGCTGGCGGAGACGGCGGCCAAGGCGGGATTGCCGGCTGGAGTCTTCAACGTGGTCACCGGATCCGGAGCGGTCATCGGGCCTGGGCTGTTGCGGGCGCCGGAGGTGAGCGCAGTGAGCTTCACCGGGTCGGGCAAGGTGGGCACCCAGGTGGCCGCTATCGCCGCCGAACGGAACATCCGGTATCAGACCGAGATGGGCGGCAAAAACGTGGCGATCGTCATGCCGGACGCCGACCTGGAACAAGCCGCGGTGCTCACCGCGGGCGGCGCCATGCGCTACGCGGGACAGAAGTGCACCGCCACCAGCCGGGTGGTAGTGGCAAAGGAAGTGGAGCGAAAGTTCCTCGACCGGCTCCGGCATCACGTGAAGGAACTCCCGCTGGGATCCGTCAGCGATCCCAAGACTGCCATCGGGCCGGTTATCAGCGACCAGGCCCGCACATCCATCCGGGTGGCGCTGGAAGAGGTGAATGCGGACCCGGAGTACGCCGGCGTGGTGCCGGCCGGAGATGCGTTCGACCGGGGCTTCTTTCTTCCGCCGGTCGTCTTGTGTGGAATCGCGCCGGATTCGCACCTGGCACAGCAGGAGTTGTTCGGCCCGGTCCTGGTGTCATTCGCGGCCCAGGACCTGGACCATGCCATCCAGCTGGCGAACGGAACCAGGTACGGCTTGAGCGCATCGCTTTTCACCCGGGACCTTCGTGCCGCGCTCACCTATATAGAGAGGATCGAGGCGGGGCTCGTGCGAGTGAACGGAGATACCACGGGGGTGGATCCCCACGCGCCGTTCGGAGGAATGAAGGGCTCCAGCTCGGGCACCCGGGAGCAGGGCCGGGCTGCGCGGGAGTTTTACACCGAGATCAAGACGGTGCAGGTGAATCCGTAGATGCCTGATTCCATCCTGTTCCCCGACGCCATTCGCGTCATCGATTCCCACACCGAGGGCGAGCCCACCCGGGTCATCACCGAAGGCTGGCCGCTGCCGGAGGGATCCACGATGGAGGCGCGGCGGGACGATCTCAAGTCGCGCACCGACCAGTTGCGGCGCGCGATCGTCTGCGAGCCCCGGGGACACGAGGCCATCGTGGGCGCCCTGCTCACGCCCGCCGTCTCCAATGGGGCCACCTGCGGCATCGTCTTCTTCAACAACGAGACTTACCTCGGCATGTGCGGTCATGGCCTGATCGGGGTGGTCGCGACGCTCCAGTACCTGGGCAGGATCACGCCGGGCCACTACGCGTTCGATACCGTGGTCGGCACCGTCCAGGCCGAGCTGGCGGAGGATGGCACCGTCACCTTCGAGAACGTGCCGGCGCGTTGCGTTGCGCAGGACGTCGTGGTCAACGTCCCCGGGGGCGGCAAGGTAACCGGAGACATCGCCTGGGGCGGTAACTGGTTCTATATCCTGCACCACGACGCCGTACCCCTCACGCTCCAGAACGCGGGTCTCCTCACCCGGTTCACCCAGGCGATTCAGGACCAGATCCGGGCCGAGGGCATCGGCGCGAATGAAGGGTGGGCGATCGACCACATAGAGATTTCGGGCGACCCAACCCGGCCCGACGCTCACTGCCGGAACTTCGTGCTCTGTTCCGGCGGACAGTACGACCGCTCGCCCTGCGGCACTGGAACCTCGGCCAAGATGGCGGTGCTCTACGCCCGGGGTCAGCTGAAACTGGGCGAGCGCTGGCGCCAGGAGAGCATCACCGGCGGGCTCTTCACCGGCTGGCTAACCCAGGGCGCCAACGGCGATCTCATCCCCCACATCCAGGGCCGCGCTTTCATCACGGGCGAGACCGTCCTGCGCTTCGACCCCCGGGATCCGTTCCAGGCCGGATTCGCTCACTCGTGACCAGCCCTACCGGGCACGACACCATCGTGGTCGGGGCGGGAATCGTGGGAGCGGCATGCGCGGCGTCCCTCGCCCGCCGCGGCCGCCGGGTGCTGGTGCTGGAAGCGGGGTTCGCCGGCGGCGGGACCACCGCGGCGGGTATGGGTCACCTGGTCGCCATGGACGACTCGCCGGAGCAGCTCGCATTCACCGCCTACTCCCGCCGACTCTGGGACGCGATGGCATCCCGGCTTCCCGCGAGCGTTGAATACGAGCGCTGCGGCACGATCTGGGTCGCGGAAGACGACGAGCAGCTTGCGGTGGTGCGCGCCAAGCAGAAGACCCTGGCGGATGCCGGCGTTGCCTCCGAAGTACTGGACTCGAAACAATTGACGGACGCTGAGCCGTGTCTCCGGCCCGGCCTGCCGGGTGGGCTCCTGGTCCCCGATGATGGCGTGCTCTATCCGCCCGCCGCCGCGCTTCACCTCCTGGAGCAGGCCCGCAGCAACGGCGCGGTCCTGCGCGAGCGTTGCGCGGTCACCGCGATCGCGCCGCACACGGTGCGGACGGCTGAGGGCGACCTGAGCGCGGATCTCATCGTGAATGCGGCAGGACCCCACGCCCCCGAGCTCACGCCCGACCTGCTCGTCATCCCCCGGAAAGGCCACCTCATCATTACCGACCGGCACCCCGGATTCTGCCGCCACCAGCTGGTCGAGCTGGGCTATCTCAAGAGCGCCCACGTGATGACGACCGAGTCGGTGGCGTTCAACCTCCAGCCCCGGGCCACGGGACAGGTCATGATCGGCTCATCGCGCGAGCTGGTGGGCTGGATCCCGGGCATCAACCAGTACCTGGTGCGCCGGATGCTGGAGCGGGCCATCGAGTTCGCGCCCGGGCTCGGCCGGATGAGCGCGCTCCGGATCTGGACCGGCTACCGACCCGCGACGCCGGACAAGCTGCCGTTGATCGGCCCTTGGGACACGGATGCCGGTACCTGGATCGCGACCGGACATGAAGGACTCGGCATCACCACCGCGCTCGCGACCGGCGAGATCCTGGCCGACCTGGTCGCCGGTGCCACGCCGAAGGTCGATCCCTCTCCATTTCACCCCCGGCGCGCCATGGCCGAGATTTCCCACGCGTGAACGGCAGCATCGAGATCCTGGCGAATGGAAGGCCGCTCCACGTCGCACCCGGGATGACCGTGGCGGCGGCGCTGCTGAACGCCGGGATTGCCGGGTTTCGCACCTCGGTCGCGGGGGAGCCGCGGGGACCGCTCTGCGGGATGGGGATCTGTCAGGAATGCCGGGTGACGATCAACGACCGGTTGCAGGAACGATCCTGCCTGGTGCTGGTGGAGGCGGGGATGCGAATCGAGACCGACACCATGAGTCGGCGTGTTTGACGCGGACCTGAAGGAATCGGATCGCTACGCGATCGCGGTGATCGGCGCCGGACCGGCCGGCATCGCGGCAGCCACGGTCGCGGCGGAATCGGGGCAGCGGGTCATCCTCATCGATGAATGCCCGGCGCCGGGCGGCCAGATCTGGCGGCACGCCGCCCAAAGGAGTCGAGAGGGTGCGGCCAGGAGGTGGGTCACCCGGTTGGAGCGCTCCACGGCCACGGTGCGGACCGGCGCCGCGGTGATCGACATCCGCCGGCTGGGCGATGCGAACTTCCAGCTTCACACCGTGCGGCAAGGCGTGGGATCAACCCTTCGGGCATCGCGCGTGGTGCTCGCGACCGGAGCGCGCGAGCTGTTCCTCCCCTTCCCCGGGTGGACGCTGCCCGGCGTGATCGGTGTCGGAGCCGCCCAGGCGTTGCTCAAGAGCGGCGTGTCGGTTCGCGACCAGCGGGTGGTGATCGCCGGGTCCGGACCACTCCTGTTTCCGGTTGCGGCCGCGCTCCGCCGTGCCGGCGCCCGATTGCAGCTGGTGGCGGAGCAGGCGGAATCCAGCGCGGTGTTCCGGTTTGGCCTGGGACTTTGGGCCCAGCCGGCCGTTCTCGCCCAGGCCATCCGATACCGGGCCGGCTTTCTCAAGAGTCCGTATCGAACCGGGACCTGGATCAAGGCGGCGGAAGGAAAGAGCTCGCTGCAACGCGTCACCATGACCAACGGCGAAAAGCTTTGGACCATCGAGTGCGACCTCTTGTGTGCGGCCTTTGGCCTGGTTCCCAACGCGGAGCTGGCTCGCCTGGCCGGGTGCCGACTCCAGGACGGATTCGTCGCCATCGACAAGCACCAGGAGACCAGCATCGAAGGAGTGTACGCCGCGGGCGAGCCTACCGGGATCGGCGGGGTCGACCTGGCGCTGGCCGAAGGAAGCCTGGCGGGGTACTCGGCCGCGGGCCGGAGCGACGAGGCCAGGGAATGGGTGCTGCGCTGTGAGGAGCAGCGCGGGTATGTTGCGAAGTTAACCAGCGGGTTTCAGCTCCGGCCCGAATTGAAGCAACTGGCCGCCGCCGAGACCGTCGTATGCCGCTGCGAGGACGTGAGACTGGGTGCGATCAATCCCGAGTGGACCATGCGGCAGGCCAAGTTGTACACCCGGGCCGGCATGGGACCCTGCCAGGGCCGAGTCTGCGGAGCGGCTTTGCAGCATCTTTACGGCTGGACCCCGGAAGTTCCCCATGCCCCGGTCGAGCCGGTACCGGTGAGCGCGCTTCTCTAACAGTGGAGACTTGAATGCAGCAGCAGGATTGGGCCGGTGTCTTCCCGGCGATCACGACTCCATTCCTCCCGGACCTTTCGGTGGATCATCGCTTCCTGGGCGAGCACGCCCAGTGGATGATCGGCCAAGGCTGCCGGGGAATCGTGGCCCTGGGATCGCTGGGCGAGGCTGCGACGCTTCAGTTCGAGGAAAAGGTTCAAATCCTGGAGACCCTGCGGCGGGCCATCGGCAAGGGTGTTCCCCTGATAGCCGGGATCGCCGGACTCAGCACCGCCGAGTGCGTGGCGCTCGCCAAACGGTCCCAGGCGGCGGGCTGCGACGGGCTGATGGCGCTGCCACCCTACGTGTATCGCGGGGACTGGCGGGAGACCGAAGCGCATTACAGCGCGGTGATCTCGGCGACCCCGCTCTCCTGCATGCTTTACAACAACCCGATCGCCTACGGCACCGACGTCAGCGCGGACCAGATGGCGATCCTGGCCCGGTTCCCCAACCTGCACGCCGTGAAAGAGTCGAGTGGAGACGTCCGCCGGGTCACCGCGATCGGGGAGCGCCTGGGGGACCGCCTGGCAATCTTCTCCGGCATGGACGATATGATCCTGGAGAGCGTTCCGCTGGGAGCCCGGGGCTGGATCGCCGGGCTGGTGAACGCGCTTCCGCTCGAATCGGTCCAGGTCTTCGAGTGGGCGCGCGACGGGAAGTGGGCCGAGGCCCGCCGGCTATACGAGTGGTTTCTCCCATTGCTCCGGCTGGACACCGTCCCCAAGTTTGTGCAGTTGATCAAGCTGGTGCAGCAGGGAGTCGGCAGGGGAAACGCCCGGGTCCGCCCTCCGCGCCTGGAACTGGACGGTGCGGAACTCAAGCAGACCCAGGACCTCGTCAGGGAGCGCCTGGCCTCCAAGCCTCGCTAACCATGGACATTGGCGCCACCAAACCAACCGAGATCGAAAGCCGCAATATCGGCTTGACGTTCGCGCTGCTCGGCTTCGTAGCCGTGGGCGCGGGCCTCGCGGTGGGCGAAGTCGTCCGGCCGTTTCCATGGCCGCTGGCCTTCGGGCTGTTTGTGGTCACGGCGATTACCCGCCGTTTCGGCGTCGCCCTGCCGGGCAAGTGGTTCGTCAGTTTCGTGCCGGCGGCCGCCGCCTCGGCAGCGGTCGCCCTGGGCTGGGGCGCGGGTGGCGTGGTAGGATGCCTGGCCTTCATCGCCGGCGACCGGGTTTTCCGCCGGGTCCCCCTGGTGGCCACCCTCGAATCGGCGGGACATCTCGCCGCCGGTGTAGCGGTTGGTGGGGGGTTGTACCGGATCCTGGGTGGATACCTTGGCGCGGGCGCGTTCCAGGGGGATAGCCTCATCCTGCTGGTACCGCTTTACCTCCTGGTTTCCATCACTTCCAACGCCGTCGTCTTCGTGCAGATGCGCGCGGCCGGCACCATCGGCCGGGTGAACCCGGGACTCACCCTGCGCTGGGAAACCGTCGCCGCGGGCTTTGGCCTGGCCCTCGGCGTGAGCGGCCTCAGGCTGGTGATGCCGGGAATCTCGCCCGGTCTTCGCCTCGGCCTGGTGCTGATCTGGCTCTTCTTTGCCGGCTTGAGCTATTTCGTCCTGCGGCGCGGAGCCAGCGCGGAGGGCTTTCTCGCGGTGGAAACGCTGACCCGCGCCATCGGAGCGCGTACCGTCTTTGCCGACGCGTTCCAGGACGTCCGCGGCCTGACGGGTACCCTGGTGCCGTGGCATAACATGGGGCTTTCCCGGTTCGACGAGGCCAATGCCGAGTTCGTGATCATCGCGGAGACCTCACCCGATGTGCTGCCGGGATTCCGCTTCAAGGCCTCGCGCGCTCTCACGGCGGTCGCGCTGGAACGGCAGCGACCAGTGACCGACTGGGACCTGACCGCCGAGCGCCGGCTGGAACGGCACGACCGGGGAGCGGAGATCCTGGTCCCGCTGTATGTCGGGGGACGGCTGGTCGGAATGTGGAGCGTGCGCCACTCGGTGAGCGGCTCCTATTGGCCGAGCGACGCGGAGTTGCTGGGCCGGCTCGCTACTCCCCTGGCTCTCGCGATCACCCTGGATAGCGTGGTGAGCCCGGTCCTGACCGCCTCCACGGATACGGCGGAGCAGGTAACGGCGATCAGCACCCTGGCGGGCAAGCTGCAGCAGGGATCCGAGCGGGCGATTGCCGACGCGCGGCGGAGTGCCTCCACCGTGCGCCGGGTGGCAGAAACCCTCGCTTCGGGTGCGGCGGCGGCCCACGTCAACCGGCAGGCGGCCGAAGCCAACGCGACGAGTGGGGCCGCCACCCGGGCGACGGGACAGGAGATGCTGGCCACCGCGCGGGACGTTCGAGCGACCACGATGACCGCGGCCGACCGTTTGCGTCACGCTGCGACCGTGGCGATCGAAGGCGCCGAGCAGATCGCTCGACTCCAGGAAGTGCTCGACCTCGTCAACCAGTTTCGCCTGGCGATTGAAGACGTGGCCTACGAAAGCGGCATGCTCGCGCTCAACGCGGCGATCGAGGCCTCACGGGCAGGAGAGGCTGGCCGTGGCTTCGCGGTGGTAGCCTCGGAAGTACGGGCACTGGCCGAGCGAAGCGTGCGCGAGGCGCAGGGGGCCGGCCGTAACGTGGCAGAGATCCAGGAGCGGCTGGGCCGGGCCGGCGAGATCATGGAACGGCTGCGAGCCGAAGTAGGAGAAGCGGCCGGACTGGGCAGCACGTTGTTCGAGCGGATCGACGCGATTCACCAGGCCGCGGAACAGGTAGCCGCTATCGGCGAGCAGATCGCGGCGAGCGGCAGGGAGACCGCGGAACGCTCCATTTCGCTCGCCACCGCGCTGGACGAAGGCCGCCGGCTCGCCGACCGCGCCGCCGAGGAGAGCGACGCGGTAGCGGCGGTGAGCGCCGAACAGGGTGCCGCGGTGCAGCAGCTCAACCAATCGGCGACTTCACTCCGTGCCCTGGCGACGACGCTGGCCGCCAGCGTGGCCCGGGCGCGTGACACGGGAGCACAAAAGGGCAATGGCGGCTGATCCCCCCGCCTTCCGCAGGTGGTATCCCCCGTTCCTCGTTGTCGCCGGCTTCATCCTCTGTCTCTACGGTTCCCGCCGCCTGGGGGCCAGCTACGCCGTGACCCGCTGGCCGGTGGTTCCCGCCCGGATCGTTCAATCAACGGTTGAGTCAGTTTCCACCGGCGGATTCCGGCCCCGGATTTCGTACGAGTTCTTCCTCGCGGGACGCCGCTACCTTGCAAGCGGAATCGAACGACCGGCCGGCGAGAGGAGCCGGCCGGATCGGACCATGCCGATGGAGCAGGCGGCCGCGGTCGTGGCGCGTTACCCGGTCGGCCAGGAATTGCTGGCCGGGTACGATCCCGGCAATCTCGGAAACGCCGTCCTGCATCCCCGCTTCGACTGGTGGACCATCGCGCCGGTCCTGCTGGGTGCCATGTGCAACGTTCTCGGTATTATGATTTGGCGGCACCGACTGAGGGTCACCGAAACCGTAGCGAGTCCATGACCAGCGGCGCCCCTTTCCATCCGGCTCATATCGCCTTGTTGGGTGACTACAACCCTGGCGTGATTGCCCACCAGGGTATCAATCGCTCACTGGAGTTGCTCCGGGTGAACGACCCCGCGATGTCCTGGCGCTGGTGCCACACCTCTACCCTGGCCGGCGAGCCGGCGCTGCAGCTGGCGGAGTTCAACGCGATCTGGGTGGTTCCCGCCAGCCCGTATGAGAACCCGGACGGAGTGTTCCGCGCGATTCGTTACGCCCGCGAGGCGCGGGTCCCTTTCCTCGGGACATGTGGTGGCTTTCAGCATGCCGTGATCGAGTACGCGAGGAATGTCCTGGGACTCGAAGCCGAGCATGCCGAGACCGCGCCCGATGCCCCGGTGCAGCTCATCACCCCGCTCAGCTGTTCGATGGTGGAGGAAATCGGCGTGGTGCGGCCGGTCCCCGGCACCCGCGTGGCCGCGCTGTACGGACCGCCGGAGGGAACCGAGGGCTATCACTGCAATTACGGGTTGAACCCGACATTCGTCGCCCGGCTCGAGGCCGCTGGATTGATCGTGGCGGCGAGGGATGACGCGGGTGAGGTGCGGGCGCTCGAGCTGGCGAGTCACCCTTTCTTTCTCCTCACCCTCTTTCAGCCGGAACGACGGGCATTGAAGGGCGAGGTCCATCCCCTGGTCCGCGAGTTTGTCCACGCGGCACTCGGCCGCGTCCCGGTCGCCTGATCTTTATCCGGAGGCCCATGCCAGTCGTCCTGCGTACCACCATTCTCCTGATCCTTTCCAACATCTTCATGACGTTCGCCTGGTATGCCCACCTCCGGAACCTGCGGGACCGGCCGTGGTACATCGCCGCGCTGGTGAGTTGGGGAATAGCGCTGTTTGAGTACCTGCTCCAGGTGCCGGCGAACCGGATCGGGTACTCGACGCTGACCCTGGGCCAGCTCAAGATGCTGCAGGAAGTCATCACCTTGTCGGTCTTCGTGCCCTTTGCCGTGCTCTACATGCGGCAACCGCTTCGGCTGGACTACCTTTGGGCAGGACTCTGTCTACTCGGGGCGGTGTATTTCATGTTCCGCAACCCCGTGGTTTAGCTGGTCACACCTGGCAGGAGCGCTTCATGTCCCATCCACAGTCCGAAGGCGATGCTCCGCTCGCCCCGGTGCTCGAGCACAACATCCGGACGTTTGTGGAGCGGCGGCAGCGGGAGAAGGAGAAGGCCAGCCCCCAGGAACGCCTCGCCGAGATTGTCGCCCGTTTCGTCGGCAGCATGGCCTTCATCTACCTGCATCTCGTCTTCTATGGGAGCTGGATTCTCATCAACGCGGAAGTGGTCCACGTGGTGCGGCCATGGGACAAATCCTTCGTACTCCTGGCCGTCCTGGCCGGGCTGGAGTCGATCTTCCTTTCGACGTTCGTCCTGATAACTCAGAACCGGATGTCGGCACTGGCGGAGCGCCATGCCGACCTGGACCTGCAGGTGAGCCTGCTGGCCGAGCACGAGATCACCCAGATGATCACCCTGATGAATCAGATGGCGCAGAAGCTGGGCATTTCGGCGTCGGCCGACCTGGCGGAGCTGCAGAAAGTTGTTTCCCCGGAGCAGGTGCTCGATCGGATTGACGAGCACGAGGAGAGAATCAAGAAGGAATAACCACTGAAGATTGAGGATTGAGGATCCTCAATCCTCAATGATTGGACGACGCGCCCTTCTTGAACATGGCGGCAAACTGCCCGTAGCCGGCTGACTCCAGGCTATCGACCGGGATGAAGCGGAGGGCCGCCGAGTTGATGCAGTAGCGAAGCCCGGTCGGCGCCGGCCCGTCGTTGAACAGGTGGCCGAGGTGGGAATTGGCGTGAGAGGAACGCACCTCGGTTCGCACTTCAAAAAGGCTCCTGTCCACCTTTTGCTTGATGTTCGACGGGTCCAGCGGCCGGGTAAAGCTGGGCCAGCCGGTTCCCGATTCGTACTTGTCGAGCGAGCTGAACAGCGGCTCACCGGAAACCACGTCCACATAAATCCCCGCCGCATGATTGTCCCAGAACTCGTTCCGGAACGCCGTTTCGGTGTGATCTTCCTGGGTCACCGCGAACTGGAGCGGAGTCAGCCGCTGCTTCAGGACATTGGCGGCCGGCTTGTGGAAGGTCGCGGGCTGCCAGCCGGCAGCGTGGGACTGGGCCCCGGCGGGGGCGGCGCCGGCGGCCAGCAACAACGCCAGGGCTCCGAAGGTCGTAAGATGGCGATACATGTCGTGCCTCACTTGCTCTGATAGGCGTCGGAACCCCACACCTCGTGCAGCTTGCGGTCCCGTCCGCAGCCGATGCGATATGCGCTGTAGCGGTCGGCATGCCGGCGCGCGAAATCCTGGTGGTAGTCTTCCGCGGGATAGAACATCTGGGCCGGGAGGATCTCGGTGACCACCGGCCGGCTCAGCTTCTTCGACTGGTCAATCTTCACCTTGGAAGCCTGGGCCAGCCGGTGCTGGGTCTCGTCGTGATAGAAGACCGCCGTCCGGTACTGGGGACCGAAATCGCAGAACTGGCCGTCCGGCGTCGTGGGGTCGATATCGTGCCAGAAGGCGTCGAGCAGCTGCTCGTAACTCACCTTGGCGGGATCGTACACCACGAGGACGGCCTCGCGGTGGCCGGTAGCCCCGGAGCTGACCTGCTCGTAGCTCGGGTCCTTCACGGTGCCACCGGTAAACCCGGAGGTCGCCGAGACGACGCCGTCCATGTTGTCGAACAGTTTTTCGATCGACCAGAAGCACCCCCCGGCGAACGTGGCCTGGGCGGTGACCGGCGGAATGGCGGAGCGGCGGGCAGGGGTCTCATGCACCAGGTGGACCGCCAGGGGACCTCCCACGGCGATGGCACCAACCACTGCGGCGATCTTGAGCAGCATGGCAACTCCCGAAATGTGGCGGTTGAACGGTACCAGGCATCAATGATACGCTCGACCGGGGCGATTGGTTCCCTTAGGTTCCAGACCAGTCATGGAGACGTCTGATTGCCCGACGCTAACACCGCCCCCATGAAGGCCTTAACCGCCCAAGGAGACATCATGCGATTGCTGGTCCTGGCAGCCCTCGGATTCGGCCTGCTGGCTCCGGAACTGCGAGCCCAGGAGGAGGCACCCAAGCCGGTCAAGTTCACGGCTGACCTTGGCTTCGTAAGTACCGCCGGAAACACCGAGGTGACCAACCTGAACGCCGGCGAGAAGGTGGAGTGGAACCTCGCCCCGATCACCCTGAAGGAAGGGTTTGCCATCGTCTACGGCGAGACCGACGGCAACACGACCACCAGCAGCCTCCGGGCCGACCTGCGAGCGGACTATGCTTTGTCGGCTCCGCTGGCGATCTTCGGCGCCTTTGCCTTCGATCGCAACCGGTTCGCCGGCATCGCCCGCCGGTTCGAGGAAAATGTCGGCTTGGCGTTCAAGCCGATCCGGGGCGACCGTGACAAGCTGGAGTTCGAGGCTGGCGTGAGCTTCAACCAGCAGCGGTCGATCCTGGAAGTCAGCGACAACTTCACGGCGGCACGGGCCGCCGGCATGTACCGTCACGGTTTCACCGAATCGGCCTATATCCAGCAGTCGGTCGAGGTGCTGCCCAATCTCGAGGTGAGCGAGGACTTGCGGATCAATACCGAGACGGCACTGGTGGCTCCGTTGTCGAAGCGGCTGGCGATCAAGCTTTCGTACACCATCCGCTACGACAAGTTGCCGGAACCCGGGTTCAAGAAGACCGACCGGGTCTTTGCTTCTGGTTTGCAGATCAACTTGTGATAACAACAGGACTAAGGACTAAGGACTTACCAACCCAGGTTCGTTAGTCCTTAGTCCCTAGTCCTTAGTCCTTTACCAATGTCAAATACCGCTCCAGGTTCGTCTTTAGAGCGAATCAAGAAATTCGCGTGGCTGCTGGACAACAGCATCCCGGTTCCCGGCACCCGATGGCGAATCGGGCTGGATCCCCTGTTCGGATTGATTCCCGGGCTGGGCGACCTGATCGGCGCGGCGTTCTCGGGGTGGATTCTGCTCCAGGCCGAGCGGCTCGGCGCCAACCGCGCCACCCTGCTCCGGATGCTGTGGAACGTGGTGGTGGAGACGGTGGTCGGCGCCATTCCCCTGCTGGGTGATGTGTTTGACGCCACCTGGAAGGCGAACGCGAAAAACGTGGTGCTGTTGGAGCGGCACCTGGCGACCCCGGGGCTGCAGCGCCGACAGGATCGCCGGTTCGTCCTGATCCTGGTGACCGGACTCCTCCTCGGCACGGCCGTTGTCGCGGTGCTGGGAGTCTTCCTGGTGCGGTGGGTGGCGCGGCTATGGTGAGAACCGCCTGGGTCGACTTTGTGGGCCGAACCTTGCAGAACCTGCCAGCGACACTTGCCTCTAAGCCCTGACAGGGATATAAGATGGGAGTGACGCTCCCCGCCAGAGACTGTCCCAGCTGCCGAACGCCCATCCCCGATGAGGCGCTCTTTTGCTCGAACTGTGGCGCCGCCACCCCAACGGGGGCGGTTCCCACGGAGGCGCCAGTCAGCCTGGCCGCGCGCCCGGGGGAAGAAGCGGAGAGCCGGGAACGGCTCCAGTTGGCGCTGGGCGAGGGCTACGAAGTGCGGACATTGCTGGGTCAGGGCGGGTTCGGCCTGGTGTTCACCGCCTTCGACAAGCGGCTCAAGCGCGACCTCGCGGTAAAGGTGCTGCGCACCGAGCTGGCCCGGTCCGGCTCCTTCCTGGACCGTTTCGAGCGCGAGGCGATGACGGCGGCCCAGCTCCGCCATCCCAACATCGTGCCGATTTATTCAATCGGCGAGAAGGACGGGCTCGCCTACATCGTCATGCCGTTGATCCACGGCGAGACGCTCCAGGCCCTGCTCGAGCGGGACGGCCCGCTTCCCCTTCCGGAGACTTGCCGCATCCTGGTCGACGCCGCTGCCGCGCTCTCCGCGGCGCACCAGGTCGGCCTCATCCATCGCGACATCAAGCCCGACAACATCATGCTGGAAGGCCCGGAGCGCCGAGTCCTGCTGATGGATTTCGGCATCGCCAAGATGATGCGGAACACCGACGCCACCCTGACCGGAACCGGGGTCCTGATCGGCACCCCGCTGTACATGAGCCCGGAACAGGCCGGCGGCGACCGGGACGTGGACCAGCGATCCGACATCTACTCGCTGGGCATCGTCGCCTACCACATGCTGACCGGGAAACCGCCGTTTGGCGGGACCAGCGGGGCGGACCTCATCCGCCACCACGTGCTGACTCCGGCGGCCGATGTCCGGCTGTCCCGTCCCAACGTGCCCACCATGCTGGCCGGCACCGTGATGCGCTGCCTCCGCAAGGAGCGGGACAAGCGGTGGCAGACCGCTGAAGAACTGCGGAACGCTCTGGCCGCGGCCGCCGTGCTGCCCGCCAGCGGGCGCACCCGCTCTTCGATCTTCAGGATGACGGCCCAGGCGCGGCAGCATCGGTATCCGCTTTTCGCGCTGGTACTGTTGGCGGTCGCGGCCACGGCCTGGGTGGTGATTCGAAACCGGACCGTGCCCCCGCCGCTTGCTGCCCCGGCGGTGATCGCCCCGGTGGTACCTCCGGCGGATCCGGTGGACAGCCTGCTGGTGGCGTCGAGAGGGGCGGCCGACTACGCCCGGCAGCGCGCGGCAACCGCAGGCGCCCCCGCGGCACAGCTATTCGCCGGCGACTCGGTGCGCCGGCTGGCCGACTCGTTCGCGGCCATTGGACGGAAGGCGGAAGCGGCGGTCCTGCTCACCACCGCGTCCGGACTCTGGGAGAAGGCGGAACGCGGCGTCCGGACGAGCGGCACGACTAGCAACTCGGGATCGGCCCGCTCATCGGGGACCCAGCCGTCCGGATCGCGGACGTCCCCACCCACCGGCGACACCCAGACCCGCGCCGGCACGGCGGCAGTCTCCGACTCACAGGCCATCGTGAGCTATTATCGCGAGTTGGGCCGAGCCGTCGAGTCGCGCCAACTGGGAGAGGTCAAGCGGCTGCTGCCCAACCTCAACTCGGGCGATGAGCGCAACTGGCGCAACCTGTTTGACGATCGCGACGTGGACAGCCTCAAGGCCAGTTATACCGTCCTGAACGTGACCAGGCGGGAAGCCCTGACCTACGCCCGGGTGCGCTATACTCAGAGTGTCACCAAGCGGGGCCGGACCCAGGACAAGAGCCGAATCGTCACTGCCACCTTGACCCTGGGGCCCCAGGGATGGCGGCAGATCCGGGAGGAAAACGCCAACTGAAGGTTTGTTCACATTGGTTTAATTGCCAATACCGCTCGTCCCGACGATCTTACTTGTGCCCCAATCAATGGCCTGACATGAGAGCTATTCGCAGTTGGAAGACCTGGATATCGATGGCTGCGTTGGCAGTCCTTACGACCGCTTTTGCGACCCATCGCCCGGTGAGCCCTCCCCACGAAATAACGGTCTGGAAGAGCCCGTCCTGCGGTTGCTGCGGGGCGTGGGTGGCCTACATGAGGGAGCACGGTTTCAAGGTGACCGTGGTCGACATGAACGACGTGAGCCCGGTGAAGCGGCAGCACAAGGTTCCCGAGACCCTGTGGTCCTGTCATACCGCAGTGGTCGACGGGTACGTCATCGAGGGGCACGTTCCCGCGCCCGATATCGAGCGGCTGCTTCGGGAGCACCCGAATGTCGCGGGACTCGCGGTTCCCGGGATGGTGACCGGATCACCCGGAATGGAAAGCGGACGGGCGCAGGCGTACGACGTGGTGTCCTTCGGGGATGCTAAGACGCAGGTTTACGCTCACCACTAGGTGATGGTTGCCGCAACCCCGGTGGCTCGGTGGAACCGGGCACACCGGGGAACTGGGTCGCCGTTTTCGGCCGGTCCGGCGCCCGGGTCCAGTTGAGCCGGCGGGTCGCTCCCCCTCCCAGCGGCCGCACCTCGATATCACTTCCGACAAAGTAACCCACCGAATCCGGCCCCCAGGCAAACGCGTCGCGTCCTTCCGGATCCAGCACCTGGACCGCACCGGAATCCGACGGAACACACAAGCCGACCCCACCGGCGCAGCTGGTGACAACGGCGAACGGCGGATCACCCAGCACCACCTGCAGCGCGGAATCCGCGGCGCCTTGCAACGCCCCAGTCACCGGTTCCACGCTGGGTGAAGCCGGAGGGGCGGCGGCCACCAGGTCTCCACCGGAAGTCCGCACGAACACCCGCTGCCCATCCCGGCTCCACGCCACCCGCCGGGGCGCACCCACCGATGACACCGGCAGCTCCCGCTCGGCGCCATTCAGCAGGTTCATGATCCAAACTCGATAGGCCGCCGAATCGGTTGCCCGGGGAGCCCGGAGATAGGCGAGCATGGTGCCGTCGGGCGAGAGCGCGGGCGCCGTCTCGTGGGCCCGGCTGAAGGTGACGGGGAAGCTGGGTCCGCCGGCCGCGGGAGAGGCGTAGAGGTCGCCCTGCCCGTCCTCGCCTGCCGCTTCGAAGACCACGTAGGATTCGCTGCCCACCTGGAGGCGATTTCCCAAGGGACTCAGCGAGATCTTGCAACCAACTAAAAGCGTGACAAGTGACAAGTAACAAGTGACAAGTAACCGCCGTGGGTCACTCGAGATCTCACGAAATCGTGCTTTCACTCGTCACCTGTCACTTGTCACTTTTGTCTCTGATAGCCACCATCCATTGGGATCCGCTACGATCACCCGGGGCGGCTCCGCGAACTGATCGAATGAGAAATGTGACTCCCGGCCGTCAATGTCGACGCGGACCAGCAGGTCATCCACCAGGAGCTCAAACCCGGGCAGCCGGTACAGTCCCCAGGCCTCGGGCTGGGTCTGGCGGATGGTAAGCTGGAGCGCCTTGGCGGTGGTGTCGTAGCGACTCACGATCTCCAGCTTCGGATAGCCCGGCTGGTGCAGGGCCTGGGTAAAGTACCAGCCCAGGTCGGCCCCCGAGGTCGTTTCCATTTCGCGCTGGAAGTCTTCGGAGAGTGCCGTACTGTCGCGGAAATCACTGTAGTACTTCCGGATCCCCGCAAAGAACGCCGAATCCCCGATCAGCCCCCGGAGCGAGTGCAGTACCCAGGAGCCCTTCTGATAATTGTTGGTATTGAGCAGATCGAGGAGGTTGGCTGCCGAATCAACGATGGGGTTCCCGGTGGACTTGGAACGAAATACGCCCCGCCCCGCGCCGTTCATCGTGGCGTGGAGCGCGGAGTCTCCGCCGACGTGGCCAGCCCACAGGGCGGCGAAATAGGTCGCGAAGCCTTCGGAAAGCCAGAGATGCGGCCAGTCATGCTCGGTGACCGCGTCGCCAAACCACTGGTGCGCGGTTTCATGCGCGACCGTCGACTCGCTCATCCTGCGGCTCCGGTAGGCGCCCTCATCGTAGAAAATGGCGGTCGAGTTCTCCATGCCGCCGAAAATCGTGCTGGTCTGGATGTGAGTGAGCCGGGAGAAGGGGAACTCACCTACCACGTCGGTGAAGTAGTCGACGATCTCCTTCACCCGCCGGAAGGGTCCGGTGACGGCGTACGCGGAGTCCTCGGGATAGGTCCAGACCTCGAGCGGGATACAGCGGACCGCACAGCCGCCTCGTCCCATCGGGGTCCGGGCCATCTTCGCCGCGCCGATCACCATGGTGTAGACGGGGATCGGGTGTTCCATCCGGTAGTGCCACACCGTGTGTCCCCGATCGCGGGGGTGCCCGACAAGATCCCCGTTGGCGATGACTTGATAGGCATCGGGTGCTGTGACGTAGAAATCCGCGGCCGCCTTGTCGCTGGGATAGTCCTGGCTGGGAAACCAGCGATGGGCGCGATTGGGCCAGTTATCGGCGAAGATGGTTCGGGCCCCCGCGCTGTCCTTGATGACCAGGCCGTCCCAGGGTGCGCCGTGATACGAGATGGCCGTCAGCGCCCTGGCTCCAGCCTGGCGACCATGCGGAATGAAGATCAGCTCTCCGTCTCGCCGCCACCCGGTGATAGCCCTGCCGTCAAGAGTGACTCGGTCGACACTGAGCGCGGTATCGAGCTCGAGTCTGATCGGATCGGCGGACAGCAGGTGCCAGGCGGTGGTGACCATGCCGTGAATCACCTTCCCCGTATCGGGGACCGTGATCCGCACCTCGTACGACACGGCGTCATGCGCCGGCCTCGGCGTATTGGCGGGAGCCAGCGGGGTGGCGGCCTGGAGCAGCCAGAGGACTGAGATCATAGTATCTCGCGCGAGGGATCGGCGCGTAATCTGGGATCGTGCCGCGTTTTTCCGGTTATCACGTCAACTGGTTCAGGATCGATATTCCCCATATAGGGGGCGGAGGCCCCATCCGGGCGCAGATCCGGGACCAGGTCTCGCGTGCGCGAGGAATAACCTGCCTGCGCTTTTCGGGTTACCACTCTGGGCCAATCCAGGCCGATATTCCCCTTATAGGGGGCGGAGGCCTCATCCGGGCGCAGATCCGGGACCAGGTCTCGGGTGCGCGAGGAATAACCTGCCTGCGCTTTTCGGGTTACCACTCTGGGCCAATCCAGGCCGATATTCCCCATATAGGGGGCGGAGGCCTCATCCGGGCGCCCTTTGTTCCGGCGCCCGTTCTTTCCTCCCTACACCTCAACGTCCGCCGCCAACCTCGCATCGCGAAAAGGCGCCACGTAGCGTTCGATCGTCTGCCGGTGCACCGGATGGTCGAGATACCGCTGCACCGCGCCCATGTCCGCGCAACTGACGACCAGGACATGGCTGTACTCCTTGACGCTGGGCCCGAGATTGGGCCCGAAGTGAATCGCCTGAATTTCCGGGATCCCCTTCTTCATGGCCAAGAGCGCGTCCCGGGCCTCGACGATCTGGCCCGGGGTGGTCGAGTCCTTGAAACGGAACAAGACAATGTGTTCGATCATGGAATGTACAAAGGTAGCGATACGCGACTTCGGGAGCACCTCTCAAACGTGCTGGTCAAAAAGGATCGGATTCCCGTCCGGGTCAACCGCCATGAAACTGGCGGGCCCCATGGTGGCCTCATCGGCCTCGGTCAGCAGCACCACGCCTTCCGCCTTCAAATGGCGCTGCAGCTCGCGAACGTCGGTGAAGCGGTCGAGTTTGCCGGCCTCCTGCGTCCAGCCGGGGTTGAAGGTCATGATGTTCTTCTCGAACATCCCCTCAAAGAGGCCAATCACGTGCAGGCCATTCCTCAGGATCAGCCACTTGCGGGAGGCCTCTCCGGCGAAGGCCGTAAAACCGAACTTCTGGTAGAACGCCCTGGACGCCTCGAGATCCTTGACGGCCAGGCTGATTGAAAACGCGCCGAGTTCCATGGCTGTTCCTGGTGAAAGGTAAGTTTCCACCCTGGTGGTTCACCTCTCCATTCATGGAGACGGGACAGGGGTGAGTTTCGCTCGCCGCTTCCGGCTCAGTACTCCAGCCGTCACCAGCGTGAACACGATGCCGACCGGCAGCGGCTCGAGCAGGGTGATCGCGATGTTCACCAGCGGATTGCGATACATCTCCTTGAACTTCGCCATCTCCCGGGATTTCGTGGCGATCTGCGCCTCCGTGGCGCCGGCCTGCCGCTCCTTCTCGATGCTGTAGGCCGCGTACCGGTCCAGGTAGTCCGGGGCCAGTTTGTAGTAGACCAGCTGCCACGTGGCCACGTAGCAGACGCTGCCCACAGCGGCGATCAGCAGGCCGACCTTGAAGGCCCGGCCGAAGGTTACCTGCCCGCCGGCCACGTTGTCGCGGTACGACTTGACCCCGACGAAGACCATGAGGAAGGCGAGCACCATCGACGTGTAGCCGACGATGAGGCCCTTATCCCCGAAGCCGATCTGGTCCTTGAAGAGCAGGGCCAGGAGCATCATGGCCGACATGATGGCGCCGGCAATGAGCCCAAAGGTCAGCACAATCTTTCGCATGGCAACTCCAGGTGGTTGAGGACGGCCGATTCTACCAGCCTGGCCCTGCTCTGCGCGTCACCCGAATGGGTGATTTTGGCCAGTTTTGGGGGAAATCACTCGAAAGTGGGAGGTCTTTACCCTCGCGGCAGCATCGTGGCCAAGCTGAGATGGCGCCGGGTTTCAGTTCAGCCCCAACTGGAACACGAAGCACGCGAAAAACGGCAGAGTGCACGAAGAACGTCCAAAACACATCCAGGAACTATTTATTTATCTTGCTTCGTGAACTCCGAAATGCTTCGTGCGCTTCGTGTTCCGTTGTGGCGTAGCTCCAATACGATACGGCTGGCCCCGCGCACCAGCCCAATAGCCTGTTAATCGTACTGGCTTTCAGTTCAGCCCCAACTGGAACACGAAGCACGCCAAAAACGGCAGAGTGCACGAAGAAACGTCCAAAACAACATCCAGGAACTGCTTATTGTCTTGCTTCGTGAACTCCGAAATGCTTCGTGCGCTTCGTGTTCCAGTTGGGGCCTGGCTCCAATCCGATACCAACTGGCCCCCCGCACAACGCCCAGCATGTTACGGGATGAGCCGAAGCTCCTTTCCCAACTGGACGGCCTGGGTCCGCCGCCGGGCGCCCAGCTTGTCGAACACCCGGCTGGAATGGGTCTTGACCGTGTTTTCGCTCACGAACACCCGGGCGGCGATCTCCTTGTTACTCAAGCCCTCGGCGATCAGCTCCAGGATCTCCAGCTCCCGGGGCGTGATGCCGAGCGACTCGAGCTTGCCTTGATCACGCACGAAAGCGGCCGGTGCGGCTACCATGACCTCCCGCACCACCACGGTCTCGGTGCGCCGGGTGAGTTTAAGACCGAGCCAGATGCCCAGGCCGGCAAACACCGCGGCCACCAGCCCGCCGTAGATCTCTACCGAATGCTCCACCACCAGCCAGCGGTACTCAATGAGCTTGAGCCCGGCGATGAGGACGCCGCCCAGGAGGCCATAGAGAAGTACGTGTTTGCGCATCCTCACTCGCTCCGCGGCGGCTGAAACACGTAACGGTCGAAGCTCGAATACGTCTTCGCCGGCCACAGGTCGATGTACTGGATCCATTCGCCGGCGGTCAGCGAGTCTTCTCCGGGCTTCTCATCATCCATGCGTTTACGGCTGATGGTCAGCACGGTTCCGTCCTTGAGCCAGAGTCGTCCCTCGGGCCCTTCAGTCAATCCGCCATGAAGAATCTGATCCTCCTCGGTGCGATAGACCTCGTGGCCCGCGAGCCAGCCATCGGCCGCGAGCCGACCTCGCAACTCGCGGTCGGCCGAATCGAGGACAGCACGAGTCATCTTGTCGGGGGATATGCCGATGTTCACCGCCTCGATCCGGGTGGAATCATCGCTGTAGGTGGTCATGTAGTAATAGCGTGCGCCGGGAAACGTGAGGGTAGTACCCGGAATGGTGTAGTCGAATGCCCCATCCTGACCACCCGCGATCGCGGACCGCGCGTATTTCAGATCCAGCTTGAGGGTCGATTGCCCCACCATTTCGTCCAGGGTCATATCCGGCCTGGCCGCCAGGACACCGAGGTTTCGTCTCCCCACTCGGCTCAAGACACGCGCCGGTGCGTCGCCGAACATCCCGCCGGCAATGGCTGCCGGTATCGCGATGACCAGCCCGGCTGCAATCACTCCCCAGAGCGACCAGATGATCGTGTTCTGATGGCGAATGGCGGCGGCAACCGCCGCGACATCCTGGTTACCAACCCGCACCTGGGCCGACAGGACCAGCTTGACGATGACGGGGATAGCCGAGAGGCCGAAGGCCACGAACAGGCCGAAGTACAGGCCGAGGGCAACGTAGCGGCTCGAACCGGTGAGCGGGCCCACGCCCATCCGCTGCAGAACGGTGCCAATGATTGGGATGCCGATCAGCGCGGCGAAGAGGGAGACGCAGATGATGACGTGGGCGCGAAGGCTGAGCATGATCGGCTCAGGATGTTTCTTTTTCGAAGAACAGTGCGGAGACATCGGGCGGCCAGTCGCTCGCGCGGTTGGTTGCCCGGTCCACGTGCGCCACGGTCATGAGGCAGCGCGACAGATTCTTGCCGGCATTATCGACCATGGTGCACTCGATCAGCGCATCGGGCCCGTGGAACTCGCGCACGAACGAGGTAATGGTGATCTCCTGGTCGCCCCGGGCCGGCTGGAGAAAGTCGATCTCCATTCTCCGGACCCAGACCATGAACGGCAACTTGCCCAGGGCCGTCAGGTCCCAGCCGATGTAGTCCCGGAGACCCTGCACCCGGTGATCCACGAAATAGATCGCGTAGTTCCCCGTGCTCACGTGGTTGTAGGGATCGAGGTCGGAGAACTGGATCCGGTGGGTGCTCTTGAAAACGATGGGTGACTTTGTCATGGCCCGCGGTCCGCAAAGTAGACCACATTGGGTGCGTCCGACCGGGCCACCGCAATATCCAGGCGCCTATCCTGGTCGATATCAGCGATGGCGAAGCCGTAGACGGTACCCTTGGCATCGCCAAACTGGACCGGGGAGTAGTGGCGGCCGGAGCCGTCGTTGAAGTAGATAGTAGACGGAGCCTCGACGTGTCCGACCACGATGTCGATCTTTCCATCGCCGTTCAGATCGCTGACCGCGAGCGCGTATGGTGTTACGCTGCCGTCGGCGATCACATCGATCACCTCGAAGGTGCCGTCCTGCCGTCCGAAATAGACCCCGACACCCCGTCCCTCATCGATCGCAGCGATGTCAAGGACACCGTCCCCGTTGAGGTCGGCTGCTTCGGCCATGCGAATCCTCGCGTCGGGCTGGCCGAACGGAACTCTTCCGGTGATGGGGAACGTCCCGTTGCCGCCGTTCAGGTACACGTAGCCCTGGCCTCGGTCACGATGGGGAACCGCGAGGTCAATCAGTCCATCGTGATTGAAATCGGCCGGCGTGATCGTCGTGGCGGATTCATGGGAGAAGGCGAGACAATTCCCGTCGAACTGCCCCTTTCCCCGGTTCAGGCAGACGTAGTTGGGGGTCCCGCTCTCGGACCGATTGGCGACGATTATGTCGGGCTGCCCATCGCCGTTGAGGTCTGCTACGCTGGCGTTCCTGGTCTCCCAGTCCGGCCGCCCGAAGGTCGAGCCTGCCGCGAAGTGTCCCTTTCCATCGTTCAGATAGACCAGCTTGGGATCAGGGGCATCATTGCTGATCACGACATCCAGGTCCCCGTCCCCATCGAGGTCCGCCAGCCGTCCGGAATAGGTGCGGTCGGACGCGGTGCCGAGGTCGTAGGCCGCCGCGATGTGGCCGTGGCCGTCGCCGAGAAGCACCCGATCTACCAGGGGCCAATGGCGCCCCTTCGCGAGGACGAGATCGAGGTGGCCATCGCCGTTGAGATCCCCGATGCTGACATTGGCCGAGGTTTCGGAGGTGGTCTCGAGCAAGAGCACGCGATCGAAGCGCGGCAGGCTCCGCGCTACCGGGCTCTGCGCCCCGGCCAGGCCGGGCAGGAAGCACAGGGCCAACAGCGCCGCTCTCAGCATGAGCTACCCCGCCCGCGCGACAATGTACTGCTCGATTCGCCCGTCCGGCCGAGTCATCATGGTGAGGTCCATGACCACGGCGCCGGCGCGGATCCGGAACGAGGTGATGCGGAGACCGCCCCGGAGCTCGGAGCCAGTGGGGGTAAACGCCGTCGGCGCGCCCAGCGGCCCCAGGCTCGAGGCATAGTCCGCCAGCACCTGGGCGGTAAAGAATGCCTCAGCGTTCGAGGTAAGAAGGCTCTTGTCGATCGTGCCGCGCGCCAGTCCGTCGTAGACCCGGCGCGCCATCGCGCCTGCGGCATTGTCCGTGGTGTCGGCCGGGGCGAAGATGATGGCCGCAATGCGCGAGGCAATCTGCCCCGAGGCCCCTGCGCCGCCGGGATAGATGTTGGTGAAGACCACGATCGCGGCCTTGTCGTCGGGATAGACCTGGTTGGTTGTCGTGTAGCCGGAGACTGCGCCGCCGTGCGATAGCCGCTTCCTGCCCCCAGCGATTCCCACGTTGATGCCCAACCCGTATCCGGTCGAAGTCCCGTTTGCCAGCAGGGTCGTGGTCTGCTGGGCCCGGTAGGATTCCGGCTTCAGGATCGCCTGGTTGATCATGCCGAGGTCCCAGGTCGCCAGGTCATGGGAGGTCATGGCGAGCTGACCCGCGGCGAAGAGCCAGTGGGGGCCTTCCTTCGGCGCATCCCGGAGTGGTCCGAGGCCGTTCCGCAGATAGGCGCCGGCGTCGGCGGGCCCCAGCGGGCCGGCATCGAAGTCGGCAACCGACGTCATGCCCAGCTTGCTGAAGATCCGTTGCCTTAGGAACTGCATGAAGGGCATGCCCGCGACCTTCTCGACGATGGCGCCGGCGATCACGTAGTTGGTGTTGCTGTACTGCCAGGCGGTGCCGGGGTCGAAGTCGAGTGCCTGTTTGGCCCACTGCTGCATGATGGCATCCGCGGTGGTCGGCACCTGCATGGCAGTGAAGACGTAGTCCTGCGGCCAGTAGTCCTGGTAGCCCGAGGTCATCGAGAGCAACTGGCGCAACGTCACCTGGTCGGCCCGGGTCAGGGCCGGGAACCAGCGCGCGACCTTGTCGTCGAGCGACAGCTTGCCCTCCTCGGCCAGCAGCAAGATCGCCGTGACGGTGAACTGCTTGCTCACCGAGCCGATGGCGTAACGCATCGCCGGTGTGGCAGGGGTCCCGATACGGCCTTCTCCATAGGCGTGCTCGTACACGATCTCCCCGCCGCGCACGACGGCTACCGACGCGCTCGGCGCACCAGTCCCGCCGAGGACCGCGACTGCGGCGCTGTCGATCCGGGCGCGCTCCACCGGGGTGAGCTGCTGGGCAGCGACAGGCGCCGCGAGCACAATGACCAGCGAAAGCAGAGCGGTCAGGCGGGCGAAGCCGCGGTCACGGATCATGGGTGGTCTCCTGGTTGCGAAATGGGGCTCGGGTTATCGCGACTCACGTCGCGGCAGGCATGGTCAGGGAGTGAAGCTGCCACCAAGGGCGTCCGGGTCAGACGGCACGCGACCGCGGCTTCCGCGGCTTCACATAGCGAAACTCGATGAAAAACACCCGCCGGCCAGGCCCATGCCTGGCCGTCTTGAGTAGATCCACCAAGCCGACAAACCCGGATCGCCGCGCGAGGGCCGGGGTGATGTCTGCCAGCGATATCTCAGAAACAGAGGTCACCACGACCTGGCCCGGCGGGAGGGAATACCGCCCGCCGACCTTTACATGAGGTCGTTGCCAAAGCCGGACGGTACAAGTGATCTCGCCCTGGCGAATGCGATCACGTAAGACTCGGAGGAATTGCACGTCTGCGAAAACATCACCCTTCCGCGATGACTGCGATCGACACCTTCATGCCTTTGGGGCGGATGGGGAGTTTCGCCCCCTGGCGGGCGGGCGGATCCCTGGGAAACCACTTGCTCCACTCCTCGTTCATCCCGGCAAAGTCAGTCTCCTCGGCGAGGATGAAGGTGGCGCTCACCACCTGGTCCATGGAGCTACCCGCCACCGTGAGAATGGTCTCGATGTTGAGCAGGCACTGCCGAGTCTGTTCCTGGATTGAAGTCCCGACGACATCACCGGTCTGGGGATGGAAAGGACCCTGGCCCGACACAAAGACCAAGCCGGCGGCTTTCACGGCCTGGCTGTACGCGGCGGACTGCGGCGCCTTATCCGTCTTTACGATATGCCGGGGCAATGTGTGCTCCTATGGTGACGCGATTGGCAGTTACCAGCGAGTGTCAGGCGCGCATCACCCTCTGCCAGGTCATTCGACGCACTCCGGGTGATATGATGGAGGCCCTCGAGTGATACGGTATCCGTCATGGGATCGAGCCCGGGAGTGGTCTCACTGCTTACACCTACTCCCCCAGGGTCCCCTTATAGAATCCGAGGATCCGGGTCCACGCGTTCTCCACTTGCGGCCCGTCGCTCCCCTGGCGCCCTGGCTTCAGGAACCCGTGGCCGGTACCGGGATACAAGTCGTACGAGTACGACTTGCCCAGCGATTTCATGATCCGGTCCACGTCGGGCAGCGTGGCGTCAATCCGGGCATCACTTTCTCCGTAGACACCCAGGACCTTGGCATTGATCTTCGCCAGGGCGGTGGAATCGGGTGGCGGGCCGTAACACACTACCGCCGCCTTGAGGTTGGGGTTGTTGGTCGCGTACCGGAAACTCTGTCCCCCGCCCCAGCAGAACCCGATCGTCCCGATGTCGTCCTTGTGTACGGCCGGCAGGCCGTTCAGGTACGCATAGGCGGCATCGAGATCCGCGGTCACTCGCTCCGGCTCCAGGGTCGCGACCAGCTTGCGCCCCGAGTCAGCATTGGCCGGTGACATCCCATACTTCGAGGACAGGAGATCGGGAAGAATCGCCACAAAACCGCTCTTCGCCAGCCGGTCGGCCACGGTCGGCTCCCAATCCGTGAGCCCGAAAATCTCGTGGATCACGATGATCCCCGGCGCCTTGTCTTTCCGTTCCGGGTACGCGACGTATGCGCGGACCGAGTCGCTGCCCCGCTTGATGTAGACCCACTCGCCATGAGTGGTCACCGCGTCCAGCGGGTGCTTCTGGATGGCCCAGGTCCC
>DASYPP010000025.1:0-37888 GCA_036006525.1 Gemmatimonadales bacterium
CCGGTACGATGCTCAGCACCCCACCGCCGTCCCGGCAGGCAACCACCGGGACCCCCGCCATGAACGACTCGGCGGCGCCGAGCCCGAAGCCTTCGCCGGCAGCCGGAAAGAGCATGGCATCGGAGTCATCCAGCATCTCGGGAATCTTCGCGGGGGCCACCGCCCCGGCAAAGGTCACCTGGGATCGCAGATTCAGCCGGTCGCAAAGACCCTCCAGCTCGGCCCGCTCCTGCCCGTCGCCAATGATGCGGAGTCGCACCGCCAGGCCTTGCTGGAGCAGCTGTTGAACCGCCTGGAGCGCGAGTGCCACCCGCTTTTGCGGGGTCAATCTCGCAATGACGATGAGGCCGTTTCCACCCGCGCTCCACCGGGTAAAGCCATCAACCTGGGCGGGCATGGGGTGAATGCATGCCGCCGGGATGGGGCGGCCCAGCGCGGTTTCGACAACCTTCGCCAGCGTCTCCGAGACGGCGGTAACCACCCGGGCCCGCAGGAACACCGGAACGGCGACCCAGCGGGCGAGCGCCGAGCGGCCGAGCAGCGCTCCATCGGTGCCATGGACGGTAAGAACCAGAGGATACGTCGGCGGCGAGGCCAACCCGGCCGGCACCCACCAATGGGCATGAATGAGATCGGTCCCCCGCTCCATTTCGGTTTCCGCCGCGCGCCGAAGCGAGCGCCAGAGGCCCACCAGGGCGCGCCACCCGGCTGGTTTGGTGATGGCCTCGTGCATGTTGCCGCGATAGGCCAGCGTTTCCTGGCTCGGCGAACCGTAGCGGACCCGGGTGACCGGGATGCCTTCGTACTCGGGCGCGCCGATGTCCCCCAGGTCGCTTGGCGCGAGCACCCGGACCTGGTGCCCGCGACGAATCAGGGCCTGGGCGAGGGTCGCGAGGAAAGCGCCGGAGAGATCGCCGGATTTTCGGGGGAAATTGTGGGTGAGGAAGACGACGCGCATTAACGTCGGTAAGGCGGGAAGGCGGTAGGGCGGTAGGAAAAAGCCGCACCAACTCCCGGGGCGGACCCGGGATGTGGACGGGGGATGGCAGAGGGAGTGAAAGGGACCTGCATTGGAAGCGTAATGTATTGCCGCTCCCGGGGTTGGACAAGCACACCGCGAGCCCAAATGGACTCGCGATGGGCCCCAACTCCAACCGGGTCAGCGAATGATGGTCACGAACCCGCTCTCGTCAGTAATGAGGGCCTGCTGGCCATACCTGCTGAAGGCAACGTTTCGCGGAATGCCTTGAGTGTGAATGGTCGTCTTGATTGTTCGAGACTGCCGGTCGACAATGGTAATGGTTTGGGCCGAGGAACCCGCCACATAGATGACGGCGCCATCGGGGCTCATCGCGAGTCCGTAGGCACCTATGCTGATCGTAGTGTCCCGTGCCGCGGTCGTGAGGTTCCAGATGTCGAGCCCGAGATTCTCGTTTGCGATATAGAGCCGGGATCCATCAGGAGACACTGCCATGCGCTGGTTGCCGTTCCCGGTCACCAGGGTATCGAGAACGACCTTGGCCTGGGTATCGAAAATCACGACCTGGCCCGCATCCCGTGAGCTGGCGTACAATCGATTTCCGTCGGGACTGAGGGCGAACCCGTTTGCCACGGCCCCGGCGGCAAAGGAGTCCACCACTGTATTGGTTGCGGCATTGATGAGATAGATGGTGCCAATATCACTGCTCGCGTAAACGGTGCCGCCGTCTAGCGAGACGATCACATTGAAAGCTTCAGGGCCGAGCGGGATCTGGGTCGTCTCGAGATTGCTGGCCACGTCCACGACGCTTACACTGTGGCTTCCCTGGTTGGTCACGTAGGCCTTGGTTCCCGCCGGATTGAACGCAACATGGGCTGGACCACCTCCCACCGTCACCGGGTTTTCCAAGGTGTCCAAGGGAATGCTGCCCCGCGCCATGGTGTTATTGAACAACTGCGTTACGTACACCACATCATTGGCCGAGATCGCAACACCGTAGGGACCCATGTTGAGCGGGGTCGTGTCCACCGTGCTGGCGAAGGGGTGCCCGATGACGTCGATGACGATGTCGTGATTGGCGCCGCCGGCGCTGGCCGTAAGGGTGGTCTTGCCGAATGCGACTCCGGTCGCGACACCGATGCCTGACACCGTGGCAATATTCGTGTTCCCTGAGCTGTAAGTCACCGGAGCGGCGGGCTGATTGTTGCAGTCCTCGGCGAACACCTGGAGCGCGATGGTTTCAGTCGGGTGCACCACCACTGAATCCGATGGGGCGGTGATCACGACGGGGCAACTGGGCTTGGTGCTCTCGTCACTACTGCACGCCAGCGCGACCAAGGCGAGAAGTCCCGAACCCACCATCACACGGGTGATCACCGCACCACCGTGACGAAATCCACCTCGTTGGTGATAAACGCGGCGCTGCCACCCTTGTTGAACGCAACGTTTCGGGGCGTGCCTCCCACTGACAACGTCGTCACCAGCGCGCGGGTCACCCGGTTCACCACCCTGATATTCCCGCCGAGCGGGTCGGTCACATACAAGTGCACACCATCGGGCGTCATCCCCAGCCCGTAGGCCTGCATCGGCACCGTGGTGATCCGGGTGCGGGTCTTCAAACTCCAGATGTCGAGTCCCAGGGTCTCGTTCGCGATGTACAACTCGGTGCCATCGGGCGATACGGCCATCCGCTGCGGCATGCCGCCCGTCACCAGGGTTCCCACCACGAAATCGTTAGTGGTATTGATCACGCTGACCGTGCCGGCGTCTCGCGAGCTGATGAAGACCAGGGACCCGGACGGATTGAGCGCCAGGCCGTTGGTGACCGGTCCCAGCTGGATCGACTTGGTGACGGTATTGCTGCTGGTGCTGACCACGTCGACCAGCCCGGTGGACAGGGTGACGTACACCTTGGCCCCGTTCTTCGAGACGATCAGGTTGAAGCCATCGGCCTGGAGCGGAAGCCTGACGATCTCCGTACTGGAGGCGACGTCGATGATGCTCAGGCTCTGGCCGGTCTGGTTGGTGACGTAGCCCCGAGTTCCCGCCGGGTTGAACGCGACGTGCGCGGGGACGATGCCGGTGGTGATGGGATTGCCGAAGATCACCGAGGGAAGCCTGGCCTGCACCACCGAGCTGCCGCTGATCTGGGTGACATAGACCAGGTTCTGCGCCGAGACGGCGATCCCGTAGGGCCGGGTGCTGACCGGAGTGCTGGTGATACTGGTGAGCGTCGGATGGGTGAGGGCTTCGACCCCGACCAGGTCGGCGTTGGACCCATCACCCGGAGCCTCTGGCTGGCTGGCGCAGCCCGCGGCAATTGCCAATAGCCCCGTGGCGAAAGCGACGCGAAACACGGGCATGGGGACACCGAAGGATTTGAGGGGGATCGACACTCGAAAGGACGCTTGAGTGTGCAGCGCGCCCCACGCTTCCGCAAGGGGAAGTTACACCGGGTCCCGGGTTTTCATCTCCCGTGCAAGTTCGCGCACCTCCTCCCGGATGCCAGCCACCATTTCTCCCACAAATCCGAACCCGAACAGGGCGATTCCACTGATCACCATGGTTTCCACCAGGTTGAGCAGGGGCCGGAAGCCGATCCCATAGCCGTACCGGAGGACCAGGCCGGCCACCCCGGCCAGGAAGCCGATGCTGAAGAGCACCGCCCCGATCACGCCGAAGAAGAGCAGCGGCTTGCGGCCAAACCGGAGCTGGAACCAGACAGAGAGCAGGTCCAGCACCCCGATGGGAATCCGGCGCCAGGTAAACTTGGAAACGCCGGCTCGACGCGGATATAACGGCACGGGGTGCGAGGTGAGCCGAAATCCGTCCGCGGCGGCAATGACCACCATGTAGCGGTGCCAGTCCGGACGGAGCGGCTGCCCCTCCATGATCTCCCGGCGGAAGGCCTTGACCGAGTTCAGGTCGGTGACCCGGACACCAAACAACCAGCGGCAGAGCGTGTTGTAGATCCGGGAGACAAACGCCTTTTCATACTTGCCCTGCTTGGTGCCGGTCACGATGTCGGCGCGATCCGCCAGGATGGGGGCCACCAACGCCGGCACATCTTCCGGGAGGTACTGGAGGTCGGCCGGGTAGAACACGAAGACGTCGCCCCGGGCCACGGCGCCGGCAGACCGCAGCGCGTCGGCGATGCCCCGCTGGCGGCGATGGGTCACGACCCGAAGGAAGCCGTACTGGCGGGACAGATCGCGCAGCACCTGGGCCGACGCGTCGCGGGACCCGTCGTCCACCACGATGACTTCGAAGCTGAAGGGAGCCTTGCCGAGCGTTTCCTGGCAGAGCTTCATGAACTCGGGGAGATTCTCTGCTTCGTCCTTGGCGGGAACCAGGAGGCTGACGTCCACCAGGCCGGGCGCCGCGGCGAACGTCATACCCGCTTCCGCATGCGGGCGGGCAGGATCCCCAGCTGGTCCCGGTACTTGGCGACGGTGCGCCGGGCGATCTGGATGCCCTGCTCCTGGAAGAGCTGCACGATCTGCTGGTCGGTGAGCGGGCTGGCGGGCTTTTCCTC
Source organism: Gemmatimonadales bacterium (assembly GCA_036006525.1). GTDB lineage: Bacteria > Gemmatimonadota > Gemmatimonadetes > Gemmatimonadales > GWC2-71-9 > DASYPP01. The sequence continues at coordinate 4,515 of DASYPP010000025.1, forward strand.
GCCGACCATCTTCTGCAGCTTGGCGCGGATCGACCGGGCGCTGGCGTCCTCGCCCGACGTCGTGGAAAGCGCGCTGGAGAAGAAGAACTTGAGCGGTAACACTCCGCGCGGGGTCTGCACGTACTTCTCGTTGGTCACCCGGCTCACGGTGGACTCGTGCATGTTGATGACTTCCGCGACCTCGCGGAGGGTGAGCGGCCGCAGGTGCTCGATTCCCTTCTCGAAGAAGTCCCGCTGCCGGTCCACGATGAAGTTCATGACCTTGAGCATGGTCTGCCGCCGCTGCTCCAGCGCCTGGATCATCCAGTTGGCGCTGTTCATCTTGCTGGCGATAAACTCCCGGTTCTCCGGGGTCATCTTCTTCTTGTCGCGCGCCAGCTCCTGGTAGGAGCGGCTCAGGCGCAGCCGGGGATACCCGGTGTCGTTCAGAAAGACGTGGTAGCGCCCGTCGATCTTGTCCACGATGAGATCGGGGGTGACGTAGCCGTCATCCCGCCCGGAGTACTTGAGGCCGGGCTTGGGATCGTACTGGGCCAGCTTGTCGGCCGCGGCCTGTACTCCCTGGGGATCCACCCCGAACCGCTTGGCCAGGTCGTTCCACCGGTGGGCGATCAGGTCGGGAAACGCCTCGTCCACCAGGCGGAAGGTGAGCGACTCGGTCTCGCCCTTTTCCCGGATCTGGATGAGGAGGCACTCCCGGAGGTCGCGCGCCGCGACGCCCGGCGGATCCAGCCGCTGGATGACCAGCAGCATCTCTTCGATCTCCGCCATGGTGTAGTACTCCGGGGCCGGCAATACGGACGCCGCGTCGGGCTCCACCTCCTCGCCGAACTCGTCCACCTCGGGCTCGGGTCCGGTGCGCTCGGCATGGGAGCGGAGCAGCTCGTTGACGCTGCCCAGGATTTCCTCGAGTGATGCCGCCAGGTAGCCGTCGTCCTTGATGTTGCCCAGGAACTCTTCGGACAGGAGAATCTGGCGCGGCGTCAGCTCCATCAGCTTGAGCTGCTCCCGCAGGTGGTCATCGAGGTCCTTGATTTCCACGGTGACCGGCTCGATGTATTCCCGCTCCTCGTACTGCTCCTTCATGCCGCCGACTTCGAAGCCGTTGAGCAGGATCTCCTCCCAGTCGGTCTCGTCGTCCTTCTTCGCCTCCTCTTTCTCGTTCTTCTCCTGGGTCTGCTGATCCTGCGGCTCTTCTTCCTCCGGCTCCAGCAGCTCGAGAAACGGATTGATCAGCAGCTCCTGCTTCAGGTGCTGCTGCAGGTCGATCATGGGCATGTAGAGCATGTCCATGGCCTGGTACAGCCGGGGATTGATCCGGAGGTCCTGCCGGAGGCTGGTCTGCTGGGAGAGGCCGGTCCTCATGCCACGGCCTCGAGCCGGGCCCGCAGCCGGCTGGTCAGGGTCGGGCCGAGGTAGAGCTCGGCGACCCGGTCGTCATAGACCAGTTCCCGGACCGACCCGGACACCTGGACCTTTCCTTCGAACATGATGTAGGCGCGGTCCACGATATCGAGCGTCTGCTCCACGTTATGGTCGGTGATGAGAACGCCCAGGCCGCGATGCCGGAGCCCGGCGACGATGGTCTGGATGTCGTGCACGGCGATCGGATCGACGCCGGCAAAGGGCTCGTCCAGCAGCATGAACTTGGGATCGGTCACCAGGGCCCGGGTGATCTCCAGCCGGCGCCGTTCCCCGCCGGAGAGCGAGTAGGCCCGGTTCTTTCTCAGGTGCTTGATCCCGAGCTCATCCAGCATCTTCTCCAGCCGGGTCTTCCGTTCCTCGCGGGACAGCGGCATGGTCTCGAGAATGGCAATGATGTTCTCCTCGACCGTCATCTTGCGGAAGACCGAAGGTTCCTGGGCCAGGTACCCGATTCCGGCGCGCGCCCGCTGGTACATCGGCGACTCGGTCAGGTCCTTGCCATCGAGGCTGACCCGCCCCGCGTCGGGGCGGTTGAGGCCGGTGATGAGGTAGAACGTGGTCGTCTTCCCTGCCCCGTTCGGCCCCAGCAACCCGACGATCTCACCCTGCTCCACCCGCACCGTAACGTCGTCCACCACTTTGCGACGCTTGAACGACTTGGTCAGCCCGACACCTTCCAGCACACTGCCGCTCTTCACGATAGCCCGATGCTCGGCGCTCACCGATGTGTGGCGGAACATCCCGTCGCGGGCGCGGTCGATGAGCCGGCTCCGCATGCCTTCGCGATCCACCACGACATCCTGCCACCAGGGGCCGCTCGCCCGGACCACGCCGTCGTACCAGGTGCCGATGAATCCTTCGGTCTCCAGCCGAGGCAGGACCGAGCTGCTCAGGTTGTTGCGCACCTCGTCGCCCGACAGCTCCATGTTGGCCGCGGTGCCGCTCTCGGCGCAGCAGCGGAGGTAGGTGTCGCGGTACGCCGTCACCAGATTAGCGAAGCTCACCGCTCCGCTGGCATCGGCCGACTGGGCCAGCGCGGCGAGCGCCAGGGGGACCGAGGGATCCCGGCCGGCCAGCGTGGCGAGCCAGACCGGTTCGGTCATCGGGAACCCCGGGGAGGCGTGACCGGGGGAGCCGCCGTGCTGTCAGCCGGTACCGGCTGCTTCAGGGGATCCAGCTGCACGCCGTCCACGTGAAGCCTGAGCTGCACCCGGTCCACGCCGTTGTCGTCCTTTCCCTTCATGGTGATCGTGATCTGCTCAGCCCGCGAATAGTTGATCCCCCGCTCGGCACCCTTGCCGTTGTCGGTGCGATAGTGAGCTCGCGCATGCTGTTTCGCGTCCACCTGGTGGAGCACCGTCCGGGTCTTCCCCGCCGAATCCTGCTGGGCGAACTGGGCCACCACGGTATCCCCGCTCAGCCAGTCGCACACCCGGTAATTACGGTAACAGTCTTCGCCTGCCGCGCTGGAATCGACGGTGCCGCCCACCCACGCGTCGCCAAACGCGCGGCTTTCCTTCAAGTGCTGGCCCGGCGTATCGAACACCAGCGAGTCGGCCCGGATGGCGTAGTCGGTCGAATGGGCGAAGGGGCGGATGGAATCGCCCCAGGCCTGGGTCTGCACCAGCTTGTCCTGCTCGACGTCCATGTAGATCGTATCCCCCACCAAATCGATATCGGTGCTGATGGCCTTCGCGTCGCCCTTGGCGACGAGCCAGGTGAGCTTACGCTGGTCGAGCTTGAGGTCGATACGCTGGCCTCGGAGGTTGAACGAGTCGGCGCCCAGGCCGCGTAATACCGGACTGCCGAGAAGAGTACCGTCGCTGCCGGCCCCGGTATCCAGCCGCATGGAATCCGAAGTCGCCGCGAAGTCACTCCGGTCAATGGTGACCCGCCCGGCGCCCCACATCCGGTCGTTGCCCTTCATCCGCACCCGGTCGGCGTTGATCACGTAGGGCTCTTCCGCTTTCCCCGTGGAATCCTGGGGAACGAAGTTGATCCGGGGCCGGCCCACGGCGTACATCTCCAGGGTATCCCGGGTCCCCGGGAGCGCCCGGTAGTAATCGAGCGACGGGCCGGTCAGGGTGGACCCGCTCTCCAGGTTCTGCATCACCACGTCGCCCCGCGCTTCCCACCGCTCGCCCTGCTTGAAATAGGTCCCGTTGGTCGCGGTCATCGTGATCGTGCTATCCTCGTATTTGACGTTGCCGAGGAACTGCACAATGCCGATGCTGCCGCCGTAGGAGGCCACACTGTCACTCTTCATGTGGACTTTGGTGTCCAGACACGAAATCCAAACTCCGCCGCCGGCGAAGTAGTTGGTCCCCGTGGGTGTCTCCATGACTCTTCCCGTTCGCCCCACGCTGTCCACCGCGAACCGGCAGTTCTGCGACTCGACCTGGGCCAGCAACGCGCGAGGCAAAACCAGCAATGCGACAGTCAGGACCGTGGCCGGGCGCATAGATCACTGCCCCGGGAGGAGCTGGGGACCGCCCTGCACCCCGTGAGGCCGGGTCACGAGCACATTCTTGAAATCTGGGTCTGAAGTGAAGCCATCTCCTTCCAGGTGATCGCTGCCCCGATCGAACGTGAAATGCTGGTCGCTCGTGATTTTCTTGCCCATCGGATCGTACACCAGCACCGAGGTCCGCAGCGTTCTGCCATCCGGCGCCGTGCCCACGACGTCTCCCCGGGCTGTCATGGCGCCGTTCTGCCAGTGATAGGTGCCTTCCTTGGAGGTCAGCACCGAGCTGATCGCCCCGTTGACGTCGTAAAAGGTGACCTTCAGGACCTTGAGCTCGGCGGTCTGGCTCGGGTCGTACATGTACGCGGTATCGGCTTCGACCAGGCTGCGCCGGATGCCCAGCTCGGTGACGTAGTGCTGCAAGTTGAACAGGATCTGGTTGGCCGTGTCCGCCGCCTGGTTCGACGTGGGCGGGCGGACGCCTTCGTCCCGGCACGCCAAACACAGATAACACAGACCGCACAGATGACACAGATAAAAGATGTGGCGCGGTTTCATACGGCCCCCGCCCGGAGCAGGTCGTGGAGATGCACCACGCCCAGCACCCGCCCTTCGCTGCTCACTACCGGTAGCGCCATAATGCCGTGTTGCTCCATGGTTCCGACCGCGGCCGCCGCCAGTTCTTCGGGGTCGGCCGTCTTGGGTGTCCGCGTCATTACCTGGTCTACTCGGCTGGCCAGGAAGTCCGGGTTCCGTTCCGCCTGCCGGGTAAGATCCCCAGCCGTGATCACTCCAACCAGCCGGCCCTGCTCCACGATGCTGGCCAAGCCGCGATGGCGGGCCAGGGTCACGACGGCCTCCCGCATGGTCGCACTGGGCGGCAGAGTGCCATCGCCATTCAGCATCACGTCGCGAACCCGAAGGGTGAGCTTGAGGCCCAGGCTGCCACCGGGATGCAGGGCGGCAAAGTCCTCGCGGCGAAATCCCTTCCGTTCCAGCAGCGCCACCGCCAGCGCGTCGCCGATGCCCAGCGCCACCGTGGTGCTGGCGGTCGGCGCGAGGTCATGGGGACAGGCCTCTTCGCTCACTCCGCCATCGATCACCACGGCGGCATGTTTCGCCAACAGGGAGTCGCGGCCCCCGGTGATGGCGATGACCGGGACGTTCATCCGCTGCAGCGAGCCCAGCAGCCCGAAGAGATCCTGGGACTCGCCGCTCTTGCTGAGCACGATGGCCACGTCGTCCCGCCCTACCATGCCGAGATCACCGTGCAGGCTGTCTACCGGGTGGAGATAACTGGCCGGAGTGCCGGTGGAGGTCAGGGTGGCCGCGATCTTCCGGGCGATGAGTCCCGATTTGCCCATCCCGGAGACGATGACCCGACCCTTGGCCCGGGCCAGGATATCCACCGCCCGGGTGAATTCCGGGCCGATCCGCTCGGAGGCCGACTTGAGCTCGGCGGCCTCGAGGCTGAGCACCCGGCGGCCCGCCAGCAACGTCGCGTCTTCAGGCGGCATCGTCGCCCCGGGTCGCGAGGTACCGGGAGACGCTCTCGGTCCAGCTCCCCCGCGCCTTGAGCAGCGCTTCGATCACTTCGCGCACCGCCCCGTATCCGCCTGCCGCCCGGGTGACGTACGCCGCCAGGTCCTTCACTTCTTCCACCGCATTGGCCACCGCGATGGGGAGTCCGCAGCGGCGCAGGATGGGAACGTCCGCGATATCGTCACCCACAAAGGCGAGCTGATCCCAACCGAGCCCGCGTTTGGCGAGCAGTGCCTCGACGGCCGGCAACTTGGCGGCGCTGTTCACTTCGATCACGTCCGGGACCATGAGCTCCTTGCCCCGGAGCCTGGTGGCTTCCGACTCCCGGCCGCTCACCCAGGCGAGCGCGATGTCCGAGTCGCGCAACATCGCCATGCCGAGGCCATCCTGGATATCGAATCGCTTGAACTCGACTCGCTCGCCCTTGACGCTCCCGATGTAGACCGCGTTGTCGGTGAGGACGCCGTCGACATCGAGCCCCAGCAGCTTGATGCGCCGGGCAACGATCGGATCAATCATCTAACTGCTCGCCCCTGTTGGAGCGGTTTTGCCACGAGCAGCGTGCCAGAGGTCCAGGGTCTTCGAGAGCAGGTCTTCCAGCTGGTCCAGCGGCCACTGGGTTTCCGCATCACTGGGCGCGCGGCGGGGATCAGGATGGGTCTCGATGAAGAACCCGTCGGCGCCGGCGACGGCGGCCGCGTACAAGAGCGGCGGGATGAACTCGCGGAGACCACCACTGGCCCCGGCGGCGCCCTGCCCCGGCTGCTGCACCGAGTGAGTCGCGTCGAAGATCACCGGGACGCCGGTTGCCGCCGCGAGCCGGGGCAGGTTCCGGAAGTCCACCACCAGGTCCCCGTATCCGAAGAAGCTACCCCGTTCGGTAACCGCGATCTCGCCGGCGCCGGCGCCTTTGAGCTTCTCGACCGCCCCGATCATCCCCTCGGGGGGCATCCACTGGCCCTTCTTCACGTTGACCGGCTTTCCCGTGCGCCCGGCGGCTGTCAGAAGATCGGTCTGCCGGCACAGGAATGCGGGTATCTGGAGCACATCCACCACCTGGGCAGCCGGCTGGGCCTGGTGGCTCTCGTGGATGTCGGTCAGAATCGGCAGCCCGCTCTGCTGGCGAACCCGGTCCAGCACCCTCAGGCCCTCTTCCATACCCGGGCCGCGGGCGGCGACCGCGCGGGAGCGGTTCGCCTTGTCGAACGAGGCCTTGAAGCAGACCGGGAGGTCCAGCCGGGTACTCAACCGGGCAAGGGTTTCCGCCACCCGCGGGAGAACATCTCCCGGCTCGATAACGCAAGGTCCGGCGATCAGGAACGGCTGCCGCCGGAAACTCCACGTCATGGCCGATTGACCTCGACCAGCGGGTTCTTCTCCACCGGCGCAGTGCGCACCGTCTGTTGCCGCACGGCGGCGCCGATGAAGCCGGCGAACAGCGGATGGGGACGCGTGGGGCGGGACTTGAGCTCGGGATGAAACTGGCAGCCGAGGAACCAGGGATGGTCGGGCAGCTCGATCACCTCGACCAGGCCGCCGTCGGGCGACGTGCCCGACAACCGGAGCCCGTACTCGGCCAGCACGTCGCGATAGGCGTTGCTGACTTCCCAGCGGTGCCGATGCCGCTCGCTGATCTCGGTGGTGCCGTACACCTGCGCCGCCCGGGAGCCCGGCCGGAGCTTGGCCGCGTAGGCGCCCAGCCGCATGGTACCGCCCATGTCCGCCAAATTCTTCTGGGACTGCATGATCGAGATGACCGGCGTTTCACACTCCGGCTCGAACTCGGTGCTGTTGGTATTGGGAAGCTTGCAGACGTTCCGGGCGAATTCGATGATCGCCACCTGGAGGCCGAGGCAGATTCCGAAGAACGGGATTCCGTGCTCGCGGGCATAGCGGATCGCCTCCACCATGCCGTCCACACCACGCACGCCGAAGCCGCCGGGAATCAACAAGCCGTCGTACCCCTCGAGCAGGCGGCCGGCAGCTTCCTGGTCGGTGAACTGGTCGCTGCCCAGCCACCCGATCTCGACTCCGACATTGTGGGGAATCCCGCCGTGAATCAGCGCTTCCTGGACCGACTTATATGCATCGCTCAGGTCGGTGTACTTGCCCACCACCGCGATCCTGACCTTGCCGCCCGGATTCAGGATCCGCTCGGTCATCGCCTTCCAGGCGGCCAGGTCCGGCTCCTTGGTCTCCAGCCGCAGGCGGTGGATCACTTCGCGGTCGATCCCCTGTTCGGCGAACTTGAGCGGGATCTCGTAGATCGAGCGCACATCGGGGCTCTCGATGACGCAGTTGAAATCGAGGTTACAGAACAAAGCGATCTTGCGCTTGATGTCGGCGGAGAGCGGGCGTTCACTGCGGCAGATCAGGATGTCGGGCTGGATTCCGATCTGCATGAGGTCGCGGACCGAGTGCTGGGTCGGCTTGGTCTTGAGCTCCCCGGCGGCGGCGATCCACGGCACCAGGGTCAGGTGAATGAAGATCGCGTTGTCGCGGCCGACTTCCTGGCGGAACTGCCGGATGGCCTCGAGGAACGGCAGCGATTCGATATCGCCCACGGTCCCGCCCACTTCGGTGATCACGACGTCGTGATCGGGGGCGGTCCGCCGAATGGCGTTCTTGATTTCGTCGGTGATATGGGGAATGACCTGCACGGTGGAACCGAGGTATTCGCCCCGGCGTTCCTTGCTGATCACCGTCTGGTAGATCCGTCCCGTGGTGATGTTGTTCTGCTGGGACAGCGACCGGTCTATGAACCGCTCATAGTGGCCCAGGTCGAGATCGGTCTCGGCGCCATCATCGGTGACATACACCTCACCGTGCTGGAACGGCGACATCGTCCCCGGGTCCACGTTGATATAAGGATCGAATTTCTGCATCGTCACCCGGAGGCCGCGTTCGACCAGCAGCCGGCCGAGCGACGCGGCGGCGATTCCCTTCCCGAGAGAAGAAACCACGCCGCCGGTGACGAAGATGAATTTGGTTGCGTTTGCCGCCATGGGTTCACCTCGATTGGGCATTCCAGTACGCTTCCGCCCGTTGCAGGTCCGAAGGAGTATCGATACCGGGAAGCACCGCCTGCGAGAGGCGGGCAACGCCGAAGGTCATACCATCTTCCAGCGCCCTGAGCTGTTCCAGCCGCTCCACTTGTTCGATCGCCGTCATCGGGAGGCTGATCCAGCGATCCAGCGCCGCCCTGGTGTACACGTAGAGGCCGATGTGCTGCCAGTAGAGACCGTCCGTGGGATCGGTGGGCTCCCGGCGGAACGGAATCACTGCGCGGGAGAAGTAGAGCGCCCGTCCCCTCGAGTCGGTCACCACCTTGACCCGGGCCGGGTCGTTGACCAGCGCCAGGTCCAGCGGCGCGGCCGCCGTGCCCACGTCGTCTCCAGCTCTCACGCGTTCAATCGCGCCGGCCAGGGCATCCCGCTCGATGAACGGTTCATCACCCTGCACGTTGGCGATAACATCGAACCCGGTGAATTCAGGCTTCCGGGCCACCTCGGCCACCCGCTCGGTGCCGGAGGAGTGTTCGGGAGAGGTCATGATGGCCTCCACCCCGGAACGCTCCACCACCCGGACGATCATGGGGGAATCGGTCGCGACCACGACCTTATCCACTACCCCGTGTTCGAGCACGCGTTGGATGACCCGGGTCACCAAAGGCTCACCGGCCAGGAGTTGGAGCGGTTTATTAGGGAGTCTGGTGGAGCCCAGCCGGGCCGGAATAACACCAAGGATGCGCACGACAGAAGCTAATAAAGTCGGGGCTACCTGTCAAAAGTCGTGCCTGAATGTTGGGGACTTGACTTACGGGAGATAGAAGCTTGTGACCTATTGACTTACGTCATGCTCTTTCGCCCGAGTAAGGCCCAGCAATGAGCGCATCCGCCCCGGCCCAAGCTCAAGAGCCCGCTCGAACTCGCGCCGAGCCTCGGCCGGTCGCCCCAATGCGAGATAGGTCTCCCCCAATGCTTCGTGGGTCGGCTTCACGATCAGCGGCGGTCCGAACTCAATCGGGATCGTGTCCTCTATTCCCGCAGCCTGGCGAAGCAGGCTGAGCCCCCGTGCAGTGTCACCGGTGCTCACGTGAACCAGGCCCGCCAACTCATAGGCCAGTGCACCCACCTGGGCAGGCGATCCAGCGCCGTCCGTAAGGGTCCGAAGAGAATCCACCTGGTCCCGGGCCCGGTCGAGTTGATTCCGCTTGAGGGCGGCGTATCCCAATGAGAACGCGTGCACGGCCCGCAACATCGGCCCGGCGCCGTCGGTGTTCACGGCCGGCGGCGCATAGTCCCATTGCTCGGTGTTGATCAGGTAGTAATCCTGCATCAACACCAGTGTGCCGCGTCGGCTCAAGGGCGCCGTGTCACTCAGGTTCCTGGCCATGAGGTCCAGGAGATGACTGGCGTCATCAAAGCGGCCCTGCTGAAGCAGCCCGTACTCCAACCACGACGTGTAATGTCCCGGCATCCATTTCGTCGAATCGGTCCCCGACGCGACAATATTCTGCTTCACGACCTCGTCCCATTTGCCCAGCGCCAGGAAGATGTGGGTCGTCATGTGCTGGGCATGCGCCGCGCCGGGGGCGATGCCGGAATACACCTCGGCCGCGTTCAAGCCCATCGGCGCATGGATGGGATCGTCAAAGGCGTGAATGGCGTAGTGGGCGGCGCCGGGGTGATCGGGATTCCGCTTCAGTACGGCCAGCGCGATCTCTCCCGCTCGCAGGTAAGTGGGTACGACGCGAGTGGTCTGACTCAGCCCTAACAGCGAGAGGGCGTAGAAGGTCTGGGCTTCGTCGTCCTCCGGCGCCGCGGCGGCGATCCGTTCCATCTCGACGGAGTAGAGCGTGTCACGCTGTATCTTGGTCCCAGCACCGTAGAGCACTTCGACCGCGTGGAGCCACGCCTTCTCCCGCGGAGTCGACGCCTTCGCTGCACGCGCCGCCGGTGTCGGGGCCAGCCGGTTCAGGGCGGCGAGCGCCGCGAGCTTGTCCTGCTGGTCCCACACCGGATGATTGTACGTCATGGCCTCGCCCCAATAGGCCATGGCAAAGCCGGGCTCCAGGCGCTGAGCCGACTGGAATTCCTGGGCTGCTGATTCGTATTCGAAGCTGTGGAGGTAGAGCGTGCCGCGGATGAAGTGTTCCTGCGCGGCGGGCGAGCCTGAAGTGGGGAAGGTGATGGTGCCGAGGTGCTCGCTCTGGGCCTGCGCGCTGGCGACGGTCGTGGCGGCCAGAACGGCAAGCAGGCCCAGTGTTCTCAGCATCCGGGCTCTATCTGCGGGGCCGGCGCGGAGGCGTTGCGCGCCGGGACTGCCGGATCGAATCCGCCATGCGAAGCGTGGCCTCGCGAATGGAATCGGACCGCTGATTGGCTTCCTCCCGGATCGAGTCGGCCCGCTCCATGTTCACGCTGGTGAGAGAATCCGCCATCTCGTTCATGGAATCGGCATAAGCTTCCGCCGCGTTGGCGATCGAATCGGCATCGGCTTCCATCCGCGTATTGGCGCTGTCGGAGCGAAGGTCGGCGACCGCGGCGGCGGTCAACAGCAGGGGGAAGGAAGTGTCCATTCCCTCGACGTTGATTTCGCCGTAGGGCACCAGCTGAAGGCCTGCGGTATCGGCCGCCTGGCAGCGGAAGGTAGTGTGTTCGTTGATCCGTTGCGGGTCATCGATCGTCATCATGCACTGCTTCAACCGGCTCGGCGGTATCGAGTCGGACAGCTTCACCATGACCCGGATATTCGATATACCTTTGGGCGAATCGCGGAGCAGCGTTACCCGCTCAACGGTGCCGAGCTTGGTACCGTCCAGCCGGAACGGCATGATGCCGAGCGGGAACGGAATATTGATCGGCTCCGATGTTTCAGTAATGCTGTGGATTCGATCCCTGCCCTTGTTGATCCCCGCTCGGATGATCATGCCGAGGGCGAAAATGGCCAGGGCACCGAGGATGATTTTGACCCAGTACAGTTTCATATATGTAGTCCAGAGGGCGGCAAATGTTTCAGCTAGTGACGTCCGAGGGAGCCGAAAGGTTTCGCCGGCTAACTAAGATCAAGTCTTCACGTAACTTACACCATAGTCCCCCGACAGGCAAACTCGCGTGATTCACGTCGCCGGCCTCACCAAGAGCTATAAGGACCTGGTTGCCGTGCGCGATCTTTCCTTTGATGTCGCCCCCGGTGAGGTCCTGGGCCTGGTAGGCCCTAACGGTGCGGGTAAGACGACGACGCTTCGCTGCCTCGCGGGAATTCTGCCTCCCACATCCGGCACCGTCGCCATCACCGGGCACGACCTGAAGCAGGAACCGGTCGCCGCCAAGCGCCAGCTCGCGTTCGTTCCGGACGAGCCTCAGCTCTTCGAATACCTGACCGTCGAAGAGCACCTGCAGTTTGTCGCCCGCATCTATCAGGTCAGCGACGCGGCCGCACGAGCGCCGGCGCTCCTCAACGAGCTGGAGCTCACCGAGCACCGCCAGAAGCTTCCCGGTGAGCTGTCCCGCGGGATGCGCCAGAAACTGGCGATCGCCTGCGGACTGCTGCACGAACCCAGGGTGCTGCTGTTCGACGAGCCGTTGACCGGACTCGACCCGGTCGGGATTCGGCGAACCAAGGATACGATCCTGCGGCGGGCCCGTGAAGGCGCCGCCGTGGTGCTGAGCTCCCATCTCCTGCACCTGGTCGAAGAACTCTGCACCGGCGTGCTCATCATCGGGCGGGGTCGCCGCCTGGCCTATGGCCCGCTGGCCTCCATCGTCGCCGAACGGCCCGAACTCAAGGGACTGGCCCTGGAGGACGTTTTCCTCGCGATCACATCCGCCCAGTCGGAATGAACGGCGCCTTCTGGTTTCTCACCAGGCATTCGCTGGCCAACCGGCTTCGCCGCCAGCTGGTCCGGCTCCGGAGTGAACCGCGCTACGCCGTCGCACTGATCGTCGGGTTTGCCTACCTCTACTTCTTTCTGTTCCACCGGCCCCAGTCCAGCCCGACCGGTAGCGCGCCCCACTTCAAGGAGCTGGTCTCCTTGCTGGGATCGCTCATTCTGCTCCTCGCCCTGTTTCGCTGGTGGCTCTTCGGAGGAGAACAGAATGCGCTGACCTTTACGCCCGCCGAGGTCCAGTTTCTCTTCCCTGCCCCGGTGTCCCGGGCGGCGCTGATTCGCTGGAAACTGCTGCGCTCCCAGGTCCTGATTCTCATCAATACCCTGCTGTGGATCTTCATCACCCGGCGGGCCCGGCCGCCGCTGCCATTCCCGATCTACCTGGTCTCGCTCTGGGTCCTGTTTACCACCCTGAGCCTGCACCGTCTTGGCGCGGCGCTCACCCGGGCCGGAATCCGCACCCATTGGAAGACCGGGCTCCGGCGGCAATGGGTCGTAATCGCGATCGCGGTGGCCGCGCTCGTCGCACTCGTGGTGCCACTGGTGAGTCAATGGCCTGCATTGATGGATCGCTGTTGCGGCCTGGAGTTCTGGGCCCTGTTGGGTACCCTCCTCAATCGGCTCCCTGCCTCTGCCGTCTTGTTCCCATTCCACGTGGCGATGGCTCCGACGGCCGCGCATGATCTCTCCGAATGGGGAAAAGCGTTGCTGCCGGCGATGGCTGTGCTCGGGGCGCACTATGTCTGGGTGATCCGCTCCGACGCCGCTTTCGAAGACGCCGCGGTCCAGGCCTCGGCCGATTACGCCGACCGGCTCGCTCGGCGCAAGTCACCCCAGACCGCGTACCTGAAGAGCGGGAAGGTCGCCCGGCCGCTCTTTCGGCTGCGGCCCAGCGGCTGGCCCGGCGGAGCGATCGTCTGGAAAAACCTGGTTGCCATCGTCCGCGGATCGATTTCACCCCGAATCATCATCATGATCCTGGTCGTGGCGATCGGCTTCGCCATCGCGCTGGACGCGGAGGGACACGGCATGAGCCAGCTGGTCGGGACCGTGGGAGCCGCGATGCTGGGATTCCTCGTCCTCATGGGACACACCTGGATTCGCAATGATCTGCGCCAGGACCTGGCCTATCTCACGATGCTCCGCGCTTATCCGCTGTCGGGCCGGACCATCGTCACGGCAGAGGTGCTGGCATCCACCCTGACGCTCACACTGTTCCAGTGTGGGTTTGTCATCCTTGCCTGGTTCGGTTTTCGGAACCGTCCGGATCTCCACGACTTCCTGAACCCGGGCCTGATCCTGGTCGGGCTGCCTTGCGCGCTGATCGTGGTGAACGGCATCGTCCTCACGCTGCAGAACGCGGGTGCGTTACTGTTTCCCAGCTGGGTGCGGCTGGAGCGGGTGCGGCCCGGCGGGTTTGAAACCATCGGGCAGAACATCCTGACCACCGGATTCACCATCCTGCTCACCCTGGTTGGCCTGGTGCTTCCCGCCGCAACGGGAACGGGGACTTTCCTTCTCGCGGCACCCGTCGTCGGGCGGACGGTCGCCATCTTTCCGGCGGCGGTGGTTTTCGTTGCCGCGGCGGTGGGTGAAGTGATGGCCCTGCTGGCCTGGATGGGGCAAGTGTTCGAGCGGACGGAATCGATTTGAGAGGGTAGTGAGATGCTGCACATCACCAACGGCGACAGCGCCGCGGGATCGTTAAGCCAGAGCGGGATCAGCGGTCACGTTCTTTCGTGGCGCGACGTGCTACATGAAGGTCCGGTTCCGGCCGGCCTCGACCTCGAGGCACTGAGCCTGGTCCGCGCTCGCTTCATAGCCGGGGAGGGATGGGCGGCTGAATCCACGGCGCCGGTCATGTTCGAGGAACGGGATTCCCTGCTTCGACGGGCGGAAGCCAGGGAAGACGTGGTGCTGTGGTTTGAGGCCGATCTCTACGATCAGCTGCAGTTAATCCAGCTGCTGGACTGGTTCAGCGAGCATCCGGCGCGGTCGCTCAGCCTCATTTGTATCGCCGACCATCCGGCCGTACGCCGGTTCGTGGGCCTGGGCCAACTCAGCCCGGCCCAGATGGCCGATCTGTTCCCGAAGCGCCAGGCGGTGAGCGCAGAACAATTGAACCTGGGACACGAAGCCTGGGAGGCTTTCAGGGCGCCAACGCCGTTCCCCCTGGTCGACATCCTCGCCCGGGACACCGCCCCGCTGCCTTTTCTGGCGGCGGCCCTGCTTCGACTGCTGGAAGACTACCCGTCCATGGAAACGGGACTCGGCCGAACCGAGAGCCAGGTGCTGCGTGCGCTGAGCCGGGGAGCGGAGACCTTCCCGGCCGTCTTTGTCGCCTCCCAGGACATGGAATCACGCCCTTTCATGGGAGACACCACGCTGTGGGCCCGAATTGGTATGCTGGCGACGGGGCCGGCGCCCGCGGTGCGGTTCGGGACCCACGTCGGGGTGCCGAAATCCGGTCTCCCCTGGCAAGGCATTCCACTCGAGCTGACCCGGTTCGGCCAGGCATACCTGGAGGGAACCGCGGACCTTGTCAGGGATCACGGCATTGATCGCTGGATCGGTGGCGTTCACCTCTCGGGTTACCAGGTTCCGTGGCGGTGGGATCGCGAAAACAACCGCATCATCTCACGGTGAGGTCGTGACTCTGGTCACGGCTCCACTAGTTTCACGCCGATAAAGTGTCCCTGGCGACTGTTCTGCCGCTTCAAAACGACCCCTGTGCAACCATAGAAGGAGGATATCATGGCCACCAGCACCCTGCAGGATCTCCTGATCGAGACGCTTCGCGATACCTACCATGCCGAAAAACAACTGGTCAAGGCGTTGCCCAGGATGGCCAAAGCGGCCACGTCGGAGGAGCTCAAGGCGGCATTCAACAACCACCTGGCGGTAACCGTGGAGCAGGTAAACCGTCTGGAGCAGGCCTTTGAACTCCTGGGTGCGCCGGTGCGGAGCAAGCGCTGCGCCGCGATGGAAGGCCTCATTGAAGAAGGCAAAGAGCTCATCAATGAAGACATCGAGCCCCAGGTCCTCGATGCCGGCCTGATTGCTGCGGCCCAGAAGGTGGAACATTATGAGATCGCGGCCTATGGCACCCTGCGCACCTGGGCCGAGATGCTCGGGCACACCGAGGCCGCCGAACTGTTCCAGACGACCCTGGACGAGGAGGCCGAGGCGGACGAAACCCTGACCCAGCTGGCCGAGAGCGGGGTCAATGCGGAGGCCAATAGCGGCGGGGCGGACGAAGAAGACGAGAGATAGCGACTTGACGGGGCCGGCCGGGTGGCCGGCCCGTCACCCGCGGGGGTGGAACTGCTTGTGCACCGACCGCAGGTATTCGCGATCCACGTGGGTGTAGATCTGGGTGGTCGAAAGATCGGCATGGCCCAGCATTTCCTGCACCGCGCGCAGATCGGCACCGCCTTCCAGCAGGTGGGTCGCGAAACTGTGCCGCAAGGTGTGCGGGGTTACCCGCTTCTTGATTCCCGCGACCTTTGCCCAATGCTTGACGATGCCCCACGCGCCCACCCGCGATAGCGGCCCGCCGCGCGCATTGAGCAGCAGCCGGTTCTCGGTCTTGCCGCGATCCAGTTCCGGCCTGAGCGTGTGGAGATAGACTGAAATCGCGCCAATCACCGCCCGCCCCACCGGCACCATGCGCTCCTTGCCTCCCTTGCCGAACACTCGGACCAATCCTTCTTCCAGGATCAGGTCGGTCCGCACCAGGCCGCAAAGTTCCGATACCCGCATGCCGGCCCCATACCCCAGCTCCATCAGGGCGCGATCGCGCCAGGCCAACGGCACATCGAGACCCGGCGCCCCCAGCAGGGCTTCCACTTCTTTCACCGTCAGCACGTCGGGGAGCGTCCGGCCCCGGCGCGGGGTCTCCAGCCGCTCGCTCGGGTCGCCCTTGGCCATCCCCTCGCCGGTGAGAAAACCGTAGTAGGTACGGATCGCCGAAATCTGGCGTCGGATGGTGGCGACCGAGAGCCCGAGGTCCTTGAGCGAGAAGACGAACTTGCGCAGCAGCTTGAGGTCGACCCCGGCTGGATCGGTCACCCCGTGCAACGACGCAAATGCCGCCATGCGGCGCAGGTCCCGCAGATAGTTCTCCACGGTGGCCGCGCGGTTGCCGGCCTCCAGGGCGAGATAGTCCTGGAACTGGATCAGGTTGAACTGCCGGTCCAGCTTGCTCATGGAGGAGAGCTGGCAGCGCGGGCCGCATCGCGCGCCGCCGCCATTTCGGCTTCACCCAGGCCGAGCAGGATACCGGCCCGCAGCATGAGCCGCTCCTCCTGCTCCTTGAGGGCGCCATCGCTGAACGCGGCCTGCCAAAGTCGCCGCATCAGGGCCTCGCGCTCCGGCTTCCGGTGCTCCCGGGAAAGCCGGTTGCCGTACTCCAGCAGTTTCGCATTCTCAATGAGCCCGGTCCCCGGCTTCCTCACCGATTCGCCGGCCAGGGCGTATCGCTGCTGGAGGTACCCGGTCACCATATCGAGTTCCGCGGGGGAAAGCGTTTCATCGGCCTTCGCCAGCTCCACCAGGAGCGTGGCCGCGGTGGCGAGCGCGGTCTGCTCGTCCCCCGGCATCGAGCGGGAGACCTGCTCCGACCCGAATGCGTGGGTGACCGTCTCCCACAGGTGCTCGCGACTCCGCCTCACCCGGCGCACGATGATGGCAATGGCGATCCCCAGCACGATGGCGACCGTGATCCATCCCAGTGTCTTGTTCATACCGGTGACGAAGTGGTCGATCCGCTCCCACTCGGAGCCAAGCAGCGCACCTGCCGTGGTCAATGATGCGTACCAGATCCCGGAGGCCAGGATCATCGGGATCAGGGCCTTGGCCGGGCTCAGGTTGATCAGGCCGGCAAATGGTGCCACAAATGCCCGGACTCCCGGCAGCATGCGGCCCAGGAAAATGCCGGCAATACCGAAGCGCAGATACTCCCGCTCGATCGTCGCGATCGCGTGGGGCGAAAGCAGCCGCCGGCCCAGGCGGCCACTGAAGAGTCCCCTGCCATATTTCCGGCTCAGGCTGTAGACCACGATCGCGCCCACCGCGCTGGAGAGCCAGGCGACCAGGAACACGGTGGTGGCGACCGTCACCTTGTTGTGGGTTAGAAACGCGGCGAGGGCGACCGCGACATCCGAGGGCGTTGGAGGGAAGGCGTTCTCGAGAAAGGTCAGGAAAGCGAGAACGAGATAGATGGCCAGCGGGGGTAGACCAGCCAGCCAATGCAACAGCTGGTTGATCAGCGGGCCTCCAGCAGGGCCACGGCCATGACGGCGATACCTTCGCCCCGTCCGATGAACCCCATTCCTTCGTTGGTCTTTGGCTTGACGCTGATGGCGTCGTCCGTCAGCCCCACGGCTTCCGCCAGCGCGCGGCTCATGGCGGGAAGGTGCGGTGCCAGCCTGGGTCGCTCGGCAATAATGGTGATGTCGGCCTGCGCGAGTTTCCAGCCCCTGGCGAGCACCAGCTCATAAGCCGATCGCAGCAGGTCCATGGAATTGGCGTTCTTCCAGCGCTGGTCACTGTCGGGGAAGAGCGTGCCGATGTTGCCGATCGCAGCCGCGCCCAGCATCGCGTCGATCAGCGCGTGGGCGACGGCATCGGCGTCCGAGTGCCCGGCCAGGCCCTGGCCAAAGGGGATGACCTGCCCGGCGAGGATGAGGGGCCGGCCGTCGGTAAAGCGATGGGAGTCGTACCCGAAGCCGATCCGCACTCAGGCCACCGCGAATTCCGGCGCCTCGCTGTCCAGCAGCGAATAGTCCTGCCGCCGCCGGCGCGGCTGGTATCCCGCATCCTTGATCAGGCGCTCGATCTCGCTGAGCGTGGTGCGATACGTGGTGCCGGCCGCCGAGACCACGTTCTCTTCCATCATCAGGCTGCCGTAATCATTGGCGCCGAAGCGGAGCGCCACCTGTCCCACCTTGTGGCCCATGGTGACCCAGGACGACTGGAGGTTGGGCACGTTATCCAGGATGATCCGGCCCATCGCCAGGGTACGGAGGTAGGTAACCGCATCGGTCTTCTGCATGTGGGACATCTCCGGGGTGCCTTCCGGCTGCAGCGGCCAGCAGATGAAGGCGGTGAACCCGCCGGTCCGGGCCTGGAGTTCCCGCACCCGGAAGAAGTGCTCGATCCGGTCGGCGTTGGTCTCACCGAGCCCGTACATCATGGTGACCGAGGTCTTCATGCCCTGCTTATGGGCCTCTTCCTGCACCCCCAGCCACTCCTCGGTCTGGGCCTTTTTCTTCGCGACTTTCTGCCGGATCCGATCCACCAGGATCTCTCCGCCACCGCCGGGGATGCTGTCCAACCCGGCCTCGCGGAGTTCACGTACTACTTGAGGTACCGTCATTCCGAAGCGTTCCGAGAAAAACACGATCTCCGAGGGCGAGAAGCCGTGAATGTGGATCGGGTGATGCTCCTTGATGTACCGCATGAGGTCCAGGTACCACTGGAACGGGATGTACGGATTGTGCCCACCCTGGAACAGAATCTGGACTCCTCCGATCGCCTTGCATTCGTCAATCTTCTTGCCGATCTGCTCGTAGCTGAGGACGTAGCCCTCGTTGTGCCGGGGCCGGCGATAAAAAGCGCAGAAGCCGCAGTCGGCCACACAGACGTTGGTGTAGTTGATGTTCCGGTCGATGATATAGGTGACCACGTTCTCCGGGTGCTGCCGCCACCGCTCGGCGTCGGCCAGCCGGCCCAGCTCGAGGAGGGGGGCCTTCTCGTAGAGGGAGAGGTAGTCCTGGAACTCTTTTGAGGTACGGTCCACCGTTGACATCGTTGAGTCCTGTTGAGTGCGCTGAGGCGCTACCGCTTTAGCCGCGGATGAACGATGAAAAGCGCTGATCGTTCTGCTTGAATTCATGTCGTTTCGCAACAATCGAACAGCTTATCACCGACAACACACTGAAACAAACGGATTGCACCGGTTATATCCGGCATCTCAATGCGACTGCGCGTGAAGTAATTCTTCGTATTCAATCCAACAGTTGAAGCACTCGACCCGGCATCGGGGTGATCCGTTTGTTTTGGTGTTCTATCCGTGGTAAATCTGTTTTCGTCACATCAGGATCAATCAGCGCGTTTCGGCGTCTATCCGCGTTGAAGCGGTAGCGTTCTCTACGTCCTCACGCGGCGGTAATGAACGACAACGATCCGTCTGGCACCGATCCCTGCTGCGCCAGCCGGCGGAAGAAGTCGGTCAGACCGGCGAGGTGCCGGTAGGAGAGCCGATAGTCCAGGTCTCCCAGGTAGTCACGGCAGATAGAAACCGGGACCCCGCTCACCCGGGACGCGTCCTTGGCCAGCTCATCCAGATTCTCAAGTCCCCAGGCCCGCGACTCCAGCAGCCGTTGATGTATCACTTGAACCTGCTTCATGTCCGCTTCGCGCCGGCTGGCCCACACCGCGAACACGAACGGCAGCCCGGTCCACTGGCTCCACTCGGCACCCAGGTCCACCTCGACCGGATAGCGGCCGGTGGCCGAGAGCATGAGGGCGGCATCACCAATCACCAGCACGGCCTCATGAGGTAGTTTCTCAAGTGACTCGAGGTCCGCCGCCTCGGCCCGCACCGTGGCGAACTTCGGCACGATCTGCCAGCGATGCTGGCACAGCAGCTCGAGCAGCAGCACCGAAGTCCGGGACGATGCCGTGCGGAGCACGGTGCGTTCGTGCAGCTCGGCCAGTGGCCGCTTGGAGAAGAGCTTCACGCTGTGCACCGGCCCGTCGCAGGTGATCGCGAGATCGGGCAGCAGGTGATAGGCGGCGGCGTTGCGGGCGTATTCGACCGCGGAGACGACGCTCACGTCCAGCTCGCCGGCCGCCAGGAGATCGTTCAGCTCCGACGCGGTGCCGGTAACCAGATCGGCAGGAACCTTGACCCGGCCCCGGTCGATGGCACCATAGACCGGAAAGCAGTTGATCCATGGGATACGCCCGAGCCTCATGCGGCGTGCACCACGGGAAGGTTCCGCGTCGTGTACTCCGGCGTGGGCGGCAGGTCGTCGAAGTTCTCCCGGACGCTCTGGTACAGGCTGTCTCGTTCGACCGGGCGCTTCCCCGCCCCGCGGATCAGGTCAACGAGCGCCGAGTAGGGCATGTGCATCTCGGTGTGAGCGCCGGCCTCGTGATAGATCCGCTCGTAGACCACGGTGCCCTCGAGGTCGTCACACCCGAAGCTCAGCGCAAGCTGGGACAGGAACGGCGTCACCATCGGCCAGTGGGTCTTCACATGGGGAATGTTGTCCAGGTACAGCCGGCCGATCGCGATATTCTTGAGATCCTCGTAGCCGGTGGTCGCGGTGCCCACCCGGCCCAGCTCTTCGCCCAGCTCGTTGTGATCGGGATGATAGGCCAGCGGAATGTAGGTCAGGAATCCGTGGGTCTCGTCCTGGAGATCACGCAACATGGTCAGGTGCTCGATCCGGTCGTCCGCGGTCTCCACGTGGCCGTAGAGCATGGTGCAGTTGGTCGGAATCCCCAGCGTATGGGCGACTCGGTGCACCCGGATCCATTCCTGGCCCGTGAGCTTACGCTCGGCGATGGTGGCGCGGACCGCGGTACTGAACACCTCGGCGCCGCCCCCGGGTAGGCTGGTCAAGCCCGCGTCCTTCATCCGGATGAGGACTTCTTCTTCGCTGATCTTCTCGATCCGGGCGAGGTGAGCGATCTCGACCGCGGTCAGCGCCTTGATATGCACGTTGGGGTGCCGCTCCTTCAACCCCCGGATCATGTCGGTGTAGTAGGAGAGCTTGAGCTTGGGGTGCAGCCCGCCCACGATGTGGAACTCGCGGGTCGGGGCACCGGTCGCCTGGGCCGCCTCGTGATAGACCTCTTCCAGCGTCCGGGTGTAGGCGCCTTCTTCCTTCGGCATCTTGGCGAAGGAGCAGAAGGTGCAGGTGTTCCGCAGCACGCAGACGTTGGTGGGGTTGATGTGCTGATTGGCGGAGAAGAAGACCCGGTCGCCGTTCAGGCGCTGGTTGGCGAAATCCGCGATGGCGCCGAGGGAGAGAAGGTCGGAGGTGGCGTAAAGCGCCCGGGCGTCGGCGGCGTCGAGCCGGCGGCTGGCGAGCACCTTTTCCGCCACTGGGCGGAGGGCCGGGTCCTGGAATTTGGCCGGGTCGAGGCCGGGCATGCTGTCTCCGTGGCGTGGTGACCTAGGAGACGGGAATATAACGAGTTAGGCCGGTTTCGGCAGCGCGCTGCGCCTACTCTACCGCCGCCACCTCCCGCCCACAGAACCGACACACCTTCGCCTTCTTGAGGATCTTCTCCGCGCAGTAGGGACACTCCCGCTCGTCGCGCGGCTCGGCCAACGCCGGCGCGGCTGAGCCCTGACCAACCCGACGATCCTCCATGTCCACGATCTGGGCCTGGACCTGGCGACGGAACTCCATTGGCGCGGCGATCCGGGGGAATGACTCCTTGGTCCCCCCGGTGCCGGTGATGGTGATGGTTCCGAAGTTCAGCATCCGGCCCGGGATGGTCTGATCCACCTGGATCGCTTCCACCTTGCTAAGGAGGGTCTCGCTCGAATCGCGCTGGATCAGTCCAACCTTGACGATCACCCGCTTGTTGGTGACGGCGAATTCCGAGCTCAAGTAACGAATGAGCGATGGGATGGACGAGAGCAGGCCGACGCCGGTCGCGATCAGGCCGACAATGTAGTTCTGGCTGAACAGCACCAGGAGCACCAGGCCAACCAGGGTGATGAAGGCAGGCCAGAAAAAGATGGTCCAGTGCAGATGCGCCCGGTACATGACCTTTTCACCAGAGAGGAGATGCTGCTCCACATATCCCATGGGCGCGCTCCTGTGTTTGGCTGGATTCCAATGCGGACATCGCGGTTCTACGGTTGGAAAACGGACAGGGAGGGATTCGAACCCTCGATACCCTTGCGGGTACACCGGTTTTCGAGACCGGCTCCTTCAGCCACTCGGACACCTGTCCTTAACAACTAACCGCGTGCAGGGTGCAGAGTGCAGAGTGCAGGGCCCGCGGTTTTGAGTCGCGTCAGCGACGTTCTGCCGAGCCTCGGCGTCAGCCGAGGTCGAGACCGGCTCCTTCAGCCCCTCGGACACACCTGTCCAACCTGCCAACATGCGATCAGGGTGCCGCCGCGCAGAGCGCGCAAACTAATTCAGCGCAGAGGGTTAATCAATCTACCCGAGAGCCGGAATTGGGAGCGGTGAAGGCGAGGCTCAAGGCCAGCCAGCCCGATCCAGCCAGGAGACCGGCGATCACGTCACTAGGGTAGTGGACGCCGAGGTAGACGCGGGAGAATGCCAGCAGGCAGGACACCAGCCAGGCGAGTACCAGCGCCGGCACCCGATACCGCTGCAGCCCGGGCTCGCCTGTCAACAGGGCCGCGGCAAAGACAAACAGGATCGGCGCCAGCATCGCGTGCCCGGAGGGGAACGAATGCCAACCGGCCCCGCTTAGCCGCGGGACCCCTCGGGGACGAGCCCGGTGGAAGAACAGCTTCAAGATCGCGTACAGCGCCCAGCCGCCCAAACCACAAAGGAAATACCGGATTCCCTGGCCCCGCCGGCGCCGGTGCCACAGCAATCCGACCACTACCAGCACGAACGGCAGTTCGAACCAGGCAGTTCCCAGCCAGGTCACACCCTGCATGACGCTGGTGCGGGCCGGCGATCGCCATCCCGCGACCGCCTTCACCCACCCAGTCTCGATCCCGGTCAGCCAGGCGGAGGTGGCCAGCAATCCGATGATAAGAAACCCAATCCCGCACGCGATCGCGATAGTGACCAGGCGGCGCTTTGGCGAGATTGGGGAGGTCATTGCCAGAGAACCGCGCCGACCGCGAGATCCTCGCAGTACAGCGCGGTTCCGAGACTGCGGGTTGGGGATCCCAAGGATCAGTTTTTGTCTGGGCCGGTCACCCGCGAAATGTGCAGTGTCATCGGCTGGGTCGGGTCCCCGGCGATGCTGCTGATCTGGTAGACTCCGTCGGCCCTCGGCTTCACGTTGTAAATCACCGTTCCCGAAGCGCCGACGCCGGGCACGAACTCTTCCACCAGTGGCGGCTGAGTGCCGGGCTCCAGCGGGCTTATCTTCAGCCGGAAGCCGGTGCCGTCGAGCTCGAACCGGTACGTCGCGCCGCTTTCCAGCGGCACCCGGACGAATTCTCCGGCCGGAACCGTATAGGTGTGGGAGACATCGTCGGCGGCGGGCGCCACGCCGGCACCCATGCCTGACTGGGACGAAGAGGAGCATGCCACGGCGGTTGCCAGTGGAATGAGAAGAGTCCAGCGAGCGAATCTGTTTTTCATGACTGCCTCCAGATCTGAACGTGATCCACTTCACAAGCCCGCGGGCCTATGACCGCGCCCTGCCAACGTATCTAGTGATTTCATGGCGAGTCTGTTGCATGGATCACAACCGGATCAATCCTCGATGCCGAGCCGGCGATCCTGAAAGAACCGCTTGAGCAACTCCCCGCACTCCTCGGCGAGGAGGCCTCCATTGACCTCGGGACGCCAGTTCTGCCGGGGATCCCGAAGCAAGTCGTACACCGACCCAGCCATGCCCACTCGATCGTCATTCGCGCCGAACACCACCCGGCCGACCTTGGCCAGGATGGCGGCGCCGGCGCACTGGGCGCAGGGTTCCAACGTGACGTAGAGCGTGGCCAGCGGAAGGCGGTCACTCCTGGCCGTCGTGAGTGCCCGCTGAATGGCGAGCAACTCGGCATGGGCCGTTGGATCGTTCCGCTGAACAGTTTCGTTGTGCGCCTCGCCCAGCACGG
The DNA here is from genome assembly GCA_036006525.1 of Gemmatimonadales bacterium. Lineage (GTDB taxonomy): Bacteria > Gemmatimonadota > Gemmatimonadetes > Gemmatimonadales > GWC2-71-9 > DASYPP01. The sequence goes on from DASYPP010000025.1 coordinate 28,641, forward strand.
CTCCTTCCTGCATCACCACCGCGCCGACCGGCACCTCTTCCCGCACGGAGGCGGCCCGCGCCATTCGCAGTGCCGCCTCCATACCCGCCACGTCCGCCGCGGTTGGTGCGCCCCTACGCACTGATCGGCTCCGCCGCCGAACCCTTGCGGGTGATGCCAAGCCCGCCATTGCCGTCGGTGTCGACCAGGATGGTGTCGCCGTCCTGGAACCGGCCTTCCAGTACTTCGAGCGCGATGGGGTTCTGCAGGTCGCGCTGGATGACCCGCTTGAGCGGCCGGGCCCCATATACCGGGTCGAAGCCCTTGGAGCCCAGCAGCTCGCGCGCGGCCGTGGTGAGTTCGATCTTGAGGTGCCGCTTCTCCAGCGTGCGGTCCAATCCCTTCAGTTGGATACCCACGATGGCCGCGAGGTCCTTTCGGGACAAGGGGCGGAAGACGATGACATCGTCCACCCGGTTCAGGAACTCGGGACGGAAATGTCCGCGCAACTCGCCGAGCACCCGCTCCTCAACCAGGGCCCACTGGTCTCCACTCACCTCGCCCGCGTCCACGATGTGCTGGCTTCCCAGGTTGGAAGTCATGATGATGACCGTGTTGCGAAAGTCGATTCCCCTGCCCTGGCTGTCGGTCAGGCGGCCGTCGTCCAGGATCTGGAGCAACAGATTGAAAACGTCCGGGTGGGCCTTTTCGATCTCGTCGAACAGAACCACGCTGTACGGACGGCGACGCACCGCCTCGGTCAGCTGCCCGCCCTCGTCGTAGCCGATGTAGCCAGGCGGCGCGCCGATCATTCGTGAAACCGAGTGCTTCTCCATGTATTCCGACATGTCGAGCCTGATCAGCGCCCGCTCATCGTCAAACAGGAACTCGGCCAGCGCCCGTGCGGTTTCGGTCTTGCCAACCCCGGTGGGGCCCAGGAAGATGAACGAGCCGGTGGGACGGTTGACATCCTGCAGGCCGGCCCGGCTCCGCCGAACCGCGTTGGCCACCGCTTGCAGCGCGGCGTCCTGACCCACAACGCGCTGGCGCAACTCGTCCTCGAGCCTGGTGAGGCGGGTCCGCTCGGACTCCAGCATCTTGCTCACCGGGATTCCGGTCCACTTGGCCACGATCTCGGCGATGTCCTCGGCGTCTACCTCTTCTTTCAGATAACGGGTGCCGGACTGGATGCCCGCGAGCTGCTGCTCCTTGGCCGCGATTTCGCGCTCGACCCTGGGAATCTTGTCGTAGCGCAGTTCCGCCGCCTTCTGGAGGTCCCCTGCCCGGGTCACCTGATCCACCTCCTGCCGCAGCTCCTCGACCTCGGCCTTCAGGGCCTGGAGATCCTGGATGACGGTCTTTTCCGCCTGCCACTGGGCCTTCATTCCGGCGCTCTTCTCCTTGAGCGTCGCGATCTCCTGTTCCACGGCGATCCGCCGCTCTTTGGCATCCTTCCCCTTCTCTTTGAGCAGCGCCTGGCGCTCGATCTCGAGCTGCACGATCCGCCGCTCGATGACGTCAATCTCCTGGGGCAGGCTGTCGATCTCGATGCGCAGCCGGCTCGCGGCCTCGTCCACCAGGTCGATCGCCTTATCCGGGAGGAACCGGTCGCCGATGTAGCGGTCGGACAGGGTAGCAGCGGCGATCAGCGCATTATCGGTGATGCGCACGCCGTGATGGACCTCGTACTTCTCCTTGAGGCCTCGCAGAATGGCGATGGTATCCACCACGCTGGGCTCGCCCACCAGCACCGGCTGAAAGCGGCGCTCCAGGGCGGCGTCCTTCTCAATGTGCTTGCGGTACTCGTCCAGGGTGGTGGCACCCACCACGTGAAGTTCGCCCCTGGCCAGGGCCGGCTTGAGCATGTTGCTGGCATCCACCGCGCCCTCGGCCGCGCCAGCTCCCACGATGGTGTGCAGCTCGTCGATAAACACGATGTAACGGCCCTCGGCCTCGACCAGCTCTTTCACCACGGCCTTAAGCCGCTCCTCGAACTCGCCGCGATACTTGGCGCCGGCCAGCAGGAGGCCGATATCCAACCCGACCAGCTCGCGATTGCGAAGCGAGTCGGGGACGTCACCGTTGACGATCCGCTGGGCCAGCCCCTCGACGATGGCGGTCTTGCCCACGCCCGGCTCGCCGATCAGGACCGGATTGTTCTTGGTCCGCCGAGACAACACCTGCATGACCCGGCGGATCTCCTCGTCCCGGCCGATCACCGGGTCGAGTTTTCCGTTCCGGGCCTGGTCGGTGAGGTTCCGGGTATAGCGCTCCAGGGACTGGTACTTTCCCTCCGGTTCCTGGTCGGTGACCTTGTGAGATCCGCGAACCTCGGCCAGGGCCGCGCCGAGCTGAGCCGGAGTAATGCCGGCCTCGGTGAGCAGCGCTCGGGCGGTCGTGCCTTTCTCTTCCGCCAGGGCCAGCACCAGGTGCTCGGTGGAGATGTAGGCATCATCCAGCTTCTTGGCTTCGGCTTCCGCCCGATCGAAAACCTTGCTCAATTCCCGGGCAAACGTCGGCTCCGCTCCTCCACCCTGCTGGGTGGGGAAGCGCGCAATCTCCCGCTCGGTGGCTTCCCTCAAGGCCGTGATGTTGAGCCCGGCCTTCTGGAGGAGAGGCTGAACAATGCCTTCCTCCTGGTTCAGAAGCGCGTAGAACAGGTGGGCGTCATTGACGACGGGGTTGCCACGGCGGCGGGCGTCTTCGCCAGCTTCCCGGAAAGCTTCCTGGCCCTTCAGGGTCAAACGGTCAGGTCGGATCATGTTTTTAACCTTATTTATAACCTATTGTAAATATGGCAGTTATAGGATAATGCTAAAGTAGTCCATGATGAGTTATCCACTTTGCAATTCATCAGCAGAGCGTCTAGCAACCGGCATACCGTCTCAATCGGCCCATTTGGCAGCGAACCCAGGTCATTTCGACCATTAATGCGAAGGGGCGAGCTAATGCTCGCCCCCCCGGCGTACGATCATTTTGCGGGTACTCACCCGCTCACCGTCTACCACAAGTTGGTAGTAGTAGACCCCATCAGGCACCTCGTGCCCATCCCTGGCCTTACCATCCCAATATGCGAGGTAACTCCCGCACCGCAACCGAACGTTTTCCAGTCGCTGGCCGGTGGAATCCTTCAGCGTTGGTGCCGCTACCACCTGGACCAGCACGTTGTACACCCGCAGCGTCACGACTGGTTGGTGCCCTCGGTTGCAAACCTCCCGGTGAATCTCGAACGTGATTGTGGTTGAGGGAAAGAATGGATTGGGCGTGTTCTCCCTGAGTTCGATTCGCGGGGCGGTGGATTCCTGCGCCATAGCCGGGAACGCGATCCCGAGGAGGAGGCCCACCCACATTCCCGGCCTGAACATCCGGACCATGGCGTGGACTCCCTGACTGACTAGTTATGGCGCGATACGGGGACCCTCCCTACAGGAACCCATGAGAAATGAAGGGGAACACCTGTAACCTAAGGTTTCCGGGGAGGAAGAGGAACCTCTTTGAGCCTCCGTCCATCGCCGACGCGGACCGTGATGCCCTTCCGATCGGCCCATTCCAGGAGCGGAATGACGTACTTCCGGGTGATCCCCAGCCGGTCTCGCACCAGGGCGGGGGTGATCGGTCCGGCCCGTCCCAGCGCCCGAAGTTCGGCGGTAAAGCGGTCCAGCGCGGTCCGGGCGAAGTACCGGTCCCGTTCCACTGCCTCGACCACCCCGGATTGCGCTGCCAGGCGAAGGGGGTTGCTGACCTCGGAAAGGCCGAGTTCGCGGGCCAGTTCTTCATTATTGGGGGGCGCCAGCTGGGCCAGCTCCAATCGGGCGACGATCCGATCGACCTGCGCTTCCCCACCGTTCAGTCGCGGCTTGAAGCCGGGCGCTCGAGCGAACCCCTCGTCCAGGAGGATCTCCGCCTTGCTCGCGAGCTGCTCGAGCACCGCGTCAGTGAGCCAGCCTGGCGAGCGGAGCGATTGGCGAAGCTCACCGAGCGGCATTCCACGCTCCCCGGGATGAGCCGAGTGAAACCGGGCCACCGCGGCGGCGGCGCGCATCGCGGCCTCGAGAATGGCCGACTCGGGGATGAAATAACCCTGGACGCTCCGATAGCCGGCCCAGCTTTTCATCGTATTGAGAACCGCCGCCGGTGGTGAGGGAGACAGCAGCGGGAGCTCTCGCTCCGAAACTCCGAGGGGCCGCCGCTCGAGGACGGCGCGGAGTCGCTGCTCCGGTTCCGGCCGAACCAGCCCGGGGGACCAACTCCCGCGGCGCGGAGGAATCGGGTCCAGCACAGTGCCGCCGCCGATGGTCAGCACCGGACTGTACGACCGGAGGACAAAGCGATCTCCACTCCGGGCAATGGTGGGTGACTCGAGCGCCAGCCGGGCCAGCCCTGAGCGACCCGGCTCGATCTTTTCACGGGGATATACCCGGGCCAGCACTTCCGTAGTGCCAAGATGAATGCGGACCCGGGAGCGGGTCATCAGGGCGCGCGCGGCCTCGGGCAGGAGGTGTAGCTCCACATCGAGCGCACCGGTCGGTTGCCAGGGTGATCCATGGGTAACGACGACATCCCCCCGCCGCATCTGATCCCGGTCCACCCCAACCAGTCCCAGGGCTACTCGCATCCCCGGTAGCGACCGCTCGGCCGGCTTGCCGTGTACTTCAATCGAGCGCACCCGGGCTTCAGTGCCTCCCGGCATGATCCTGATGATCTCTCCCACGGCGACCGAACCGGACCACGCCGTCCCCGTCACCACGGTCCCGATGCCCGCGACGGAGAACGCGCGGTCGACCGGGAGCCGAAACAGATCATCGAGCGGCCGTCCGGCGACATCGGTTCCGATCTGCCTGATCTCCTGCTTCAATCGGTCCAGGCCGGTGCCCTGGATCGCCGACACCGGAACCGGAGCGTTGAAGCGAACCGGCGAGGCACTCAGCCACTCCGCTATCTCGGTGCTGACCAGCTCCAGCCATTCGGGTTCGACCAGGTCGGTCTTGGTGAGCACCGGGATTCCCCGGGGAATTCCCAGTTGCTCGACGATGGCCAGGTGCTCCCTGGTTTGTGGCTTGATGCCTTCATCGGCCGCGATCACCAGCAGCACCAGGTCCATCCCGCTGGCCCCGGCCACCATGGTGCGGACAAAATCTTCGTGACCGGGCACGTCCACCACACCCGCCACTCGCCCATCGCCCAGGACCAGGGGCGCAAAATTGAGGTCGATGGTAATGCCCCGTTCCCGCTCCTCCCGGAGCCGGTCCATCCGGACTCCGGTCAGAGCCTCGATCAGCGCGGATTTTCCGTGGTCGATGTGCCCGGCGGTCCCGATGATCACGCGGCACTCCACGGGCGCCGGAGCCAGAACTCCAGCGCGGGGAGCGAGGTGCCTTCGCTCAGGTGATGGGTGATGTAACGGCCAAGGAGGCGGCGGTGGGCCGCGGCCTGTTTCGGGCCCAGTTGGGGGAGCGGGGCTGCCGGATCCAGGAGCAGCACCAGGTCCACCCGATCCCGCTGGGCCAGCGTGGCGGCGGCTTCGAGTCGCGCGCAGGAAGGACAGAGCGCGCCGCCTTCCTGGTAGCTGAAGGCCAGGCCGCCATCGCCGATCGGAGTACCGTCCCGGACGCAGGCGTCCATTTCGGGGGCGAAGCCCAGGCCGGCGACGAGGGCCCACATCACCTTCAATCCGGACGATTCGATGTCCGGCTCCGCGACGGTCTCCAGCGCGCCCAGGCCTTCGCGCAAGAGATGAAAGCTTTCCGGGTGGGCATCGGCCGGGGCGAAGCGGAGCATCAATTCCGCCAGTGCCGCTGCCGCCGCGTAGCGTTCCATGCTCTCGGCCAGGCGCACGGGGATCCGCTGAAGATCGAACGCGGTGAGCAGCTGCAGGTCACGGTTGCCGTGGATAATGAGGTGGGCATGGCCCTCACTCAACACTTGGAGCGCCGCCCCGAAACGGCTCTTGGGGCGCAGCGCCCCCTTGGCGATGGCGCTCTGCACCCCGACGTTTTCGGTCGCCAGGCGAACGATCTTGCTGGTCTCCCCATAGCGGAAGGTGGCCAGGACAATTGCGGGCGTCGAGAGAGAGGGCATCACAGCAATATAAGATTGATGGGAATTCAATCCCCTCAATCCCTTCAATCTCACGGAATGTTCGTCACCGCCGCGAAGATCGCGCACTCGCCGAGCGGGATACTGCCCGACTCGCTGAGATTACTGCGCAACACGTGGGCGGTACCCGGCGTGCCGCCCTGGCAGGGCCCGGTGCTGATGGCGTAGATGCGGCCCTTGCTGTCCACCTCAACTGCGGAGTTACCGGCAATCGGAATCCCGTCGCCCGCCCCGTGCACCAGGGCCCGGGTGACCGTGTTGAACTCCATCAGCCCTTCGGAGAAGGAACTGATGAACAGCCGCTCGCCCGCGTCGGCGGCGAGCGCACCCGGCCCGGTGCCCAGCCCGCCGAAGTTGGCGACCTCGGCTCGTCCCACCGGATCGACAATCGACAGGCGCCCCTGTCCGCCGAAGAAGTCCCCGCTGCTGATCACGTACAGCAGGCCGTCGCTGCCCACGTCGGCGAATCCAGCGTTACCAGGACCGGGCAGCGGGATCGAGTCGATGCCGGTCGCATGGGCATTGGTGACCGGGTCGATCACCGTGAGCCAGCTGGGGCCTGCGGGGGAGAAGTTGACCAGGTTGCCGTTCATGACGAAGACCTTGCCCCGGGTAAAGATGATGCCCTGGGGATACACCCCGACTGCGACCGAAGCGGTATCGCCGGTGAGGTAATTGACCCGGGTGACGGTGTTCAAGTTGGGGTTCGCGATGTAGGCGATCGAGTCGTCCACGATCGCGACACCGGTGGCGCCCGAGCCGGCGGGAAGCTGGATGGTCTTGGTGACCGTCCCGCCCGCGAGATCCACCACCGCGACCGAGTTGTCGAGTCCCATCGGCACCAGGGCCACGGCGCCCCGGGCCGCCACGCCGACGGGGGTCGGTGTCGTCCCGCCCAGCGGAATATTGAATCCAGTGCCCGGCGCTTCCACGGGAATCACGCTGAGCGACGCTTCGGTGCTGTTCACCGTCAGCAGGACTTCATCGGCCGGCGGGAGCGGCGCGGTGGTTTCGGCACAGGCCAGGGGAGCCAGCGAGAGCAGGACGGACAGCCAGCGGAGTCGTGAGGTCATGGGAATTCCAGGTTGAGCGACAAGTGAAACGAACGGCCGGGCGCAGGAAACCCGGCGATATATGATGGGCGCTGGTCCAGCAGGTCACGTACTTCACTTTGAACCGATAGCATCCGGCCCAGCTGGCGCTCGATTCCGATATTCAGGAGATCGACCGGGGGGAGCGGGTTGGTTCCAACGGTCGTGGTAAAGCGAGTCCCCAGGCGGTGCCAGCGCGCCGAGAAGCGCCAGCGGTCGGGATTCCATCTCACTTCGGCGGTATGGGTAAACCGGGGACGGTATCTCACCTGGGCCGCGCCGGGGGTGTCGTAGGTAATAACGCTCAGGTTGGTACTCCCCGACACGGAGAGCGAAGCGGTCAGGTGAACATCCAGCGCCGCCTCCCCGCCCCGCCGGACCACGTCGAAATTCCCCGGGGTCCAGATGAACCGGAGCACCGGATTCCACAGGATGAGGTCGTCCACCTTGCCCCAGAACCCGCGAACGTTGGCCATCGCGTCCACCGGTCCCAGGTGGAACCGCTGCCCGATGCCGCCTTCCAGCTCCCACCTGACCCGCTCCGGTTTCAATCCCGGATTCAGGCGAACCCCAACGCCCTCTTGAAACAGCACATCGGCCAACGCCGGCGCGGTGACGGCGCTACCCAGCGCAAAGGTTGCACGAGTGCCGTGCCGCGACCACAGGGCATCGAGCCGCGCGCTCGCCGCCGGGTCCTTGCGGCCGGACCACCACTCGAGCCGGAACGATGGGGCCAGGCGCCAGGCGCTGGATCCGGTAGATCGCTCGAAGGCGGCTGCCGTGCCAACTCCGATACGACTGAAGTGGGCGCCCTGCAGTACCGCGTCTCCATTGAAGGCGTCGTACCGGGCCTCCCCGCTCCAGGTAACCTGCCCCGACCATCCGGCGATGGTCACCACGTGCCGTAGCGCGATCCCGCCGGATCCACCAAACCCGGTCGTGGTCGCATCGTAGGCGGTAAAGCCGGGAGGTGGCACACTGTCCCAGGCACGGGTCGAAAGCCATTCGATGGCGGCCTTCACCTGGAACCTTTCGCCGGTCCTGACACCCAGGAAAGCGGTGCGTTCTTCGGCCCGCGCGGCGGGCGTCGGGTTCACGGTGGTCCCCGGCAAGCCTCGATTGGCCAGCGTTGCCCTCGCCGTCAGGTCTACCTTACGGCCATAGCGAGCATTCAGCGTGTAGACCGAGCCACCGGCATTCTGCCGGATTCCCTGCCCGGAACCGGGCGACGCGAACTCAAACCGGTTGGGCAGCTCCGCGACCGAGAGTGATAGCCGACCCGTGCTGCCGGCCAGCGCTGCGGCACTCTCGATCGCCCCGAAGCTTCCCACGGTCCCGCCAAAACTGGAGTTGCCGCCGCGCCTGGTCTCGATGCTGATGACACCAGCGATGGCGCGGCTGCCGAACCTGGCGCTCTGGCCACCGCGGTCCAACGAGACCCGCTCGACGTCCCGGCTGTAGAGCCGGCCGAGATCCGCCCGGCCGGTGAAGGCGTTGTTGGCGGGGAAACCGTTGACCAGGACCAGGACCTCATCGGCTCCGCTTCCCCTCACCTGGGGTACCGCTTCATCGCCCGCCCCGGTCCGAGTCACCACGACTCCTTCCCACCCGTCGAGCGCGGCCGCCAGCGTACGCCCGCGCTGCTCCAGCTCTGCACCGGAAAGCGACGCATCGGGCTGGGCCCGGATCAACATGCTGTCGATCTGGACGGCGAGCCTGGCCATCGGGAGGTCGATCCTCAAGTCGCCGCCCGGCACGACGTCCAGCTCCCGCTCCAGGGGTCGGTAGCCCAATGCCCGCACCCGGATGCGAAGCGATCCGGATGCCACCGAGCCGAAGAGAAACTGGCCGCTCGCCGTGCTCACTCGATCATCCTCTCCCAACCCGACCTCTGCGCCAGCAATCGGGCGACCCGAGCTGGAGTCCACGACCGTTCCGTGGACCCGCGCAGGCTGCTGCCCCGCCAAGGGCGTCGTGAGCGACAGGAGGAGACACGCGAGGAGAAGCGGTTTCATCCCCGCACCGCCTCGCCAGGCCGCAACGGAACCACCTGGGGCGCGTCGAGCCAATGCGCGACGCCCA
>DASYPP010000026.1:0-32484 GCA_036006525.1 Gemmatimonadales bacterium
CGCGATCGTCAGGATCTTGGTCGGGTCCCGCCGCCCCTGGCTCTCCGACGCCTTCGCCACCTGGTCGTACGAGATGTACTTGGTCCCGAATCCCTTGTCCGCCGACACCTTGGTCAGCGCCGCCGTCAGCGTCGTCTTCCCGTGGTCCACGTGCCCGATCGTCCCGACGTTCACGTGCGGCTTGGTCCGCTCAAACTTGGCTTTGGCCATTTCTTCAAACTCCCAAAAAGGTACTGGGTACTCAGTACTGGGTACTGGGTGCAATCCGGGTTCCGCAGTACGCAGTACCCGTCACCCAGTACGGCTGTCGAAGCTCGCGCGCGGGATCGAACCGCGGACCTCATCCTTACCAAGGATGTGCTCTACCAACTGAGCTACGCGAGCGGTCTTGGTAGGCCAGGCCTCCGTGCCTGGCCGAAGCGGGCGACGGGGCTCGAACCCGCGACCCTCAGCTTGGAAGGCTGATGCTCTACCAACTGAGCTACACCCGCGTAACAGACGGTAAGGCGGTAGGACGGTAAGGCGGTAAGTTGCTCCGCCAGAATTCTGAGTCCGTGCTCGTCCCACACCGAATTCAATTCCGTCCCGATCTACTTACCGTCTTACCGCCCTACCGTTCTTACCGCCCTGAGTGGTGGGGGTAGGATTCGAACCTACGTAGGGCAGAGCCCGGCAGATTTACAGTCTGCTACCATTAGCCACTCGGTCACCCCACCGACAGCCATGAGGCCCCTTACGACACAGAACCCCGCCGCACTGCGGGGTTCGTGAAGCTGCTTTGGCCCGGCTGCACCACTGGAGCTGACGATGGGAATCGGACCCATAACCTCCCGCTTACAAGGCGGGTGCTCTGCCAATTGAGCTACGTCAGCCGGACAGCCAAAATTGGCAGACCCATATGATAAACAGTGAGTTAAGTCAGGTCAACGGGCGGGATTAGACGAGTTGCCAGGGGACGGGGAAATTGGCGGAAAAGTCGGCGGTTCTGAAGCGGGAAAGCCGTGATTCCGGGCTTGATTCACGGGGTCTGGATTCCCCCGGCTCCGGGTCTTGGACGACAGCGGACTCCGTAGGTAAGACAGACGGGAACCATCAGGTAAATTATTCTCCCCAAATATGTTAGCTCAGCGCTGCCCGCGAACCTTCACCGGGTAGGGTATGCCGCCGATGTCCTCAAATCCGGAGATTCCCAGTTCACCATCCCGGTTGGCTCCCCAGCAGAAAGCCCCTCCGGCCGTGATTCCACAGGTGTGCTCGGCGCCAGCGCTGATACGGGTAAAGATCAGGCCGCCAGTGACCGGGACCGGTATGGTGTCTAGCGGACCGAACACATTCAGGTTCCCATTGCCCAGTTGACCCAGCGAGTTCAGTCCCCAGCAGTAGGCCTGTCCATTACTCGTCAGCCCGCAAGCATGGCCCTGGCCGACGCTGAGCTGAGTAAAATGAATGCCGCCCGGCACCAGGACCGGATCAGGCTCGCGAAAGTCCGTGGGCCAGCAGTAGGTATCGCCGGTCGCGGTGAGTCCGCAGGAGCGACGTTCGCTGGATCCGATCGATACGAAGGCCAAGCCCGCCGCCGCAGGGACCGGAATGGGGCTGTCGGTACTGATGCCGTTGCCAAGTTCGCCATACACGTTGTCACCCCAGCAGTAGGCCACCCCTTGCGACGTCATGGCGCAAACGTGCTCATCCCCCGCGGCGATGTCTGAGAAGTTGTGCCCGCCGGCAACGGAAACCGGAACGAGGGCGTCGGTCTCAGTTCCATTGCCAAGTGCCCCGTTGCGATTGCTGCCCCAGCAATAGGCAGCGCCCGACAGGTCCACGCCGCAGGTTCTCACCCGGCCCAACGCAAGTCGGCTGAAGGAAAGGCCGCCGCTCACCGGATTTGGAATTGGATGGCTGGTCGTGGTTCCATCCCCCAGCTGTCCCGAGTAATTGTTTCCCCAGCAGTAGGCCGCGCCGCTCGCAATCCCGCAGCTTGAGTTATCTCGGGCAACAATGGATTGAAAACTGAAGCCGCCGGCGACGGGGGCCGGGCTCAGGTGATACAACGTCCCGTCACCCAATTCGCCGTTGTAACCGAACCCCCAGCAATAGGCGATTCCGCCGCCGGCCAGCCCACAGGTGTGAGTAGTTCCGGAGCTGATCGCCGTGAACGCGAGACCACCGGCCACCAGCGCGGGTGCGGAGACTATGGGGTCCACGCTGTTCCCCACGCCCAGCATGCCCGAGCCATTGGCGCCCCAACAGTACGCGTCACCGGAGACGACAATGCCGCAGGTATGGATAATCCCGGCGCTGAGGCTGGTAAACGTCAAACCACCGGTCACCTGGCCGGGCGGTTCGTCAACACCCTCAATTCCAATGGTACCGTTTCCCAGCTGCCCGTGGTCGTTGGCGCCCCAACACCAGGCCTGGCCCGATGCGGTGAGGCCGCAGGTATGCTGACCGCCTTCGCTGACACTGACCAATGCCGGAGCTGACGGTTCTGGCGTGGGCACGACCGATAACTGGTCGTCGTACCCGGGGCGTCTGATTCCCCAGCAGTACACCACCCCTCCCGCCCCCAGACCACAGCCCCGGGCTGAGCGGGCCGAGACCTGGGTGAACGCCAGCCCACCCGCAACGAGAGCCGGCGTGGTGCTGAAGTAGGTGGTGTCGTGCCCCAGGGAGCCGTAGAAGTCCTCGCCCCAGCACCAGGCGGCGTTGCCGCTGTCGAGGCCGCAGGAGAATTCCCAGTCCGACGTAAAGATTTGAGTCAGCGTGTGGCCGCCCAGCACGGCAACCGGGATCAGCCGGTTGATTCGGGTCCCGTCGCCGAGCTGGCCGAAAGTGTTCTCACCCCAGCAGCGCTGGCCGCCGGCCAGCAGAATTCCACAGGTATGTGTCGCGGGAGCGCTGATCGTCGAGAAGGTCAGGCTTCCCTGCACCGCGGTGGGAGCGACCCGGTTGGCGAGGGTGCCGTCGCCGAGTTGGCCGGTCGAATTGTCGCCCCAGCACTCAGCCCCACCAGACTGAAGCAGCCCACAGGACGCTTCGATGCCGGCGGCTATGGCCTTGAACAGCAGCCCTCCGGCGATCCGTCGTGGAGTTCTGCTATCAAGAGGCTGAAGGGGGCCGATTCCCAATTGACCCTTGTCGTTCGCACCCCAACACCAGACCTCACCAGACGTGGTCAATCCGCAGGTATGATCGGCGCCGGCACTGATCGAGGTGATGGAGAGCGCCAACGCATTGAGCGTGACGGTGTCCTGCTTTCCCTCAATGCTGGCCGCGATGGTGACGGTGCCTGGCGCTATCGCGGTTGCCGCTCCCCCGGGACTTACCGCTATGACCGAGGGATCGCTGCTGCTCCAGGTCACCTGGCGGCCGCGGAGTGTGTCCCCACCGGCCGAAAGGCCGATCGCGGAAAGCCGCAACGTGTCGTCCAGGAGCAACTCGCCCGGGGCCGGAAGGATCCCCACCCGGTTCACGGGAGCGAGTTCGCCGGGAGCCAGGGCGTCTTGGCTGCAGCCGGCCGCAAGAATGACGAGCAACCAGGCGTAACGCTTCATGGCGCAATTGCCGGGACCGGCGTAGGCCGCGGGAAACTGGTATTGTCTCCAAGTTGTCCGGCCTCGTTCGAGCCCCAGCAATAGACTCGCGCGGAATCGGTGATGCCACAGGTATGGTTGACCCCGGCGCTGAGCGTGGTGAACCGCAGTCCCCCAGCCACCGGCACCGGCACGGCGCTATCGTCTCCGCTGCCGTCTCCCAGCTGGCCATTGGTATTGTTACCCCAACAGTATGCCAGGCCTTCCGTCGTAACACCGCACGCGTGGAAATACCCGACGCTGATCGCAGTGAAAAACAGGCCTCCGGAGACCGCAACCGGTACCAGCTGATCCGTCAGGGTTCCGTCGCCCACCTGGCCGAAAATATTGTAACCCCAGCAATAGGCGGCGCCTCCGGCCACGAGGCCGCAGTTGGAATAGGAACCCGAGCTGAGAGCGGTGAACGCCCGCGCGCCCGCAACGGCAACCGGAAGGGACTGGCTGGCCTGGCTGCTGTCTCCGACCTCACCGTGAAAATTCCCGCCCCAGCAATACGCACGGCCGCCCGACACCAACCCGCAGAGGTGGGACTCCCCGCCACTCAAGGTCAGGAGGGCCGGTGGGCCGGTATACCCGGCAACAAAGTTACCGCCCCAGCATCGGACGCCCGTCGGGGTAATGCCGCAGGAGGTGCTGTATCCCAACGCCAATGCTGTTACTGGAGGTCCGAGAACTGCGGTGGGAGCGATCCGATTGTTCGACCTGGTGCTGTCGCCAATCTCACCAAAGAAATTGCCTCCCCAGCAATAGGCTGCTCCCGCGTTGGTCAAGCCACAGGCATGATGGAGTCCCGCAAACAGCGAGGACCAACTGAGCCCTCCCGCCACTAGGGTGGCCCGCTTGATACGCCCGCTTACCAGGTTGGCGCCGAGTTGGCCAAACAGGTTATCGCCCCAGCAGTACGCAGTCCCCTGGCTGTCTACCGAGCAGGTGAAGCTCTGTCCAGCAATGATCTGGGCGGCGATGAGCGGCTGGACGACGGCCACCACGGCACTATCGGCATGGGTGCCACTGGCGGCATAGATGGCGACGGACCCCGCGGCGATGGCGGTTATCAGGCCAGCATCGGATACTGTCGCAACTGATGGATCGCTGCTGGCCCACTCGATCGCCTGATTCAGAAGCGGCTTGCCATCGGCATCGAGCGCGGCAGCCACCAGTCGCGTCGTATCGCCGACCAGGAGAGATCCGTTGGCGGGGGCAACCACCACGGATTCCACGGTGCCATTGGGACCAGCCGCGTCACTGCACGCGGCAGCGGCCATGGCACCGAGAACCCCCAGTCGGAGGAGCGGCTTTTTCATGGGATGCAAGGTTGGAGGAGGAGCCGCGGACGGCGGCGTCGGCCGCGGCTTCCTGACAGGCTAGAGGACGAAGGGGGCGGATCCCCTCACACACCGGGGACGCGATTTCAGCCCAGCCGCCACTTGGTACCAGTCGGGGTGTCCTCAAGGATAACCCCCTTGGCGGCCAGTTCCGCCCGGATCGCATCCGCCGTGGTGAAGTCCCGCCGCTTCTTGGCCTCGCGCCGGGTCTCCAGCCGCTCCTCGACCCAAGCCGTGAGGGTGCTGTCAACCTTCTTGGCGCCAGGGAGTACGTCCAAAACATCCTTCGACCAGCGGCGAAACACGCCTCGGACCTTCTCAGTGACCGTCGCACCGGCATCAATGGCCCTGTGCGCGGCATTGGCAAAATCGAATAGTGCCGCGACCGCTTGCGGAGCGTTCAGGTCGTCATTCAGAGCTTCCGCTGCGGTTTCCTCAAGGCTCAGCGCTGCTTGAAGCAGGTCTGCCGTAGCTCGCTCGCTCCCAGGTTGGGTGAGAGCCGTCATGCCCAAGTCTGGGTCGTTGAGGCGTCTCTCAAACTCCCCTAGTCGCTCGGAGCCCCTACTTGCCGCCGCTAGAGCGTCGTCTGTCAGATCGAGCTTCTGCCGATAGTGGGTCTGAAACATGAGGAGCCGGATGGCACCGGCATCCACGCCGTCGCCCTGGAGATCCCGCGCCGTGGTGATATTCCCGAATCGCTTGGACATCTTGGTGCCCCGGACATTCAGAAACTCGGCGTGCATCCAGACCCGGGCGAAATCCGGCAGCCCGGTGAAGGCGCAGCTCTGGGCGATCTCGTCTTCGTGATGGGGAAAAATGAGGTCCACTCCCCCGGCGTGGATGTCGAGCGTCTTCTCGCCCCACTTCCTGCCGAGCAGGTCCAGCGCCATCGCAGAGCACTCGAGATGCCAGCCGGGCCTGCCGCGACCGAAGGGTGCGTCCCAGGCCGCACCCACCTGTTCATCCACCGGGCCCACTGCTTTCCAGAGCGCAAAGTCGCGGGCGTCCTCCTTGGCGTATTCGTCGCTGCTGGCCCGGCCGCTGGCGCCGGTCTTGAGCTCGCGGGTGTCCAGCCGGGAGAGCCGGCCGTATGCCGGAAATCGCTCGATGGAGAAATAGACCGAGCCATCCTCGCCCTGATAGGCCGTACCGTTTTCCAGTAGCCGCTCGACCAGCGCGATCATGGGCGCGATGAATTGGGTCGCCCTGGGGTAGTCGTGCGCCGGACGGATCCGGAGATAGTCCCGGTCCTCGAAGAACGCCTGGGTGTAGGGTCCCACGTGCTCCCGGAGGCTCAGTCCCTTGTCGGCCGCGGCCTTGATCGTCCGGTCGTCCACATCGGTCAGGTTCATGATGTGGTAGACCTCGTACCCGCTGGCCTCGAGCCAGCGCCGGAGCAGGTCCTCGAAGAGAAAGGTCCGGAAGTTCCCGATGTGGGCGTAGTTCCAGACCGTGGGCCCGCAGGTATACATGGACACCCGACCCGGCTTGATCGGCACGAAGTCGGCCAGGTCGCGGGTCATGGTGTTGTAGAAGCGGAGCGGCATCAGCGGTCGTCCGTCATGTGCATGTGCACGGTCTGTTGGGGGAATGGAATCTCGATATTCTCCCGGTCGAGACGAATCTTGATCCGGCGCCGGAACTCCCGGGCCACTTCCCACTGGGCGCCCGGGACGGTCCGAAACAGGGTGCGGATGGTTATCGCGTGCTCGCCCAGCGCCTCGACGCCGGAGACTTCGGGCGGGCCATCCATGCGATGCTGCCACTTGGCGTCCGCGGCCAGGCGGTCGGATTCGTCCCGAAACACTTCCAGCGCGCGGTCGATGTCGCTGGCGTACCCAATCCCCACTTCAATCACGGCCCGGGACCAGCCCCGGGTCTTGTTACTGACCACCGTGATCTGACCGTTGGGAATGGTGTGCAGCACCCCGTTGAGATCCCTGAGCTGGACCACCCGGAGCGTCATTCTCTCCACCACGCCGCTCTTTCCCGCCGCCTCGATGACGTCACCGACCGCGTACTGATTCTCCAGCAGCGTGAAGAAGCCGGCGATGATGTCCTTGACCAGGCTCTGCGCCCCGAACGACACCGCCAGGCCCAGGATGCCGGCCCCGGCCAGGAGCGGGGTGATCTCGATGAAGGTGTTGAGGGTGAGCAGCAGGGCGATCACGATGATCATCACCCGGCCCACGCTCTTCAGCAGCTGGGCGATGGTCTGGCCCCGCTTCTCCCGCAACGTCAGCGTGCTGTCGTCCCCGTCGTCCACCGCGGCGAGAATCCGGCGCGCCATCAACCTGATGATCCGGGCCGCGACCCACGCGCAGAGCCAGATCAGCACCACCGACGCCACCTTCCGGAGGAGGACGGCGGCCTCTACATCGAAAAACTTCGCGATGGATTCGACGACGCTGCGGAGATTGAAGAGGTCTGACACGGGGGAAAACTACCCCGGCCGGGTATGCCATTCAATATCCGGGGAGGTCCTTTTCGAAGGGCGACGACTGCAGTGGCGGATACCAGACAACGGAGCCGGTCACCCGGATGTCGTGGCTGCGGAGCCGCTCCAGGATTTCCTCCGCCGTGCCGCCTTCCAGGGAAAGGTGAACCAGGTCGGCGCTCACCCGCACCGAAGCCGATCCCTCGATCGCCCTGACTGCCGCGCGACTATCCCCGACCCGAAGGCTCAATGTCGCCTGCCGGGCCAGGTCAGCGGGATCCAGCAGGCACCAGGCCCCGGGTGTCGCGGTCGGGATCGGGGCCGGCCACGCGCCGGACGATCGCCGGCCGTGGGATCCGGAGCGGCGCTCTCGAACCGGACACAATATTCGATGGGAGGCCTGCAAGAGCGTCCCAACCCGGGAAGCCACCAGGGCGAGGCCGCGGCTGGCCTGGAGGAGCACGGCGAGGGAGCCGTTTAACTCCGACGCCGGAACGGTGCAGGAGCCACCGAGGATGACACAGTGAAAGTGGCCGGGATCACCGGCCGGTCGGCTCAGGAGATCGTAGGCGGAAAGAATCTCCACTGGAGTGGCCGGCTCGACATCCCAGTCGAGCCAGCCGGCATCGTCATACACCCCGACGATGGTACCGGGAGAGAGAAACGGGAGCAGATCCTTGAGCTCGATCCGCGAGGCGGTGGGCCAGGCCGTAGGCATGGCCCAACATCTACCAGGAGGGTGCAAGCAACGTCATCAATTCAATGCGACACGGCGCCGAAAAACGGCTAGTGCAACTCCTTCCACCGCGGAAACGCCATGCCGATCAGGGCCCCCGCCCCGGCTCCGGCCCCGAGTCCGACCAATCCCAATGGGATGTAGGCATTGTGAGCGCAGTCATACTCGCAGAGCCCCTCGGCAAGCAGCCCGAGGAAGATCCCGCCGCCGGCTCCCAGGATGCCACCGATGATCGCGCCGGTCTTGGTGTGGCGCCCCCGGACCCAGGCTCGCTGGATTTCCTGCACCGGTATGACATGCTGGCCGCCATTGGCCAGCGTGAGGTCAGTCGCCGAGTGCTGGGCCACGGTGCCCTGGATCCGCCCCAGCGCCGAAGTCTCGATCCGCACGAACCGGTCGGTGCGCAACTGGGCCAGGCTGGTCGAATCGATCCGCTGAGCAAGAGCGGGCAGGCTGGCACCCAGCATCAGGCCAGCGGTAGTGAGTATCGTCCTCAACGTCATCATGAAGCCTCCCTGGGGTCGCGGTCTCTTTTCCTGGAAGGATTTTACCGGGGTGGCGTGGCTGGGGCGTGACTTGGGTATAGATTGATTTCATGTCGGTGCAAACTCGGACCATCTTCTGGCGACGGCTGGACCGGCCAGGACACGAGGCCGCGGCCCTGATCTTCCGGGCCCCTACCTGGTGCCTGGAAGGCACCGTGGTTGTGCTGGATCAGGGGATACCCTGCCGGATAGAGTACGCCGTCGTGTGTGACGCGGAGTGGCGGACCCTCTGGGCTCGGGTCAATGGGTGGAAGGGGCTCACGCCGGTGGCGCACCGAGTTTCCCGGAGCCCGGCCGGGCGTTGGCGGCACAACGGCATCGAGCAGCCGCACCTTGACCAGTGCGTGGACGTTGACCTCGGCTTCACGCCCTCCACCAATCTGCTTCCGGTTCGGCGGCTGAACCTTGCTGTTGGAGCCTCCGGACAGGTGTCTGCCGCATGGCTCAAGTTCCCGGAGTTTTCCTTGAGCCGGCTGGACCAGGTGTATCACCGGGAAGCCGACCAGCGATACCGGTATGAGAGCGGCGGCGGGAGGTTCACCGCCGGGCTCGAAATGGACGAGGTCGGGCTGGTGCTCCGGTACGGCGACATCTGGGAGGCCGTGACGCCGACCTGAAGCAGCCTTCATCGGCACCCCACGAGATATTCAGATTGGTGCCGGTATACTGGCGAGTGCAGACCATCCTATGGCGCCGACTGGACCGCCCCGGGCATGAAGCCGCGTGCGTGGCTTTTCATACCCGGACCTGGCAGCTGGTCGGCACCGTGGTCATGGAAGAGAGCGGCCGCCCCTGCCGGTTGGACTACGCCGTGGTCTGCGATGCCGAATGGCATACCCTGTGGGCGCGGGTCGCCGGCTGGTGGGGACTGGAGCAGGTGAGCTACCGGATCGCAGTGGACCCCGCCGGCACCTGGCGGCTCAATGGCAAACCGCAGCCGGCGCTCTTCGGTTGCGTCGATGTCGCGTTCAGTTTTACTCCCGCCACTCACCTGTTTCCTGTCCGCCGGCTCAAACTGGCCATCGGCGATGAGGCCCGAATCCGCACGGCCAGAATCGGCGTGCCGAGGCTTTCGGTCGAGGCCGTCGATCAGGGGTACAAGCGTATCGGCGACCGCCAATGGTTCCACGAGGACAGCGATGGCGCATTCAACGCCATCTTCGAGGTGGATGACCTGGGACTGGTCTTGAAATACGGGAACACGTGGCAGGCTCAAGGGCGCTATCCGGGTTGAAGAGTGAGCCGCGATGGTCAATCCGACCCTCAGCACACTGGCGTTCAGGGGAATCGCGCGCAGTCCGATGAAAATGACCCGGAGGCCGACCCTCCAGGCCGCCACGAAGGCGTGAAGACTTCGTCAGGATTGGGCCGGGAGGGTGACGATCGTCCCGAACCGCCGGGACCGTCGGGCGATCAGCCTGAAGAACAATGACTTCCATGCCGACGACGCGTAGTGATTGTGGAGCCAGGCCCGGGCGTCCGAGGAAGCACTGAGCCGGGACAGGAATACCCGGTACCCCCGGTTCCCCAGCCGCTCATAGAAGTACCGGTTCACAAATGAAGATTGGATCAGCCCCCGGAACCGGCGCTGCCAGCGTCGGTCGTAGGACGCGGGGTCGCCCTCCAGGATGGAGGCTGCCGCGAGGTGGCCGCTCCCCATGGCGTAGCGCAACCCAAATCCCCAGAGCGCATCCTGAAATCCCGCCGCCTCCCCGGCCAGCAAGCCGGCCGGCGACTGGGCAGTGCGTTCCATGCGCACCATTCCGTAGCCGCCAAACCGGCGCGCATCGCACAACTCCACGCCCACCCGGGAGCGGTAGAACTCGACTGTCCGGTCGAGATAGCGCTGGTAGTTGGGGAGGTCGGTGAACAGGCAACTCGCTATGGTGCCGATGCCGCCGTGGGTGACCAGGTAAGCGTATCCCTTGGGCGCCAGGTCATCGGCCAGAGAACCCAGGACCATGTCGGGGAGCGAAGTGCGGAAGATGTAGCCCACGACGATGGCGTACGAACCCCGGGGACCGGTCGCGAGGACCGGGGGAGGGCCGCCATCGCCGACCGCGTTGGCGGGAAATGGCTGCCGGAAACGGATCTCGACGCCGGCCGCCAGGGCCTGGGCCTTGAGCCTCGCGTCGAGCATGCCGGGTTCGGTGCCCCGGCGGATCATGTAGAAGAGCGGCGCGGAGCCGCGGTAGCGGAACTCCCGGCCACGATCGTCATAAATCACTGCCTCGGGGAACGGGGTCACCTCGAAATCCGGCTCGATGCCGATCGCGCGAAGTTCCTCGAGCGCGTCGCCCCGGGTCGAGTAGTTCTCGATGCCCTGGAAGTCCCCGTGAAAGCGGCTGGCCACCTCCGGGTGCCGCTCGTAGACCACCGCCTGCCGCCCGGCCTTGGCCACCGTCAGCGCGGCGGCGAGGCCTGCGGGTCCGGCACCAGCGATGAGAATCGGCTGGGGAGATGCCATGATGGAGCTACGAGCGAAGGGACGAAGCGGACTGGCGAAGCTTGGGAGAGGCGGTCCGGGCCTTGAGGATGGCCTCGATGAGCGGGGTCTGATCGAAGCGGACCGGGTCGGTCGCGGGGAGACCGGTTTCCTTCGCGGCCTGCTCGCACGCGGCGCGAGCCTCGGCATCGGTCATGTCGTAGGTATTGAGACAGACGCCGATCACCCGGGTGGGATGGACCGCGGAACCGATATCTTCGTACCAGCGGACGTACTGGCTCAGCGGAGGAATCTTGAGCCAGGAAGCCTCGCGGTAGTCGCCGATGAATTGCCGGGTCGCCTGGTGGCAGAGGATCATTGCATCGGGACAGGAGCCGTGCAGCAGGCCCAGGGTGACCGCGGAGTACCCCGGGTGGTTGATGCTGCCCTGCCCTTCGACCATCACGATATCGGCGTCCTTGCTTCCCTCCAGGACCAGCTGCTCGGCGGCGCCGTTGACGAAATCGGAGACCACCGCGTCCACCGCGATGCCCCAGCCCTCGATCATGATGCCGGTCTGCCCGGTGGCCACGAAGCGGGTGCGCAGATTTCGCCGATTCAGCTCTTTCGTGAGCTGGAGTTGCGCCGTCATCTTCCCGACATTGCAGTCGGTGCCCACGGCGAGGATGACAAACGCGGCGACGCCCTTGGCCAGTCCTCCGGCGACCGGAATGTTGGCCGGCGGCCGGCGGAGGTCGAAAATCCTGGTGCCCTTCGCCTTTGACTTCTCGGCCAACAGCGGGTCGTCAGCCAGGAAGGTGTGAAGCCCGCTCCAGAGGTCGCATCCGGCATCGATCGCTTCGGCCAGCCACCCGCGCCAGGTCTCCGGCAGCTTGCCGCCCGTGGGGGCGATGCCGATCAACACTGCGGTGGGCTTGAGCGCCAGTCCTTCCCGCATCGTGGCGACCACCGGAATCTTTCCGCCAAATCCCAGCACGTCCTGGCAGGTCTTCCCGGCCTGGAGGCTGTCCACCACGGCCAGGGTCCGCTCGGGCGAGTAGCGGATGACGGAGTTCGCGGTTTTTGATGTGAGCGGGCCGAAATCACCATCGGCGAGAATGACAAAGCGAGGCTGAGACAAGGATTTTGTGATTTAGAGAATTAGTGATTTAGTGATTTAGCGACTTTGCTGATTGGAGCAAGCGTAGCGATTTGGGGATCAGTGACGAAATCAATCACTAAATCACTAAATCCCCAAATCACTGAATCTCTTCAGTCTTTCCCGTCCTCCAATAACTCCGCATCGTGGATGGTTTCCCCGCCCTTGCCGAGCTGCTTGGCCTTGTCTCCGCCGGCGGGCTTGAGCAGCCCCATCTTCATTTTGAGCTCGATCAGCTGCTGGTCCGAAGTGCCGTGGTATTCCAGGACTTCGAACTGCTTGACCAGCGCGTCGCCGGAGAATTCTTCCTGGATTTCGGCCGCGGCGATCGCCCTCCGTTCGTTCTGCTCGATCTTCTCGGCCATGCGCTCGAAGGACTCGAAGGCGCTCTTGTCGGAGAGGCCGGACATGGTCTCCTGGATCCGCTGCTGGGCTTCCGCGCGGCGGGCCCGGGCGATCAGGATGTTCTTCTTCCGCTTGGCCTCTTCGATCTTGTCGTTCAGCATGCGCAGGCTGTTCTTGAGCGACTCGGTCTCCGCCTTGGACTTGACCCAGGTCTCGTGCAGCTGCTGGGCGCCCTGCAATGCCTCGTTGTAGCGGACCAGGGCCTGCTTGGCCATGTCGTCGCGGTTCTCCTGCACCGCGAGCATGGCACGGCGCTCCCAGTCTTCCGCCCCCTTCTTCATCTGCTCGGCGTCGGCCTGGAGTTTCTTTTCGTCCGCGATCGAGATCGCGACCTGTTGCTTCGCCTTGGCCAGCTGGCCCTTCATGTCCAGGATCAGCTGGTTCAGCATCTTCTCGGGGTTCTCGGCCCGGGAGATCAGGTCGTTGATGTTCGACCGGAGCATGGTCGACAGTCGGTCAAAGATCCCCATGGTTTACTTCTCCCGGTAGGGCGCCAAGGCGCCGAGGTGGGACGCGAGGGCGAGCGTGAGGGAATCGAAGCTCGCCTCGAATTCGTTGTAGTCGAGGTTTTCCAGCTCCAGGGTGTCGGTCAGCACGACCTGGTCGGCTTCGAGCCCATAAGAGCCGTGCAGCAGGTCCCGGGCGTTCAGCTCGAGCAGCTGGCGGAACAGCTCGCCGCGCCGCGGCTCGCCGGCGGGAAGCTCCATGACGCGCACCCGGAGCAGCACGACCGGTGGGGCGCAGTGCACGACGACCTCGGCTCCAGCCGAGGTATGGACTAGCCAGAGACCGGGCTCGACCTCCTTGTAGTCGACCGTGCCGCCGTCCAGGCGCGTGAGCCAGGACTCGATGTCCTCGCGGGTCACCATGTGTTTGCTCCCAGGGTTGATGCGGGAAATGTAATTATTTCACGGGTCCAATGCCGGGCTGCTGGTTTTCCCGGACCAGCAGCCGCTCCGCGAAGTCCACCCTTTCCTCCAGCTCCGCCAGGCGATCCCGTTCCGCCTCCAGCTCCGCCACCCGGGCCTCCAAAGCCGCAACATGGCCTTCCAGCTCCGGGGAGACCTTGCCGGGTTCGCCCTTGATCCAGATCGCCCGGGTCGCGGCGACCGCCGCGTACCCGGCGATCGGGATTCCAAACACGGCGACCGCCGCCACGATGAACTTGAACAGGGTCTCGAATTCCATTTTTCCGCCTACTTGGGCAGCTGTCCGGGCTCATGCTGGCGGGCCAGCAGGCGTTCCGTGAAGTCCACCC
Source organism: Gemmatimonadales bacterium (assembly GCA_036006525.1). GTDB lineage: Bacteria > Gemmatimonadota > Gemmatimonadetes > Gemmatimonadales > GWC2-71-9 > DASYPP01. The sequence goes on from DASYPP010000026.1 coordinate 13,884, forward strand.
GCTCCTCCAGCTCGATCATCCGGTTCTGCAGCGACTCCAGGTCCCGGACCCGGTCCTCCAGTTCGGCCACCCGCTCGCCCGAACCTTCGGTAATGTCCTCCCGGGCCATCCGCTTGAGGGTGAAATGCCGGCGGACCCCCCACAACAGAAACGACGCCCCGGTAATCATCGGGTACAATTCATCGGGGCCACCCGCTACGCCGACCCATCCCATGAGACATCCGGTCACCGCGATCTGGATCACCAGGTCAATGAGATCCATCCCCAGCCATTTCTTCACGCTCACGATTCCGCTCCCGGGCGCCCGAGCCGAACCGGGTCCTTTTCCCGCGCCAGCAACCGCTCGGCGAAATCCAGTCGCTCTTCCAGCTCCAGCATTCGTTCCTGGGTCAGCTCCAGGGTCTGGAGCCGCGCCTCCACTTCCTCCAGCCGCTGGGCGGTGTCATGGTCAGCGGCCTTCGACCCTTCGATCCGCTTGGCCAGGGCCCGACCAAGCGGCCCCCGCAAGACGAGAACGCCCGACACCGCCACGAGAACCAGGGCAAACAAGGGGGCGAAGACATTTTCCAGGATATGCGGATCCATGATCAACGTCCTTCCGGCAACGATTCCTGGGCCCGCTGGCGCGCCAGCAGCCGCTCGGCAAAATCCAGCCGCTCCTCCAGCTCCAGCACTCTCTGCTGGGCGTTCTCCAGCTCGGCGACCCGGTACTCCAGGTCTTCCATTCGCTCCGCCGGCGCCTCGGCGTCCGGTTCCGCGGCCAGCGCCCGCTTCCTGCGCCAGGCAAGGAACAACAAGGACGCGAGGCCGATTCCGGTGGTGATGACCTCTCCGGTGCGCCCGGGCATATCGCTCGCTGTGACCATCAGTCCGATGGTGACCACAGCCTGGATCACGACCTCGAACAGGTCGATGCCGAAGAGTTTGCGACGGCGCATCAGGGCCGGCCCTCCGGCAGCCGACCTGCCTCGCGCTCCTTGGCGAGCAAACGTTCCGCGAAGTCGAGCCGCTCTTCCAGTTCCGCCATCCGCTCGCAGTTGGCTTCCAGGTCCGCCAACCGGGTCTCCATCTCACGGAACCGCTCCGGGTCACTGCCCTTCTGAGAATACGACTCGAGCCAGCGTCCGAAGGCCTTACCGATGGGCCCAAAGAAGAACCCCAGGCCCAGCAGCCCAATGGAAAAGAACATCGCGAACTGGCCGAGCTCGCTCATCTGCCCTCCGGCAACCGGTCAGGCGTCTTCTGTGACAGCATGCGCTCGGTGAAATCCACCCGTTCCTCCAGCTCCGCCACCCGATGCTGCAGGTTGTCCACTTCACCGATGCTGGTGCGGAGCTGGTCCAACTCTTCCTGGATAGCCGGATCGTGCTGGAATCGACCCTCGATCCGGCGGGCGAACGCCCGCATCAGCGGATAGAAAACCAGGACGAAACCCGTCACCACGGCCAGTGCGACTATGACAAAGACCGGGCCCGACATGCCGCTATGCGGGGATGGCCCGGTCCAGATCTGCGGAACATCGGGAGGAGGAGTCTGCACAACCGTAACCAGAAACATGGTCATCTCTCCAGCTGTCCGGGGACTCGCCCCTGGGTAAGTACCCTTTCCGAATAGTCCAGCCGTTCTTCCAGTTCGTTCACCCGGGCGCGGAGTTCATCCACTTCCAGTTGGAGATCAGGGGAGCGGTCTCCCTGCTCCAGCCGGCGAGCCCATCGCTTCCACAGCGGGTAGAGCACCAGCCCGGCCGGGATGGCCGTCGCCGCAACCGCGCCGAGAACAAGGAGCAGTACCATGTCGGCGTGCATGAATCATGGCTCCAGTTGGCCGGCTTCACGACCCTTGGCCAGCATGCGTTCGGTAAAGTCGAGGCGTTCCTGCAGCTCGGTTACGTCTTGCCGCAGCTGGTCCAACTCCTCATACACCTGGGCATCGGGAACCGCTCCCGCGTGCTTGCCCCGAATCCGTTCCGCCAGGGCCCGTCCCACCGGGCTGAAAGAGAGCCCAACCAGCGCCGAACCGCCAAAGAGGAATATGATGGCCAGAATGTCTTCCATCTAATGCTCCTCGGGAACCGGCTTGCCCCGGGCCAGCAGGCGCTCGGTAAAGTCCAGCCGCTCCTGGGCTTCTCCCAATTGTCGTTGCATGTCCTCCACTTGTTCCCTGAGGTACCCGACCTCCGCGCGAAGGTCTTCATCGTCCGTCGAACGGCCCTGGATTCTGCGGGCAAGGGCGATCCCCACCGGGCTGTGCATCAGCTTGACGGCGCCGATGACCATCCATCCGGTAATCAGAATACCGGTGATCATGCCGAAAACGGGGATCAGTTGCTCCATACGTCCAATCTCGGGAAGCACCACGTAAGCAGCCAGCGGCCTCTCACCTGAGTACGGTGAGAGGCCTCAGGATGTTTCACGTCGAAACGCCCTTCCCTTATCCTATATAGGGGGCCTGGGCGGGGAGAGAACCTTGGAGAATCCCGGGGGGTCAGGCCATGAGCTCGACGGACTCGATCACGGCCAGGGACACGGCGATCTCGGTGTCTTCGGCTCCCCAGGGTTTGACGTACACCTCGTGGGCAGTGATGTGGGCGTCCACGCTGGTGGGCACTCCGACGACCTCGAATTCACCCGTGGTCCGGATCCGCACCGCCTGGTCGTGATCGCCGGCGTAGCCGAGGACGGAGACAATCTGTTCGTAGGTCATGCGACCCCCTTTCGAGGATTGTTCGGGAGGTGGCCAGCCCCCAATTCAAACATGCTTTGTCGGCTGGAGAAGTAAAGGGATTGAAGGGACTGAAGGGATTGAGGGGATTGTGGGATTGACGGGATTGAGGGGATTGAAGGCTCCAGGCCGGATCCCTTCAATCCCCTCAATCCCCTCAATCCCCTCAATCGCCTAGGTGCTTGGCTTGGCTGGCGGGTTCTTCAGGTGGTCGTTCAGGTACTGCGTGATCAAGGTGAACAGGTGCAGCCGCGTGTTGCCCCCGGCGATGCCGTGGTTGCGGTTGGGGTATTCCATGAACTGGAATGGCTTGTTCGCGGCGACCAGGGAGTTCACCAGGGTCTGGCTGTTCTGGAAATGCACGTTGTCGTCCCCGGTGCCGTGGATCAGCAGCAGGTCCCCCCGGAGCTGGTTGACATAGGTCAGCGGGGAGCCGCGATCGTAGCCGCTGCTATTGTCCTGGGGAATCCCATTGTAGCGCTCGGTGTAGATGTTGTCGTAGAACTTCCAATGGGTCACCGGCGCTACCGCCACCGCGGTCCGGTACACGTCGCCGTGCTGGAAAAGGGTATTCAGGCTCATGAAGCCGCCGTAGCTCCAGCCCCAGATTCCCATCCGCGCGGAGTCCACGTAGGGCCAGCGGCTGATTGCGCGGGCGGCGGCGGACTGGTCCTGGGTTTCGACCACGCCCATCTGGCCGTAGATGATCTTGCGCCAATCGCGGCCCCGGGCGCCGGTCCCCCGGTTATCGACGCTGGCCACCAGGTAGCCCTGCTGGGTGAGCATCAGGAACCAGAGGTAATTGGTCCCGCCCCAGGCATCGAGGACAGTCTGAGAACCGGGACCGCCGTAGACGTAGAACAGGATCGGGTAGTGACGGGACGGATCGAAGTCGTAGGGCTTCATGATCCAGCCATTCAGCTGGATCCCGTTTCCGATGTCCACCTTGAAGAACTCCTGGGGACCGGTGCGCAGGGCCGCCACTCGGCCCCGAAGCCGGGCGTTCTCCACCACCGTGCGAACCAGCTGGTGGGTGGGAAGCTGGATCAGCGCCGTTTGGGGTGGCACTCCGAACCGCGAATAGGTGTAGAAGGCCCAGTGGGAGTCCGGCGAGATGTCGTAACTGTTGTTGCCGCTCTTATCCATGGGCGTCAGCCGCTCCGCACGACCCCGGCCGTCGAGCCTGGTGCGGTAGAGATAGCGCTGCGCTGGATTGTCGGGTGACGCGATGTAGTAGAGATAGCCGCCCTTGGCATCGAGCCCCGCGACGCCGAGGACATCGAAAGCGCCCGGGGTGATGAGCCGCATGCTCTTGCCATCACGGGAGACCACGTAGACATGGTTCCAGCCATCCCGCTCACTCAGCCAGGTGAAGCTCTTGCCCTGGTCGAGCCAGGCCATCTCGTCCACCACGTCCACCCAGCTGCTGTCCTGCTCGGTGAGAATGGTCCGGACCTGGCCGGTGGCGGCATCTCCCAGGAGCACCTCGTCGGTATTCTGCAGCCGGTTCAGCCGCTGGATGGCGACCTCACGAGAGTTGTCGGCCCACTCCATCCGGGCGAGATAGTGATTGCGGGGATCGCCGGCGATCGCGAGCCAGCGGGTTCCGCCCCCGGCCGCCGGCACGATGCCGATGCGGGCTGCCGAATTGCTCTCCCCGGCCTTGGGATACTGCACCGGTGTGTCGAAGGAGTAGAGGGAATCGGTGTTGTTGATCAGGGCGAAATCGCGAACGCTGTCGGCGTTGAGCTGCCAGTAGGCGATGGACTGGCCGTCCGGGCTCCAGCGCCAGCCGTCCCGATCGTCCAATTCCTCTTCATACACCCAGTCGAAGGTCCCGTTGATGATGGTGCGAGACCCGTCCTGGGTAAGCTGCACGATGCCGCCATCGGCCAGGCTCTCGGAGTAGAGATTGCCCTCCCGGACGTACCCGACCCGCTGACCGTCGGGCGAGAACTTGGCAAACATCAGGGTCGAGGGCCGGGCGGCTCCGCCACCCAGCTTCTTGAGTTGCCAGGTGGTCCGATCGAGCACCCAGTAGTCGCCCCGGGTGTTCTGCCGCCAGACCGGCTTCGAGTTGGTGTAAACCAGGACCCGGTTCCGGTCGGGGGACCAGCGATAATCCTCGATGTCGAGCGGGGTGCTGTCACCGGCGGGACGAAAGCGGGCCGCCGGAATCAGGACCTCGCGGGCGCCGGTCCGGGTGTCGTAGCGGACCAGGTCACTGCCCTTGCCGCCGGTTCCCGGCTCCAGCGTGGTGTAGGCGGCGCCGTCTTCCATCCACCGGGTGGGACCGAAGAAGTCGGACCGAAAATCGGTTGAGGCGTGGACGCGCCGGACAGTGAGGAGGGTCGAGTCCGCGGTCTGGGCCTGGAGGCACGGAGCTGCCAACACCCCGGTCACCACGATGGTCAAGAGCGTCTTCTTCACTGGAGTTGCCTGTAGGAAGTGGATGTGGAACCTAAGGGGCGTTGGGGCTTGTATGCTATTTCCTGGATTCGGTTTCTGGATCGCGAGCGGACGGCAACCCTACCAACACGTCACGTTTTTCAACACAGAGACTCAAAGACTCAGAGGAAAGCATCTATTTTTCTCTGAGTCTCTGTGTCTCTGCGTTGAAAACGGCTGTCACCCGAAGAATCCACCCACTAGGCTGGAATTCTCGAGCGCTTTGCTCCGCCCAGGACCTTCTTGAGGAACGAGCCGGTATAACTCGATTTCACCTGGGCAACCTCTTCGGGCGTGCCCTGGGCCACCACCCGGCCACCCGCTTCCCCGCCCTCGGGTCCCAGGTCTACGATCCAGTCCGCGGTCTTGATGACATCGAGGTTGTGCTCGATCACGATGACGCTGTTGCCCTTGTCCACCAGCCGGTGGAGCACTTCCAGCAGCAGCCGCACATCCTCGAAATGGAGACCGGTAGTCGGCTCATCGAGGATGTACAGGGTGCGGCCGGTGTCGCGCTTGGACAGCTCGGTGGCCAGCTTGACCCGCTGAGCCTCGCCGCCGGAGAGCGTAGTGGCGGACTGACCCAGGTGGATGTATCCCAGTCCTACGTCGTTCAATAGCTCCAGTTTCTCGGCGATGCGGCGCTGGTTGCTGAAGAAATCGAGCGCGTCCTCTACCGTGAGATCCAGAACGTCCGCGATACTCCGGCCCTTGTAGCGCACCTCCAGGGTCTCCCGGTTGTAACGCCGCCCCTTGCAGACCTCGCAGGGAACGTAAACATCGGGCAGAAAATGCATTTCGATCTTCACCAGCCCATCGCCCTGGCATGCTTCGCAGCGGCCGCCCTTCACGTTGAAGGAAAAGCGGCCCGGCCCATAGCCCCGGATTTTCGCTTCCGGCAGCTGGGTAAACAGCTCGCGGATCGGGGTGAACAGACCGGTGTAGGTCGCGGGATTGGACCGCGGTGTCCGGCCGATCGGGCTCTGGTCGATATCGATCACCTTGTCGATATGATCGAGGCCTTCGATCCGGGTGTGGGCCCCGGGGATTACCTTGGCCCGGAAGAAGTGCCGGGCCAGGGCGCGGTACAGAATGTCGGTGACCAGGCTGGATTTTCCCGAACCCGACACGCCGGTCACCGCCACGAAGAGGCCGAGCGGGAAGTCCACGTTGATGTTCTGGAGGTTGTTCTCCCGGGCCTCGACCACCCGGAGCCGGCGGCCCGGGGTCGCGGCGCGGCGGCCGGGCGGCACCGGGATGCGGAGCTCTTGCCGCAGGTAGCGGGCAGTCAGCGAGGTCGGATGCCGAAGAATTGCCTCCACGTCTCCCTCGGCCACGACCTCGCCGCCAAAGCGTCCAGCGCCCGGACCCAGGTCCACCACGTGGTCCGCCGCCCGGATGGTGTCTTCATCGTGTTCCACGACGATCACGGTATTGCCCAGGTCCCTCAAGTCGCGGAGGGTGCCGAGCAGGCGGGCGTTATCGCGCTGGTGGAGGCCGATGCTGGGCTCATCGAGAATGTAGAGCACGCCCACCAGGCGGGAACCGATCTGGGTGGCCAACCGGATGCGCTGGGCCTCGCCGCCGGAGAGTGAGGCCGCCCCGCGGCCCAGGGTCAGGTATTCCAGGCCGACGTCGCGAAGGAATCGGAGCCGGTCGGTGACTTCCTTGAGGATCGGTCCGGCGATATCGGCGTCCAGTCCTTTCCTGCCCTTGCCGGCCACCGGGAGATCGCGAAAGAACTCGAAGGCCTTCCCCACCGGCAGCTCGACCACGTCGCCGATACTGGTCCCGGCCACCAGGACCGCGAGGCTCTCCGGCTTGAGGCGGCGGCCGTTGCAGGTGGCGCAGGGCATTTCGATCATGAATTCTTCGAGGCCGGTGCGCACCGAATCGCTACCCGACTCGCGGTAGCGGCGCTCCACGTTCTGGAGCACCCCTTCCCACTCGCTTTCGTATTCGCTCCGGGCCCTGGCTCCTTCGGTCGAGAATCTCAGGGTCTTCCCCGGCGCGCCCAGCAGGATGGCTTTCCTGGCTGCTTCACTCAAGCCGCCCCAGGGCTGGTTCAGATCGAACTTGAAGGCCCGGGCCAGGGTGGGGAGCACGACCTTGCGGAGGTACCCCGAGGGCTCGCCCCAGGGCAAGATGACCCCTTCCAGGATCGAGATACTGGGATCGCCGAGCACCAGGTCGGCGCTCACTTCCCGGCGGGTCCCCAGCCCATGGCAATCGGGACAGATGCCGAAGGGCGAGTTGAACGAGAACTGGCGGGGCTCCAGCTCGGGGAGTGAGAGGCCGCAGACCGGGCAGGCGAACCGTTCGCTGAAGAACTGGGTGTTGTGGGTGGCGTGGTTCACGACTTCCACCACCCCCTCGGCCGCCTTGAGCGCGGTCTCCACCGAGTCGTGCAGCCGGGAACGATCCTCGGGACGGACGACCAGCCGGTCCACCAGGAGCGAGATGTCGTGGTTCTGCCGCCGGTTGAGCGCGGGCACCTGGGTCAGGTCATGGGTCTCCCCATCCACCCGGACCCGCACGAAGCCCTGGCGGCGGGCATCCTCGAACAGGTCCTTGAACTCGCCTTTGCGTCCCCGGACCAGGGGAGCCAGGACCTCGATCCGGGTTCCTTCCGGCCAGCCGGAGATGAGGTCGGTGATCTGGGAGGCGCTCTGCCGCTCGACCGGGGTCCCGTCATTGGGACAATGGGGAACGCCGGCCCGGGCCCAGAGCAGTCGCAGGTAGTCGTAGATTTCGGTGACGGTGCCGACGGTGGAGCGCGGGTTCTGGGCTCCGCTCTTCTGTTCTATGGAAATGGCGGGCGACAGGCCTTCGATGGCGTCAACATCCGGCTTTTCCATGAGGCCGAGGAACTGGCGGGCATAGGCGGAGAGAGACTCCACGTAGCGGCGCTGGCCTTCGGCGTAGATGGTGTCGAATGCAAGAGACGACTTGCCGGACCCGGAGAGGCCGGTGATGACGGTCAGCTGATTGCGGGGGATCGAGACCGAGACGTTTTTGAGGTTGTGCTCGCGGGCACCGCGGACGACGAGGAACTCCTGGGACGGTTCGGACATAAGAGTGTAAAGCTACCCGGGGCGGACGGCTTGATTCAAGTCAGGCGGGTAGAGATCGCTGTGGTTAGGCCCCATTGTGCCGGATTCGGGTTCTGCAAAAGCATTAACGCAGAGAACACGGAGGATACGCTGAGAGCGCGGAGACGCTGTTGCAAAGCCAAAACCAGTACCCCGGTTCCTACCCCACCCCCAACGTCAAGGAGAAAAGGGGTCCAGATTCCTCCCGCTGGCTAGCGGTTTTCCGGTGTATCTTCTACCATGCAGTAGCGGCCCCGCCCGTCCCGGACAAACACAGGCGATGACCGATTCGCCTTGCCATTCTCGGAGTTGATATGCGTCGTGCCCGTCACAGCCGCAGCAGCGGCCGCGAGCAGGCTCTCGACGAGCTTTTCGCCACTGCTGGCCTCGAAGCTGACCAGGCCGCCCGAGGGGTGGATGGCCACTTCTCCCTGCGTCCTTTCGCCGGCGACAGCTCCGGCAGCGGCACGGCCGAGCCGGAGCCGGTCACCGAAGGAACCATCCCCGAACAACTGTTGCGCCGGGCCCGGGAGGCACAGGACCGCTCCCGGCGCACCGAGGCGGTCGAGATCTATCGCCAGCTCCTGGCCCTGGAGCCGGGGAGCCTGGCCGGTCGCAACAATCTCGCGCTCCTGTTCGAGTCGAACGGGGAGCCGGAGATGGCGATCGACGAGCTGAATGCCGCGCTGCGCCATCACCCGGACCAGATCGACATCCTGATCAACCGGGGCGCCATCTTCGGCACCCTCAAGCGCTACGCCGAAGCCGAGGCCGACCTGCGCCGGGCGATCCGGATGGCGCCGGGCAATGGCAGCGCCCATTACAACCTGGGACTGGTTTTGTGGAAGAAGGGGTTGCCGGAGGAGGCGTCGGAGGAATTCCGCCGGGCGGTCGAGGCGGACCGGCAGAACGAGGCGGCCTGGTATTACCTGGGCGACGCCCGAAACCAGGCCGGTGACTTGACCGGAGCCCAGCTCGCGCTGGAGCAAGCGATTCAGCTGGATCCCGGTTTCGGCAAGGCGTATCACCTGCTGGGCCGGGTATTCGACCGCATGCACCGACCGGCCGAGGCGATCGAGATGTACCGCAAGGCGCGGGAGAGCGCCACGCAGTGATCCAGGTGGTGATTGAAGACCTCGCCTTCCTCGATGTGGACGCGGTGCTTCGTCCCGCCAGCGACTGGCTGGATCCGGCCACCCCGTTGATCTCCCGATTAGACCAGCTCGCCGGCGAGCGATTTGCCTCGCAGCGCCGGATCCAGCAGCCGCTGGTGGTCGGCGCCGCCGTGGTGACCGGGGCCGGCGATCTCAGCGCCAAGTTCGTCGTCCACGCCGTCATTCAAAGCCCCCAGACACCGGCCGACGCCGACACGGTGCGCCGCGCCCTGATTTCCGCCTGGCAGCGCGCTGCCGACTGGGAGCTGGACAGCGTCGCCACTCCGCTGGTCGGAACCGGCGCGGGCCAGCTCAGCATCGAGGAAGCCGCCTCGCTGCTGGAACAGACCAGCCGGGCTTCCCGCTTTCCTTCCCGGCTCCTGATCGTGGTGAGCGACGAGACCGAACGCAGCACGGTGCAAGCCGTGGTCACCAGGCACGCGTCCTGAATCGGCGCCTGATAGCTGTCGCGATCCTGGGCTCGTGGGTGGGCACCCTGGGGTGGCTCGCCTGGCGGATGTATCACCGGGGTTCCGGCGTGTTTACCACCGGGGCGGTGACCGTGCTGCCGCCGGACGCCTTCTTCTTCGGCATGTTTGTCGGCGGGACGCAGGTCGGCGTCTCCACCATCACGGTGGACACCCTGACCGACCGGGTCCGGATCACTGAACAACTCGCGTTCGACCTTCCCATCCAGCAGGACCGGACCCGCAGCCAGTTCACCACGACCTACACCCTCAGCTCCGATCTCACGCTGCAGGATTTCCGGCTCAGTTTTCCCGGCCGGGCTGCGCCGGTGATCCAGCAAGGGACGATGGAAGGCGATTCCGTCCTGGTGATCACCCCGGGCACTGGCGAACCCAGCCGACGGTTGCGAATGAGCGGCTCACCGCTGCTGCCGCCCACGATGGCAACGGTGGCGCTGGCGCTGCAGCAGCGACTGCGCACCGGTGAGCATGCCCGGATCGGCGTATTCGACCCGGTGACGTTGACCCGGGACAGCGTGGACCTGGTGGTGCAGTACGACACCACGGTCGCGGTGCCCGACAGCGCGGAATACGTTCGAGCGGTCAAGTCCTGGGTCGCCGTACACTCCGATACCATGCGGGTCTGGAGGATCGCCTGGCAGGATTCCCGGCGCAGTTTCGAGCTGTGGGTGGACAGCCGAGGTTTGCCGATTGCGATGGAGTCACCCTCCGGCCTCTCGCTATATCGCTCGGCGTTTGAGATCGTGAGCAGCAACTACCGGGCGCTTCGCAACACCCGGCCGCCGGCGCCGCCGGGCAACATCATCCCGCGGACCGCGCTCGCCGACGGGCTGGCCCGGGGGCCGCAGGTTTCCCGGATGGCGGTCCAGGTCCGAGGCAACGGGTCGGAATGGAGCCCCGGACCAGACAGCCTGCTGCAACCGGGTATGAGCGTGAGCCGGGGCGGGATCCAGGTCCACATGGTTTCACTGGACACCACGGGCGCCGACTCGACGACCCCGGCCCGTTGGCTCGGCAGCACTCCGATGATGGCACTCGACGATTCCCGTCTCCAGGCCCAGGTTCGCGCCATCGTGGGGCAGGAACGGAGGCCGGATCGGGTCGCGCGAGTCCTGGTGGAATGGGTCGCGCGAAATGTCGCGGCCAACCCGGATCCGGTGCTGGCGTCGGCCAGCTCCGTCCTCCGCACCCGCAAGGCGGACGTCGATGGGCATACCCTGTTGTTCGTCGCGATGGCGCGGGCGGCCGGCATTCCCGCCCGGCCGGTGAGCGGCCTGCTGCTGGTGGATGGCCGGTTCTATTTCCACTCCTGGGCGGAGATCTTTGTGAATCGCTGGATTCCCGCGGACCCGACCTGGAACCAGTTCCCGGCCGACGCCGGGCGGCTCCGGCTCCTGGTAGACGGCTACGCCCGGCCCCTCGAGCTGCTGCCCCTGGCGCTCGGACTCGAGGTTCACCTGAACACCACTCCACCATGATCCGGCTGATCAACCTCACCAAGCGATACGGCCGATTCACCGCAGTGGACGGAGTGAACCTCACGGTGCCCGAGGGAGAGCTGTTCGGGTTCCTGGGTCCCAATGGAGCGGGAAAGACCACCACGCTCCGGATGATCGCCGGGATTCTCAAGCCCACCGAAGGCACCGTTCAGATCGCGGGCGACGACATCCAGGCCCGGCCGCTCCATGCCAAGAGCCGGCTGGGGTTCATTCCCGACCGGCCCTACGTCTACGAGAAGCTGACCGGGGTGGAGTTCCTGCGCTTCGTGGCCGCGCTGTATGGCCAGGGTGGAGAAGAAGTCGAGCGGCGGGCGGACGAGCTGCTCGACCTGTTCGAGCTGACCCGCTGGAAGCACGAGCTGGTCGAGTCCTACAGCCACGGCATGCGGCAGAAACTGATCATCTCGAGCGCGCTGGTGCACCGGCCCGCGGTGATCGTGGTGGACGAGCCCATGGTCGGGCTCGACCCGGCCAGCGCCCGGCTGCTCAAGGACCTGTTCCGGGAATTCGTGAGCCGGGGCGGCACCGTGCTGATGAGCACCCACACCATGGAAGTGGCCGAAGCGATGTGCGACCGGATCGCGATCATCAAGGCCGGGAAAATCGTGGCGCAAGGGACCATGAGCGAGTTGCGCCAGCACACCGCCTCGGGCGACATGAGCCTGGAGGACCTGTTCCTCAAGATCACCGGCGAACTGTCGGACCGGGACGTGAGCACCGTGCTGGGGCCGGACCGGCGATGACCGACTCGCCCATCGCGCAGCCGGCCATCTGGACGCTGCTCTCGCCCAAGTGGCGGAGCGCGCTCACCCGGGGGAGGCAGGGCCGCCGGGGCGCCAGCGGCAAGGTGATCCTGATCAGCATCGTCGGGGCAGTGTTCTGGATCGCGATCTTCGGAGTGCTGTACAAGGTTCTCCAGTACTTCAAAAGCACCGAGGAAATCGGCATCCTGGTCCCCGGCAAGCTGCTGAGCATGGCCCTGCTGGCGTTTCTCTCGGTCCTGCTGCTCTCCAACCTGATCACGTCGCTGTCCACTTTCTTCCTGGCCAAGGACCTCGACCTGGTCGTCTCCGCCCCGGTGGACTGGCTCCGGTTCTATATCAGCAAGCTGAGCGAAACCGTCCTCCATTCCTCGTGGATGGTGGTACTGCTGGCGGTTCCCATTTTCACTGCCTACGGCGTGGTCTTCGGCGGGGGCTGGCTGTTTCCCGTCATCGTGATCGCGGCACTGGTTCCCTTCCTGGTGATGCCCGCCGTGATCGGGACCTCGCTGACCCTGATCCTGGTGAACATTTTTCCCGCCCGGCGGACCCGCGACCTCCTGAGCCTGATCGCGATCGGCGCGGCGGGCGGCGTGGTGCTCATGCTCCGGGTGGTCCGCCCGGAGCGGCTGGCGCGGCCGGAAGGGTTCCAGAGCCTGGTGGACTTCATCACAGTCCTCCGGACGCCGACCAGCCCGTTCCTGCCCAGCGAGTGGACCACCAACATGGTGATGAACTGGCTGGTGAAGATCTCCGACCCGCTGCCGATCGCGCTTTTATGGACCAGCGCCGCGGCGTTCGTGGTGCTGGGGGCCCTGCTCCACCGCCGGCTGTTCGTCACCGGGTTCACCAAGGCGCAGGAAGGCGCCGAGAAGTTCGTCCGGGGCGCCGGCTGGCAACGGATCGGGGCCCGGGTGCTGGGCCGGCTGTCGCCATCCCGCCGCGAGTTCCTGCTCAAGGACCTCCGGGTCTTCTTCCGCGACGCGACCCAGTGGAGCCAGCTGATCCTGCTCGCGGTGCTGGTCGTTGTCTACCTGTTCAACATCACCGCGCTGCCGCTGTTCACCGGCGAGCGGGTGCCGTTTTTCCTGATCACCCTCATCGTTTTCCTCAACCTGGGACTCGCCGGGTTCGTACTGGCCGCCATCGCCGGGCGATTTATCTTCCCCTCGTTCTCGCTGGAGGGGAAACAGATGTGGCTGCTGCGCTCGAGCCCGCTGGATCTCCGCGCGCTCCTGTGGAGCAAGTACTGGATCGGAACGCTGCCCCTGCTGGTCCTGGCGCTGATCATCACGATTGTTACCAACACCATGCTCAAGGCGTCGGGTTTCATGATGGGCGTAAGCCTGGTGACCATATTTCTGATGACATTCTCCATCAGCGCCCTGGCCCTCGCCTTCGGCGTGTTGTATCCCCAGTTCGACACCGAGAACGCGGCCCAGATTCCCACCAGCTTCGGCGGTCTGGTGTTCATGATGTCAGCGGTCAGCCTGCTCGGCCTGGTGATCATATGTGAAGCGAGCCCGGTGATGGCCTATCTTCGGTCCCGGCAGACCGGTGTGCCGACCGACCTGACCTGGGAATTGACGCGCGCGGGGATCTTCGTGTTTTCCCTTTGCATCGCGGCGACATTCATCCCCCTGAATCTGGCACTCAAGCGGATGGAGCAAATGGAGTTCTGATGATCGACTTGTACAGTGATACCGTCACGCGCCCTTCTCCCGCCATGCGCCACGCCATGGCCGAGGCCGAGGTCGGCGACGAGCAGCGGGGATTGGATCCGACCGTGAACCGGCTGCAGGACATGGTCGCGGAGCTGCTGGGCAAAGAAGCCGCCCTGTTCCTCCCCTCCGGCACCATGTGCAACCAGGTCGCGTTCGCCGTGCACTGCAAGCCGGGCGACGAGATCATCATGGACGCGGTGGCGCACCCGTTCCACTATGAGGGCGGCGGGCCGGCGGCGGTGAGCGGCGCTCTGGTTCGCCCGATACAGGGTGTGCGGGGGATTTACCAGCCCGAGCAGATCACGGCCGCCCTGCAAGGCTCGGCTTACGGCCATTCGATCACCCGGGCAATCTCGGTGGAACAGGCGACCAACGGCGCGTGCTGGCGGCTGGAACAGGTCCAGGCGGTAACCAGGCGAGCGCGGGAGCACGGTCTCGCGACGCACATGGATGGCGCCCGACTGTTGAATGCCGTGGTCGCCACGGGCACCTCGGCCGCGCAATTTGCCGCAGGGTTCGACTCGGTATGGATCGACATGAGCAAGGGGCTGGGATGTCCGGTGGGCGCGGTGCTGGCTGGATCCCGCGATTTCATTCGCCAGGCCTGGTACGTGAAGCACCGGCTGGGCGGCGCCATGCGGCAGGCGGGCATTCTCGCGGCAGCGGGAATCTACGCGCTGACCCATAACGTGGCTCGCCTCGCTGAGGACCACGCCAACGCCCGGCGCCTGGCTGAGGGATTGGCACCGATCCGGGGGCTGGCGCTGGATCCGCGCCTGGTGGAGACCAACATGGTCTTCTTCGACGTGAAGGGCACCGGCCAGGAGCCGGATCAGCTGGTGAAGAGACTGGAGGAAGCGGGGGTCAGTTTCAGCATCGAGGGTCCCAACCTGTTTCGCGCCGTGACCCACCTCGATGTCAGCACGAACGACATCGACAAGGCGATTGCAATCGTCAAGACAATTCTCGCCTGACGGGCTGGCTCTTCCTGGATTCTTTCTTTATCACGAAATCACAAAACGGGAAAACACGAGAACCGCTATTCGTGTTTTCGTAGATTCGTGTCTTCCGTAGATTCGTGTTTTCGTGGAAATGGTTGTTTGTAACAGTGCTTGAAGAATGACTACCCACCCAGGATCGGCACGAACACCTCGCGGTCCACGTTCCCCCCCGTCAACACCACCGCGACCCGCCTCCCCTTCATCGACTCCCGCTCCCGCAGGAGCGCGGCCAGCGCGATGGCGCCCGCGCCCTCGGCCACGTTATGGGTGGCGGTAAAGTAGAGCCGCATCGCTTCACGGATTTCCGGATCGGGGATCACCACCACTCGCTCGAGCCCATGAAACATCACCGCCAGCGCCTCGGGGTCCGGCGTCCGGCAGGCGACGCCATCGGCGAAGGTCTCGGCTGAATCCGTGGCCACCAGCTCCCGGCGCCGGAAAGAGAGCGCGTAGGCCGCCGCGCCCTCGGCCACGACCCCCACCACCCTGGTCGCCTGGTTAAGCGCGTTCCGCGCCGCGATCACCCCACAGACACCGGATCCCATTCCGATCGGCACGTAGATGGTGTCGATGTCGCTCACCGCGCGAAACAGTTCCAGCCCATAGGTCGCCACGCCGCGCACCAGTTGCGGATGGAAGGAGCGGATCATGTGGAGGCCCCGTTCTTCGGCCATTCGGCGCGCGTGTTCGGCAGCCGCCTGAAAATCATGGCCCTCCTCGATCAGCTCGACGCCGAGGGCCTGCATCGCCGCGTTCTTCTCCCGGCTGTTGCCGTGGGGCACCACGATGGTCGCGGGGACGCCAACCTTCCGGGCCGCGTACCCGATACTCTGGCCGTGGTTGCCGCGGGTCGCGGTGATCACACCGGCGACCGCCGCGCCCTGCTGGCACAGCCAGTCGAGATACACCAGCCCACCGCGAACCTTGAAGGCGCCGGTGGGCAGGTGATTCTCGTGTTTCACCCAGACGTCGCAGCCGGTGGCCTGGGCCAGAAGCGGCCACTGGAGCTGGGGAGTGGGTGCCAGAAAGCGGTGGACGAATGTAGCGGCGGCATCCAGGTCGGCGAGGTTGATCATCGGGGGAAAATACCCCGTTTTTGCGATCCGTGCCGCCGAAAATTGATGCCGGTCTTCGACGTGCCCCTGGCTAGCTTGGCGGCGCCGTCAGTCACGCGTCTGCCGTCAGCGCATCACGCCAAGGAGGTTGTTATGTCACGCAGCACGTGGCTCGTCACGACTGGGCTGCTCGCAGCGCTCGTCGGGTGCGCCGATCAGTCCCCGCCAACCGCGCCGCCATTGGGAACCCGGGGGCTGCAGAGCTCGGGCGCTCCCCCGGGACAGCAGGAACGGATGGAACGCCTGGCCCGGCGATTCGCCCTGGCGCTCGGCGATCCTGCGTTCCGGGCACAGGTCCGCGCCAGCATGGAGCAATCCCGCTTCCCGGAACACAAGCTGTACTTCCAGGGCTACCTGGCCGCCGCCAACCGCCGGGTGCTCCAGGACATGGCCCGGGGGAGCGGGGCGAGCGAAGCGGAGATAGATGCCGATGCCGCGAACTCCGTCGCACTCGAGTTGTACATCCCGGTGCGGGAACATCGGCTCCAGTGGGCCGGCGACGGGAAAATCCTGGTCGCCACCGCGTTCGCCGATGGGGATGTGCCCGTAGCCTTCGATACCCGGGGCAATCGTTACGAGCTGGATCCGGCGAAACCACCGGCGACACCAGTCATCGCCATCGAGCCGGTCGAGACCGACTTCAGCCGGGCACCAGGCGACCCGGCACCGGCCACATGTACCGATTGCATCCCACCCCCGTCCGGTGGCGGAGGAGGCGGCGGACCGGGCGGCACCCCGCCGGCCCCCGGATTGTACATGAGCTATTCCCATGTCACGCAACTATTTGAGGGTTGGTTGAAGGGTGACCCCGAATTTGAGGTACACATCCTGGGGCAATCTGGGCAGACCGACTCGCTCAAGAGCTACCAGTGCGCCGGCGAGCATGCCGGGGGGCCCTACGTGTACGACCAGAACAGCAACACCTGGACGGGCAACGTTCTTCTCTTCAGTCAAACCCAGCTGGACAGCTACAAGGCCCAGCATCCAGGGCAGAGCATTCGCGTGTTCATGGTCGAAGATGATGACACCGCGTGCGACATACGAAGCACGACTGGGACCTTTGAAGCCATCCTGCAAGTCGTGGACGCCGCATATCAGGCATACACCGGTGGCCGCGACACGACGGTTGGCGTTTCGAAATACCTCGATCAGGCCCGCTCATTCCAGAAGCTCCTGTCGAAGCTGGCCCATCTCATTCTGACGAATGACGAAATGGTCGGCAATGCCATCGAGGACTCGGTGATCGGTCAGTACTATGCCGGCGCCAACTGGATCATCAAGGGCGAGAACAACGTGACAACCGGCTGGATCAAGCTGGACATGCGGTAACCTATCACCGGCGGGGAAGCATCCCTTCCCCGCCACTGGGAGGCAACATGCGAACTGCTCTGACCGTGATTGTCCTGCTGGCGGGGGCCGCCCCGGCATCGGGCTACGCCCAGGAACGGCAGTGGGGCCTGACGCCCGAGATTGGATTCAGCCACTTCTCAGGCACCGCCAGCGATGAAACTACCGATCAGCATGTGTCTGCCAGTCCATCGCCGAGCATGAGTGTGGGGGCGCGGCTGGATCGGGCCTTCGGCCGTGTGCGAGTCGCCCTGACTCTCCTTTACGAGGAAACGGGTCTGGTCGAGGGCAACAGTGATGTCACGGTGACCGCGAACAACGTGCTGAAGCTGTCCGCGATTCACCCCGAGATGTCCCTGCAACTTTTTCGCTTGGGAAATGCCGCGATTCGCGCGCACGCTGGTGTGGCAATCGACCGGTGGGGCCCGGCCGACGAGAAGGCGCGGACCCGGTTCGGTCTGCTGGCGGGATTGGACTTCGAATCTCCAGTGAGCCACCGGGTCACCCTGGCCATCCGGTGGGAAGGAACCTCGGGCAAGAGCATGTTGATCGAGGACGATCTGCCGGCGGGATTTGAGCTTCACAATACTTTCCACAGTCGGCTCGCTTTGGGGCTGAGACTGGGCCTTTAGCTCTCCGTGGCCGCGGTACTGCAACAGCTCCTCGCGGTGGCCGCGGTGAAGCGCGGTGGCCGCGGTGAAAAGCAACAGCGTTGGGGGTGACCATGGATGGGACTGAACAAATCAATGAATGGACTGATGCCATTCTCAATGCGGCCTATACGGTGCATACCAGGCTTGGGCCAGGGCTGCTCGAGCATGTCTACAGGAAATGTCTCGCGTACGAGATCGAGAAGGCTGGGCTGCGAGTTGCCTCCGAGGTTCCCGTGTCGCTGGCGTATGATCGACTGACAATCGGAGGAGCGTATCGAATAGATATCCTTGTGGAGGAGACAGTAGTGGTTGAAATAAAGGCGGTTGAGAAGGTCCTTCCGGTTCACCACGCCCAACTACTGACCTACTTGAAACTGGATTCCAAACCGGTTGGCCTTTTCTTCAATTTCAATTCACGACGCCTCTCCGAAAGCATTAAGCGCATGGTCAACAATCTCTGAGATATTCACCGCGGTCACCGCGCTCCACCGCGTCCACCGCGAGGAGCTGTTGCCGGGCTCACCCAATCAAAAATCTGTCGGGGCCTAGTACCGCTCGAGATCCCGCCCGATCACCACCCGCCCGGTATACCCGCCCT
>DASYPP010000027.1:0-5375 GCA_036006525.1 Gemmatimonadales bacterium
AGCTGGGCGGAACCGATGGTATAGCGCGCCGTGGCACGCGCGGAGCGCGACGGGGACTGGAGGTGTCGCTGCTGTCCCGCCGCTGAACAGAGCGGGATCGTGGTTCCAACCAGGGCCAAACCCAGGGTCAGCACAACCACAGTCGACGTGGGAGTCCGGCGCAAGATTCGAGGCACGGGATTCTCCGGCTGGTCAGTTACGCGGGCTGGGTGACCGCAGCGCGGCGGGGAGGTTGAGCCGTTGCCCTCGCGCTTTGCCCAGCAGGAGCACCACTCCACCCCAATCAATGAAGATCTCGTTGCGGCCATTCTTCAGCATTCGAACCCCAGACGGGTAACGACGGATGACCGTGACGCTATCCCGCCCGAGCAGGGTCCAGCGGAGTTCGGAATCTGCTTCACCGGTCCCCAGGATACGCTGGTCTTCCAGTGGGAACAGAGCGCCGGCCACCATCGGGATCTCTACCTTGAGCGTGTCCGGACCTGGTTCCGCGCCTGCGTCGCTGCTGACTGATTGGCTGTCCGGAGTCGAGCCGATGCCGGGCCGCTCCGAGGAGCGGTCACCGGGGGCAGGATCCGGTTCGAGCATGGCCAGCAGGGAATCCGGGCTGACTCGTCCCATGGTGATGGGCCGAGCGCGATACTTGAAGTCGTCGAACCCGCGCCAGCCGGTGTTGTTGCTGTATTCCAGCCGGGTGCACTCGGCGCGCGCCAGCAGCGGGTTGCGATCGCAGTGCAGCTTCATGACCACGTAGCCCCGGTACTGGTCGCCATCGGACGCGGCGGTTTCATGCAACTGGCCGGTCGCGGGAGTCCAGATGGACTCGACTCTCAGATGGATCTGAGCCACAACCTGGAGGTTGCCCTCGGGTCCCTGGGAAAGGGTGCAGGGACCTTCGAAGCTGAATGATTGCTCGGTGCCGCCGGGCAGCTCGGTTGCGGTGAGGAGCCTGAGCCGGTGACAATCGGTCTGCCAGCGATTCTGGGCAACCGCGGCAGGGGTCATCGCCAGCAGGGCAGCCAGGCAGGCCGCTGGGGTCCGACGGAATTGGATTCTCATTCCGGTGCTCCCTTGGATTCATTCCAGTAAACGACAATCGGTCCCCAGCGGGGCCATGCCTTTTTGGTCCCGTGATCCCGTGAGCTGAGATCGGCTCTCCTATCAATGCAGCAGCACTTCTATCCACGGCGACCAGTCACAGGAGCCGTGGCGCATTCGAATCCGATAGCTCCCGGGCCCCGGGGTCACGATCCCTTTCCCCTGGGCGTCGACCAGCGGGCCGCGGCGTCGGGGGGGCGCCACGGGTTCCCAGGTGAAGGTTCGTCCGCTCACCAGCTTCCGCTCCAATGCCAGCTCGAGGTTGCCGAGCGATTGTCCGGTCCCGGCGATGACTTCCAGCGGGATGCTCCCACCCCGATAGTTACCGCCGTTGGTCGGCTGAGCCACAATCGGAACCACGCACCGGGTGTGGCCGGTGGTGGGTCCAGCCAGGATCGGCTGCTGGGCCATCACTGGACCGGATCCACCCAGGTGCATTGGTGGATTCGGGCATCCGGGCGGGTTGCCCTGGTAGGTCGTCACATCGCAAAGCGGGAGGATGACGGAGGCTTGCCCGGCGCGGTTAGTCACCACGACGGTCACTCGCCGGTTGCCGGCATCGGGCAGCTTCGACCAGGTGAGCGACTGGCTCCACATGCTCCCGTTGGGAACCGTGGCCACGATACGAGCCGCAGCGGAGGGCTGCCCGGCGGTTACTGCCAGTACCCTGGTCACGGGGGAACCACTGATCGAAACGATGAGCCGTTGAGGTTCGGCGAGCCGGCTATTGGGTGGGAGATAGACCAGGAAGTGTTTGTCCACCTGGGCAATCACCGGCGGAGCCACAATGGGGATCTGGAATACCTCTGTTGCGATCACAGCCCCGACCCGGAACGGGTTGCTGATGTTGTAGTCGCCTCCGAGCGCCGGCTGGCTATGGGCGTCGTCGAAGTCAGTCTGGTAGCGGCGGATCACGATGCGAAGCGTCCCAGCCGCATCGAAGTGGACGCGAGGGAGATCGAGATCCAGCGTAGAACCGACATAGTTCCTGACCACACCGCACTCGCCGGTCGTGTGGGGCGGGCCGAGCCCCATTGCGGTTGGCCGCATTGATCCGGCAGGTGAGGAGAACCTGGGAACCAGGCTGGTGAGCAGATCGAGCGACCAGGCCGCCAGGCATGCCGGTCCCCCGATTCGCGAGATCTCCACGTCGAATGCGACCGGGGGCTGGACATCGGTAATGACCGGGGACTCGATCCGGATCCGGGTGGTGGCCAGGGAGGTAAGCACGACCAACGTGTCCGGCTGGACCTGGCCGCCCATGCTCCCGGGAGCGGTCTGAGCGGTGCCCGGTGCCGTAAGTGTTGAACTGGCAAGCCATAACAACATGGCGTGACGCTGGTGCAAGGCCACAAAGGTCTCCGGTTCTGTTTCCGGTGAAGAACGTGGGTTGAGCGCGATCGGGGCCAGGACGCAGCTTGGCTGGCACCCGGGTGGGGCAGGGATTTCGGTCGTTCGATGCAGTGAATGGACTGGGGATGTCTCCCGGCAGGACCTCGGCAGGAAGGACCAGGCCAGCGGGTTGACTTGGTAGGCTAAGCGGTTAATTTTGCGGGGCTTCGGAGGATTGGGGGTCACCCCAAACACTCAGAAGCGACATCGGGCCGCGTGACCGGTTGGCTCCTCAGTATCAGAGCCGCTGCCAGCCACCTCCGGCCTCCCAAAAACACGCTAAGGGGCTCGCGGAGAGTCCTCGTCGCAGGGCGAAAGCCCGGACGTGCGCGGAGCGAAACCACCGGAGCCGGGCAGAGACGCCCGACCTACCCGGAACGGTCGCCCCGTTTTTTCGTTGGTAGCGCAGGCGTTTCGCCTGCGAACACAAGAGACCCGAAGACTATGGCTCGTGAGACAACGCTCGCCCAGTATCGCAACATCGGCATCATGGCCCACATCGATGCCGGGAAAACGACTACGACCGAGCGCATCCTGTACTACACCGGGAAGAACTACAAGATCGGCGAGGTGCACGAAGGCGCCGCGACGATGGACTGGATGGAGCAGGAGCAGGAGCGGGGCATCACCATCACCTCCGCCGCGACGACCTGTTTCTGGAAGCGGGAAGGCAAGCTGTTCCGCATCAACATCATCGATACTCCCGGCCACGTGGACTTCACCGTCGAAGTCGAGCGCTCGCTCCGGGTGCTGGACGGCGCGGTGACCCTGCTCGACTCGGTCGCCGGCGTGGAGCCGCAGACCGAGACCGTCTGGCGCCAGGCCGACCGCTACATGGTGCCCCGGGTCATCTTCGCCAACAAGATGGACCGGGTCGGCGCCGACTTCGACCGCTGCCTCGCGATGATTCGCGACCGGCTGACCAAGCGGGCCTTTCCGATCCAGCTGCCGGTCGGTTCCGGCGAGCTGTTCACCGGGCACATCGACGTGCTGCGCCGGGTCGAAGTGGTGTTCGACGACGCCACCCTGGGCAAGAGCTACACCGAGATGCCGGTGGCCGACGCGTACAAGGAGAAGGTCGAGAAGGCGCGCCACGAGGTCATCGAGGCCGCCGTCGAGTATGACGACGAGCTGATGCAGAAGTACCTGGATGGCAACGACCTGTCGCTGGATGAGATCAATCGCGCGATCCGCAAGGCGACCGTGGGCGGCCACATCGTCCCGGTGCTGTGCGGGGCGTCGTTCAAGAACAAGGGCGTCCAGGCGCTGCTCGACGCGGTGATCGACTATCTGCCGAGCCCGATGGACGTGCCCCCGATCAAGGGGCACCTGCCGCAGCACGACGATACCCACGTGGAGCGCTGCGCGTCGGACGACGAGCCGTTTGCCGCGCTGGCGTTCAAGATCGCGACCGACCCGTTCGTGGGCCGGCTCACCTTCTTCCGGGTGTACTCCGGGGTGCTCAAGAGCGGCAGCTACGTGTACAACAGCAGCAAGGACAAGCGGGAGCGGGTGGCCCGGCTGCTCCAGATGCACGCCAACAAGCGGGAAGAGATCGACGAGGTCCTGGCCGGCGACATTGCCGCCGCGATCGGCCTCAAGGACACCCGCACCGGCGACACGCTGTGCGACGACGACAAGCCGGTGATCCTGGAAGCGATGAAGTTCCCCAACCCGGTCATCGACGTCTCGGTCGAGCCCAAGACCAAGGCCGACCAGGACAAGCTGGGGATCGCGCTGCAGAAGCTGGCCGAAGAAGATCCGACTTTCCGGGTCCGCACCGATGCGGAGACCGGGCAGACGATCATCGCCGGCATGGGCGAGCTGCACCTCGAGATCATCGTGGACCGCATGAAGCGCGAGTTCAAGGTCGAGGCCAACGTGGGCCGGCCCCGGGTCGCCTTCCGCGAGACGATCACCAAGCGGGTGGAATACGTCGAGGGCAAGTTCATCCGCCAGTCGGGCGGCAAGGGCCAGTTCGGCCACGTGGTGATTCACGTGGAGCCGGGCGTGGTGGGCCACGGGTTCGTGTTCGAAGACAAGATCGTCGGCGGCAGCATCCCCCGGGAATTCATCAAGCCGGTGGAAGCCGGGATCAAGGAAGCGCTGGAAGGCGGCGTGCTCGCCGGGTACCCCATGGTCGACGTCAAGGTCGAGCTGGTGGACGGCAGCTACCACGACGTCGACAGCTCGGAAATGGCGTTCAAGATCGCCGGCTCCATGGCGGTGAAAGAGGCGGCCCGCAAGGCGGGCGCGATCCTGCTGGAGCCGGTGATGGAAGTCGAGGTCGTGGCGCCGAGCGATTTCCTGGGCGACGTGATCGGCGACCTCTCCGGCCGCCGGGGCAAGATCGGCGGCATGACCCAGCGGGGCGACGCGCAGGTCGTCGCGGCCACGGTGCCGCTGGCCGAGATGTTCGGCTACTCCACCGTGCTCCGCTCGATGAGCCAGGGGCGCGCGGTATACTCGATGGAGTTCGACCACTACGCCGAAGTGCCGAAGAACATCGCCGAGGAGATCATCAGCAAAGCTCAGGGCAAGTAACTGCGTGAGAAGTAAGAAGTGAGCAGGAACAGCGGTGAGTGTCGTGAGATCCGGAAGAGAGAACCTTCTTACTTCTCACCTCTCACCTCTTACTGAGATACTGAACGCAGCATTTAATCGGAGTTGAAGAAATGGCCAAAGCCAAGTTTGAGCGGACCAAGCCGCACGTGAACGTCGGGACGATCGGGCACGTGGACCATGGGAAGACGACGCTGACGGCGGCGCTGACCAAGGTGTCGGCGGACAAGGGATTCGGGACCAAGTACATCTCGTACGACCAGGTGGCGAAGGCGTCGGAGAGCCAGGGGCGGCGGGACCCGACCAAGATCCTGACGATCGCG
>DASYPP010000028.1:0-2854 GCA_036006525.1 Gemmatimonadales bacterium
AGCTTCGGGAAAGTCTCCCTGCCCACTGCGAGATCTGGAAAGCGGTTCCGGTGCGGGACCGCATACCGACCAGGTCCGAGATCGGCGCGGACCGTATGCTCCTCGATAGCTTTCATCCGGCTGAGCGGGGCGGAAGCGGCCAGCAGTTTGACTGGGGCTTACTCCAGGATACGCCCGAGCGATCCCGCATCGTCCTGGCTGGCGGTCTCACGCCGGAAAACGCCCGGCGCGCCCAGTCCCTTGGCTGTGGCGCCCTGGATGTGAGTTCAGGTGTTGAGTCCGCACCGGGCATCAAGGACGAGGGGCGGCTGGTTTCGTTCTTCGGCGCTCTGCGGAGCCGGCCATGAGTTCCGGATTCGTTCCTGCCCGCGGAGCGTTCGGCGAGTTCGGCGGAATGTACGTCCCCGAGCTGCTGGTGCCTGCGCTCGACCAGCTGGAAACCGCATTTGATCTCGCCCAACGAGATCCGCAGTTTCAGGTCGAGCTTACCGGCCTGCTGCAGGACTACGCCGGACGGGAGACGCCGCTCTATCGTTGCCGGAATTTTGGCCGCGGATCCGGCGCCGAGATCTATCTGAAGCGGGAAGACCTGCTGCACGGTGGCGCCCACAAGACCAACCAGGTGCTGGGCCAGGCCCTCCTGGCTCGCCGTATGGGAAAGACCCGGCTCATCGCCGAGACCGGGGCGGGCCAGCACGGCGTCGCCACCGCGATGGCGGGTGCGTTGATGGGGATGACGACCCGGATCTACATGGGAGCCCAGGACGTCGCCCGCCAGGAGCCCAACGTGAACCGGATGCGGTTGATGGGCGCGGAAGTGGTTCCGGTCCAAGGCGGCAGCCAGAGTCTCAAGGATGCCATCAACGAAGCCCTGCGTGACTGGGCCGCCAGCTATGCCGACACTCACTATCTCCTGGGCACGGTGGCCGGCCCCCATCCGTTCCCCACCATCGTGGGCAGATTCCAGCGCGTCATCGGGGACGAAGCGCGGCGCCAGATCCTTTCCCAGGCAGGCCAGCTTCCGGACGTCGTGATCGCCTGCGTCGGTGGCGGCTCCAATGCCATTGGCATCTTCACGGCGTTTCTCGGCGATCGCCCGGTTCGGCTGGTCGGCGTCGAAGCCGGGGGAAAAGGACTCGACAGCGGCGGGCACGGTGCCACCCTGCAGCGCGGCCGCCCGGGAATCCTCCACGGCTGCCGCACCTACGTCCTCCAGGATCGCCACGGGCAGATCCAGGAATCGCATTCGATCTCCGCCGGCCTGGACTATCCCGGCGTCGGCCCGGAACACGCCTGGCTTCAGTCCACCGGCCGGACCCAGTATGTCGCCGTCACGGATGCCGAAGCGCTCGACGCCTTTCGAACCCTGTCCCGGGACGAAGGAATCATTCCCGCGCTGGAATCGGCCCATGCCCTGGCCCATGCGCTGGTGCTCGCGAAGCAGAGCCCGGAAGGCACCGTGCTGCTGGTGAACCTCTCGGGGCGCGGCGACAAGGACCTGGCCCACGTCATGGCGCAGGGGCGATCCCCATGAATCGTTACGAGGTGATGTTCGGCGAACTGGGTGCCCAGGGCGAGGGTGCGCTGGTGCCGTTCGTCATGCTGGGCGATCCGGACCCGGCGACTTCGCTGGCCATTATCGCCACCCTGGTCGAGCACGGAGCCGATGCGCTTGAACTCGGCATTCCGTTTTCCGATCCCATCGCGGATGGGCCGGTGATCCAGCGGGCGGCGTTGCGGGCGCTGGCGGCTGGAGCCACACCAGCGCAATGCCTGGACCTCGTCGGTCAGGTCCGCGCCGAGCATCCGAAGGTCCCGATCGGCCTCCTGGTGTACGCCAACCTGGTGACGAACCATGGCCTGCTGGATTTCTACCAGGCCGCCAGGTCGTCTGGGGTGGATTCCGTCCTGGTGGCGGACGTGCCATCCGTAGAAATGGCGCCGTTCCACCAGGCCGCGCGGCAGGCGGGGGTGGCCCCGGTCCTCCTGCTCCCTCACGATGCCGACCTGGAAACGGTTAGTCGGGTTGCTCAGATGACCGAGGGTTATACCTATCTCCTCGGCCGCGCCGGCGTCACCGGCCACGAAAGCCAGTCTCGCCGGCCCAATCCTGACCTGCTCGCGGCGCTGGAAGCCGCCGGAGGCGCACCTGCCCTGGTTGGCTTCGGCATCGCCGGGCCAGATCAGGTGCGGGAGGTCATGAGTTCAGGAGCGGCGGGAGTCATCGTGGGATCTGCGATTGTCGCCCTGATCGAGCAGTATCACGAAGATGCGGCAAAGATGCATTGCCGGCTTGGCGGTTTGGTGAGGGAACTGAAAGAAGCGACAACTCGGCCGCGGATTCACGCGGATCTTCGCGGATCCATTCTCAACCGAACGGAACAGATCTGATCGTAGGGCGATTTCCGACGCCAGTCCAATCGCGAGATCCGCGTCAATCCGTGGCACACAGTGGAGATTCACCCGCCGGAGGTTGTGCGGGAGCGGGACTGTTCCCAGTTGACGAACAGGAACCCACCCGGCGACTCGAACTTCGGCTCGCCGGGGCCGGGGAGGATTTGCAGCTGCAGCTCCTCGACCTTGTTCCTGGAGCAATCCCAGCAGGCGAGTCGGAAATCGCCGTCCCGCCGGGTCCGCGACAGGAGCATCACGTGCACCATCGCGCTGTCGGTCACCAGCACGTCGTTCCGGTACAAGTGCCCGACCGCCCACAGCGCCACCGCACTGTTGATGGTGGGTACCAGAGGCGTGTGCACACCGGTATTACCGTGGTAGTAAAGGCCGAGGATAACGCCGCCGAACCGCGGATGATGCGGCACGTCCCTGGTCTGCACCTGGTCGAGCGCGACCTTCC
>DASYPP010000029.1:0-11107 GCA_036006525.1 Gemmatimonadales bacterium
GGGGACAACGTGCAGATGACGATCGAGCTGATCACGCCGATCGCGATGGACGAGGGGCTGCGCTTCGCGATCCGCGAAGGCGGCCGGACCGTCGGCGCCGGCGTGGTGACCAAGATTCTCAAATAAGGTGACGGGTACCGGGTACCGGGGACGGCGCCACCGACCCAGCACCCAGTACCCCGTACCCAGTACCTAAGAGATCATAGAATGCCAAGAGACAAGATCATCCTGGAATGCACCGACTGCAAAGAGCGGAACTATTTCCAGGACAAGAATCGCCGGAAGCACCCGGAGCGGGTTGAGTGGAAGAAGTTCTGCCCCCGGTGCAACAAGCACCAGCTGCACAAGGAATCGAAGTGAGCACGGAAGCAGTCCAGCCCAGTGAGACCCGGGCGCCCCGCAAATGGGGCGCCGGCATAGGCGGATTCTTCTCCCGGTTGGTGCAGTTCCTGGTCGCGACCAGGGCCGAGATGAAGAAGGTCACCTGGCCCACCCGGGAAGAGCTGGTCAAGGCCACCCGGATGATTCTCATCCTGTCGGTCGTGCTCGGCATCCTCATCGGCTGGATGGACTGGCTGCTCGGGAAGATCCTGATCGATGGCGTCGCCGCGTTGGCGAGATGATCGCGACCATGGAATACCGCTGGTACGCCATCCAGACCACGGCGGGTCATGAGAACAAGGTCCGCAACCTGATCGTGCAGCGGATCGCCGAGGATCCGCGCCCCGACGGCCAGAAGCTGATCAAGCAGGCCCTGGTGCCGGTGCAGGAAGTGGTCGAGATCAAGAACGGCAAGAAGGTCAACGTCGAACGGAAGCTGTATCCCGGCTACGTGCTGGTGGAGATGGGGATGGGGCAGGAAGCGCTCCACGTCATCAACAGCATCCAGGGCGTGATCAAGTTCGTGGGCAGCGGCAAGGCGCCGCAGCCGCTCCGCCAGGACGAAGTGAACCGCCTGCTCGGCATCGCCGAGGAAGTGGCCGAGACCGAGCCGAAGGACGAGATCCCTTTCATG
Organism: Gemmatimonadales bacterium; assembly: GCA_036006525.1. Taxonomy (GTDB): domain Bacteria; phylum Gemmatimonadota; class Gemmatimonadetes; order Gemmatimonadales; family GWC2-71-9; genus DASYPP01. Next base: position 1,016 of record DASYPP010000029.1, read on the forward strand.
GTGGGCCAGGTGGTGGAAATCACCGAGGGTCCCTTCTCGGATTTCAGCGGCACGGTCGAGGAAATCCTGGGCGACAAGGGCAAGGTCCGGGTGAGCGTCAGCCTGTTCGGCCGGCCCACGGTCGTAGAGCTGGATTATCTGCAGTTACGAGGTCACTGAAGAGAAAAGCGTATTTGCACCTTGAACGCTTGTGGTTGTCACCGTCACCACCCGGCATAGGTGGGAGCCCGATGGACGGGCGCTACGAAGGAGAGTGAATGGCCAAGAAGATCACCGCTGTCGTCAAGCTGCAGTGCCCGGCTGGCGCGGCGAACCCGGCACCGCCGGTAGGTACGGCGCTGGGTCCGCATGGCGTCAACATCATGGAGTTCTGCAAGCAGTTCAATGCCCGGACCCAATCCCAGGCAGGGATGGTCATCCCCGTGGTCGTCACCATCTTCGGGGACCGGACATTCACCTTCATTACCAAGACGCCGCCGGCGCCCAACCTGTTGCTGAAGGAAGCCGGCATTGAAAAAGGCAGCGCCCAGCCCAACCGGACCAAGGTCGGCAAGGTAACGCGGGCCCAGCTCAAGAAGATCGCCGAAATCAAGATGGCCGATCTCAACGCGTCCGACCTGGAGAGCGCCATGAAGATGATCGCCGGCACCGCGCGGTCCATGGGGCTGGAGGTCGCCGACTGATGCCATCCCAGGGCAAGCGGTTCAAGGCCGCGGTCGCCAAGGTCGACCGCACCCGCGAGTACTCGACCCGGGAAGCGGTCGAGACGGTGAAGGCCGTGGCGTTCGTCAAGTTCAACGAGACGGTGGACGTTGCCGTCCGGCTGGGAGTGGATCCCCGCCACGCCGACCAGGTGGTCCGGGGCACCGTCGTCCTTCCCCACGGCACCGGCAAGTCGGTGCGGGTGCTGGTGATTACCCAGGGCGACCGGATCAAGGAAGCCGAAGCGGCGGGCGCCGATTTCGTCGGCATCGAGTACATCGCGAAGCTGAAAGAGGGCTGGCTGGAGTGTGACGTGATCGTCGCCACGCCGGACGTGATGGGCCAGCTGGGACAGCTCGGCAAAGTGCTGGGGCCCCGCGGCATGATGCCGAACCCCAAGGCGGGGACGGTGACCATGGACGTCACCAAGGCGGTCCGCGAGATCAAGGCCGGCAAGATCGAATTCCGGGTGGACAAGACCGGGAATGTCCACGCGCCGATCGGCAAGGTGAACTTCACCGCCGACCAGCTGGCGGACAATCTGAACAGCTTCATGGAAACCATCGTCCGGGCCCGGCCGCCCGCGGCGAAAGGCATCTATATCCGGTCGGCGACGGTCTCCAGCACCATGGGTCCCGGCGTGCGGATCGACACGGCGGTGTATCGATGAGCAAGACCGAACGGCAGGAAACGGTGGATACGCTTTCCAAGCGGTTCAAGGCGTCTCCCAACTTGTACGTCACCGACTTCACCGGGCTCAACGTGCTCCGGATGACCGAGCTCAGGCGCCGGTTGCGCACCGCCGGGGTGAGCTACGTCGTCGTGAAGAATTCGCTGGCCCAGCGCGCGCTCGAGGCGAACAACATCAAGTCGCTGAACGATCACCTGGCCGGCCCGACCGGACTGGTACTGGCCGGCAAGGACCCGGTGGCCGCCGCCAAGGTGCTCACCGATTTCGCCCGGGAGTTCGAGAAGCCGGCCATCCGGATCGGCCTGGTGGACGGCCGTTCGATGTCGCCGGCCCAGGTGAAGCAGCTGGCGTCCCTGCCGTCGCGGGACGTCCTGCTCAGCCAGCTGCTGGGCGCGATGCAGTCACCGCTGGCCCAGCTGGCCGGCGTCATGAATGGAATGCTCATGCAGGTTGTCGGCGCTTTCGAGGCGCTTCATAGCCAGCGCAGCGCTGGCGCTGATTCTTAATCACTGGAGAGAACAGGACAATGCCCACCACCATCAGCAAAGACGAGCTGCTCGACGCGATCGGCGGCATGACCGTGCTGGAGCTCGCGGATTTCATCGAGACCTTCAAGACGAAGTTCAATGTCACCATCGCCGCCCCGGTTGCCGCGGCGCCGGCGGGTGGCGCGGGCGGCGGCGCGGCCGCGGCCCCGGTCGAGGAGAAGACCGAGTTCTCGGTCGTGCTCAAGGACGCCGGCCCCAAGAAGATCCAGGTGATCAAGGTGGTCCGCGAAGTCACCAGCCTGGGCCTGAAGGAAGCCAAGGACCTGGTGGACAGCCCGCCCAGCGTGGTGAAGGACGCCGTCGCCAAGGCCGAGGCCGAGGAAATCAAGAAGAAGCTGGAAGAACAGGGAGCGAGCGTCGAGCTGAAGTAGGCTGAAGGCATGTCCTGAGCCGGCTTCAGCCGGCGACGGATCTCCTTCCCCTACTTCGGTGAGACGACATGATTTCAAGGCAACACCCTGCAGGTTCGTTGTAACTGAAGCCCCGCGAGGCCCCTCCGCATTGGGCGGACGGGCCCGTTCCCGGGGCCATTTGTGTTGGGCGAGAGCGAGAAAATGCCACAGACACGACCGGTAATCATGTTTTCGAAGCGCGAAGGTGGGATGCCTATGCCCCATCTTCTCGACATACAGACCGCCGCGTTCCAGAGCCTCATGGCCCCGGACGACGTGGGCGGCGACCGCCAGGACGTTTCCCTGGAGCGGGTGTTCCGCGACCTCTTCCCGATCGGCGACGTGAACGGGAAGTACAGCCTGGATTTCGTCCGCTATAACCTGGGCGATCCCAAGTACACGGTCGAGGAATGCATCGAGCGCGACATGACCTATGCCGCGCCGCTCAAGGCCACGCTCCAGCTGGTGGTGTTCGAGGAGGTCGATGCCGTCAAGCGGCCCAAGAACATCATCGAGAAGGAAGTGTACCTGGGCGAGCTGCCGATCATGACCCCGCTCGGCACCTTCGTCATCAACGGCGCCGAGCGCGTCGTGGTGAGCCAGCTGCACCGCTCGCCGGGCGTGGTGTTCGAAGAGGACACCCACCCCAATGGCCAGCGCCTGTTCTCGGCCCGGATCATTCCGTTCCGGGGCTCCTGGGTCGAGTTCACGATCGACATCCACGATGTGATCTACGTGCACATCGACAAGAAGAAGAAATTCCCGGCCACCGCGCTGCTGCGGGCCTTCGGCTACGGGGAGAACGCCGACATCCTGCGGCTCTTCTTCGCGACCAAGGACCTGGACATCACCGGGAAGCTGGAAGCCCGGCACGAGCGGCGCGAAGTGATGGGCGCCCTGCTCGCGGCCGACGTGGCCAACCCGGAAGACAAGGGCGGTGAACCGCTGGGCAAGGTGGGCGATGAGCTGGTCGCCGAGCGGCTGAACGCGATGCGCCACGTCGGCGTGAAGACGGTCAGGGTGTTTACCGGCTACGGCACCCTGGACCTGCGCGACGAGGAACAGCCCACCAGCACCCGGGACCGGCACCGCCACATTCTGGCGTTCGACGTGGCCGACCCGGAGACCGGCGAGGTGCTGGCCGAAGGCGGCAAAGAGGTGACCGATACGCTCCGGGCCAGGCTGCGCAAGCACAACGTGGTGCGGGTCGAGGTCCTGCTTCCGCCGGGACGCTCCGATTCGCCGCTGATCAAGAACACCCTGGCCAAGGACCCGACCAAGAACGAGGCCGAGGCGCTGGAGCAGATCTACGCCCTGCTGCGTCCGGGCGAGGCGCCGAACCTGGAGACCGCGCGGCAGCAGCTGCAGAAGCTGTTCTTCAACCCCAAGCGCTATGACCTGGGCCGGGTGGGCCGCTACAAGATCAACCAGCGGCTCAAGCTCGGCATTGATTCGAACCAGACCGTCCTCACGGAAGAGGACTTCATTGCCATCATCCGCTACCTGATCGAGCTGCACGACGGGCGCGGATTTACCGACGACATCGATCATCTCGGCAACCGCCGGATCCGGTCGGTGGGCGAGCTGATCGCCAATCAGTTCTCGGTGGGCCTGTCCCGCATGGCCCGGCTGGTGAAGGAGCGGATGAGCATCAACAGCGATCCGGAGAAGATCTCGCTGGACGACCTGGTCAATGCGCGGACGGTGAGCGCGGTGATCCAGGCGTTCTTCGGGTCATCCCAGCTGTCGCAGTTCATGGACCAGACCAACCCGCTGGCCGAGCTGACCAACAAGCGACGGCTGAGCGCGCTGGGCCCCGGCGGCCTGACCCGGGAACGGGCGGGCTTCGAAGTCCGCGACGTGCACTACTCGCAGTACGGCCGGATGTGCCCGATCGAGACGCCGGAAGGTCCGAACATCGGCCTGATCACCAGTCTCTCGACTTACGCCCGGATCAACGAGCTGGGCTTCATCGAGACTCCGTACCGGGTGGTCAAGGCGGGCAAGGTCACCAACGACGTGAAGTGGCTCTCGGCCAGCGACGAAGAGGGCTACAACATCGCGCAGGCCAATGCCCCGCTGGACGAAGCCGGCAAGTTCGAGGAAGCGCTGGTGCTGTGCCGCAAGGGCGACGACTACCCGCTGCTGCCGCCGGAACGGATCGACTTCATGGACGTGGCGCCGGAACAGCTGGTCTCCATCGCCGCGGCCCTGATTCCGTTCCTGGAGCACGACGACGCCAACCGCGCGCTGATGGGCTCCAACATGCAGCGGCAGAGCGTGCCGTTGCTGTTCCCCCAGGCGCCGCTGGTCGGTACCGGGCTGGAAGAGAAAGTGGCGCGGGACTCCGGCGCGGTCATCATCGCCCGCCGGGCGGGAACCGTGACCCGGGTAACCGCCGACGAGATCATCGTCGACGCGGGCGAGAACGGTGTCCGGCTGGGGGAGACCCCGCTGGCCCGGCTCACCCAGCACGACCGCTACCGGGTGAAGAAATTCTGGCGCACCAACCAGGATACCGCGATCAACCAGCGGCCCCTGGTGCAGCTGAACCAGAAGGTCGCCGCCGGGCAGATCATCGCCGACGGGTCGGCCACCGAGGACGGGGAGCTGGCGCTGGGCAGTAACGTGCTGGTCGCCTTCATGCCCTGGTACGGCCACAACTTTGAAGACGCCATCGTGCTCTCCGAACGGCTGGTCAAGGACGACGTCTACTCGTCGATCCACATCCAGGAGCTGGAACTCCATGTCCGCGACACCAAGCGCGGCCAGGAGGAGATTACCCGGGAAATCCCCAACGTCTCCGACGAGTCGCTGGTGGACCTCGACGAGCGCGGCATCGTCCGGATCGGCGCCCACGTGAAGCCGGGCGACATCCTGGTCGGCAAGATCACGCCGAAGGGCGAGACCGAGCTGTCGCCGGAAGAGAAGCTGCTGACCGCGATCTTCGGCGAGAAGGCGAAGGACGTGAAGGATTCCTCGCTCAAGGTGCCTCCGGGCATGCGGGGCGTGGTGATCGACGTGAAGATCTTCAGCCGGGTGGAAGACCAGGTGGTCGAGAAGGACCGGGGCGAGCGGATCGGCGAAGTGCGCCGGGTGGAGAACGACGAGAAGACCCGGATCAGCACCGCCATGTTCGATGAGCTGAATCACCTGCTGCAGAACCAGGAAGTAGCCCTCATGCTCAGGAACGGCACGGTCGAAGAGTACCGGCCGGCCGGCGCCAAGCTCACCGCCCAGGCGCTGGAAGACATCGACCTGGCCGATGTGGACCTGAAGACGCTCCGGGTAGCCAACAAGGGGTCCAACGAGCGGATCCGGGCGACCATCGACGCCGCATATAAGGAACGGGCCAAGGTCGAGGAAAAGGCGGAAGACCAGATCGACAAGATTCTCCAGCCGGACGAACTGCCTCCGGGCGTGATCCAGCTGGTGAAAGTGTATATCGCCGAGAAGCGCAAAGTCTCGGTGGGCGACAAGATGGCGGGTCGGCACGGCAACAAGGGCATCGTCGCCCGGATCGTGCCGGAAGAGGACATGCCGTTCCTGCCCGACGGCTCGCCGGTGGATATCGTGCTGAACCCGCTGGGCGTCCCCAGCCGGATGAACGTGGGCCAGATCCTGGAGACCCACCTGGGCTGGTGCGCACGGCTGCTCGGCTTCAAGGCCAAGACGCCGGTCTTCCGCGGCGCCGACGAGAACGAGATCGGCGTGCTGATGCGGATCGCCGGCCTGTCCTGGGCCGGCCAGGCGCTCAAGCTGAAGACCCGGCCGCCGGTGGTGGGACCCGACATCATCGTGAAGATGGTGGAGGACCTGAAGCAGCTGGCCGAAGAAGGCAAGCGTTCCAACCTCTCGGAGGCCGGCATTTCGGACCTGGCCAGCCGGGGGACGTCGGCGAGCACCAAGGAGATCTACACCGGGCTCAGGGACTTCCTCGCCGAAGCCGGCCGGGAACTGAGCGAGCGGGAGCAGGGACAGCGGAAGAACGAGGTTGCTTTCCACCAGCACCAGCTGGGGAACGGCGGCAAGGACTCGAAGTCGTACCAGAAGGCCGCCAAGGATCTCGAGAAATCGGGTGAGCTCACCCAGGCGGAAGTGCTGGAGCAGTCCGGCAAGCCGGCCCTGGCCGTGCTGCTGGGCGGCAAGGCCACCGCGGACGAAGTCGAGGCGGCGGCCAACGAGCTGCTGCGCACCGCCGGGCTGACGCCGGGCGGCAAGGCCGTGCTCCGTGACGGCCGCACCGGGCAGCGCTTCGAGGGCGAAGTCACGGTCGGCTCGATCTACATGCTGAAGCTGAGCCACCTGGTGGACGACAAGATCCACGCCCGGTCCATCGGGCCGTACTCCCTGGTGACCCAGCAGCCGCTCGCCGGCAAGGCGCAGTTCGGCGGCCAGCGGTTCGGCGAAATGGAAGTGTGGGCGCTGGAAGCGTATGGCGCCGCCCACGTGCTGCAGGAGATGCTCACGGTCAAGTCGGACGACGTGAACGGCCGCAGCAAGGTGTACGAGGCCATCGTAAAGGGGCAGAACCTGCCGGAACCCGGCATCCCCGAGTCGTTCAACGTGCTGGTGAAGGAGCTCCAGGCGCTGGGCCTCAAAGTCACATTGGGGACCACCGCTGACGGTGATGAATGAGAACGTGCAGGGTGCAGAATGCAGGGTGCAGAGATGACGGGCTGAAGGCGCGCACAGGGTGCGCGCAGAGCGCGAGAAATCACGTTCACCGGTCCACGTTCAACGGGTACGAGAGGGTAACCAATGATTGATTTTCGCAGCGGTCGCGAGCCCAAGAGCTCGAGTTTCGACTATATCAGCATCCGGATCGCCGCTCCCGAAGAAATCCGGGGGCCCAGGGATTCCAAGGAACGCGAGCGCCTGGAGTTGCAGGGGCAGCGGAACTGGTGGTCCTGGGGCGAGGTGACCAAGCCGGAGACCATCAACTACCGCTCGTTCAAGCCGGAGAAGGATGGCTTGTTCTGCGAGCGGATCTTCGGCCCGGTGAAGGACTGGGAGTGCCATTGCGGGAAGTACAAGCGGATCCGCTATCGCGGCGTGATCTGCGACCGCTGCGGGGTCGAGGTGACCCTGTCCAAGGTGCGCCGCGAGCGCATGGGGCACATCGAGTTGTCGGTGCCGGTCGCCCACATCTGGTTCTTCAAGACGTTGCCCTCGCCGATGGGCAACCTGATGAACGTCACCCTGCGTGACCTGGAGCGGGTGATCTACTACTCCAGTTATATCGTGATCGAGCCGGGCGACCAGGACGTCGAGTACAACCAGTTGCTGGACGAGGACGAATTCCTCGCGATGCGCGCCAAGGCCAAGGACGAAGGCGACACCGGCTTCCGGGCCGATATCGGCGCACCGGCGGTACGGGAGCTGCTGAGCCGGCTGGATATCAAGAAGCTGGCCGAGGAACTCCGCAACGGCGTGGCAACCGAAACCAGCCAGCACCGCAAGAAGCAGATGCTGAAGCGGCTGAAGATCGTGGACGCGTTCCTCTCCTCGGGCGACTCGGGCGACCTGCCCAACAACCCGACCTGGATGATCCTGGACGTGGTGCCGGTGATTCCGCCGGACCTGCGTCCCCTGGTGCCGCTCGATGGCGGGCGGTTCGCCACCAGCGACCTCAACGACCTGTACCGCCGGGTCATCAACCGGAACAACCGGCTGCAGAAGCTGATCCTGCACAAGGCGCCGGAAGTCATCCTGCGGAACGAAAAGCGGATGCTCCAGGAGGCGGTGGACGCGCTGTTCGACAACGGCCGCCGGTCCAAGGCGATCCGGGGCCGCGGCAAGCGGCCGCTCAAGTCGCTCTCCGACATGCTGAAGGGCAAGCAGGGCCGCTTCCGGCAGAACCTGCTGGGCAAGCGGGTGGACTACTCCGGCCGGTCGGTCATCGTGGTGGGTCCGGAGCTCCGGCTCCACCAGTGCGGCCTGCCCAAGGCGATGGCGGTGGAATTGTTCAAACCGTTCATCATCCACCAGCTGGTGCAGAAGGGCATCGCCGAGACGGTGAAGCGGGCCAAGAAGATCGTGGAAAAGGAGTCGCCCGAAGTCTACGAGATCCTGGAAGAGATAATCCAGGACCACCCGGTGCTGTTGAACCGGGCGCCGACGCTGCACCGGCTGGGCATCCAGGCCTTCGAGCCGGTGCTGGTGGAAGGCAAGGCGATCCGGATTCACCCCCTGGTCTGCGCCGCGTTCAACGCGGACTTCGACGGCGACCAGATGGCCGTGCACGTGCCGCTCTCCTTCGAGGCCCAGATCGAGGCGCGGCTGCTGATGATTTCGTCCAACAACATCCTCAAGCCGTCGGACGGGCGTCCGGTGGCCGAGCCGTCGCAGGACATGGTGCTGGGGTCCTACTTCCTCACCAAGCTGCCGCGCGAGTTCGAAGAGAAGCTGGCCGAGGGGAAGGACAAGGCGAAGGTGCGCGAGGAGTACTGGAAGAAGGCGCGCCACTTCGGCACCCCGGCGGAGCTGGAGATGGCGCTGCTCAATGGCAGCGTCGACTACCATACCGCGATCCACTTCTGGGTGGTGCCTCCGCGGGGATCCAACGATCCCAAGCCGCGCTGGGTCCAGACCACGGTCGGGCGGGTCATGTTCAACAACATCCTGCCCGTCAAGCTGGTGGCGGAGGTCGGTTTCCGCGATGAGCTGATGAAGAAGAAAGTGCTGTCCGACCTGGTGTTGCAGAGCTACATGAAGGCCGGGCTGTCCGATACCGTGCTGCTGCTGGACCGGTTGAAGGAGTTCGGGTTCCGCTTCGCGACCCACGGGGGCATCTCGATCGGCATCGAGGATCTCGAGGTTCCGGAAGAGAAAATCACCCTGCTGGAAGAGGCCGACAAGCGCGTGGCCCGGTTCCAGAAGGCCTACAATACCGGCCAGATCACCTTCGGCGAGCGGTATAACAAGGTGATCGACGCCTGGACCCACGCCAACAACGACGTGGCCGAGGCGATGGTCAATCACATGCGGCGCTCCCGCGGCGGCTTCAACCCGGTCTTCATGATGTTCGACTCGGGTTCCCGGGGCAGCCGGGACCAGATCCGCCAGCTGGCCGGCATGCGCGGCCTGATGGCGAAGCCGCAGAAGAAGCTGACCGGCGGTATCGGCGAGATCATCGAAAGCCCGATCAAGTCGAACTTCCGCGAAGGCCTGACCGTGCTCGAGTACTTCATCTCGACCCACGGCGCCCGGAAGGGCCTGGCCGACACCGCCTTGAAGACGGCGGACGCCGGCTACCTGACCCGCCGGCTGGTGGACGTGGCGCAGGATGTCACGGTCACCGAGGAAGATTGCGGAACCATCATGGGCCTCGAGATCTCTTCGCTCAAGGAAGGCGAGGACATCATCGAGCCGCTGAAGGAGCGGATCCTCGGCGTGGTTGCCGCGGAGGACGTGTATGACCCGCATGAGCTGGACGAGCACGGCGATCCCAAGATCCTGGTGACGGCCGGCAAGCTGATTGACGAGCTGGCCTCCACCGCGATCGACGAAGCCGGGATCGAGAAGGTCAAGATCCGCTCGGTGCTCACCTGCGAGGCCCGCCGGGGTATCTGCCGGATGTGCTACGGCCGGAACCTGGCGACCATGGATATCGTGGACATGGGCGAAGCGGTCGGCATTCTCGCCGCGCAGTCGATCGGCGAGCCGGGCACCCAGCTGACGATGCGGACCTTCCACATCGGCGGCACCGCCAGCCAGCAGGAGACGCAGTCCTCGCACGTCGCCTCCACCAACGGCA
>DASYPP010000030.1:0-6437 GCA_036006525.1 Gemmatimonadales bacterium
GGCGGTAAAGGGCGGTAAAAGGCGGTAATGCGATCGGTCATCCCGAGCGGAGCGAGGGATCTTCTTAGAGCTGAGAAGATCCCTCGTTTCACTCGGGATGACAGCCCTTAAGCCTACCGCCCGTTACCGCATTCTACCGCCCTCTACCGCCCTTTCACATCTCCCTCTGCAACGCATCCAGGGCCGACTCGAGGTCCGGCTCAATCTGCATGATCGGCAGGAGCGGATCCTGCTTCAGTTTCTTCATCCGCGCGATGGCGTTCTTGATGGTGAAGCCCCGGATGTCCAGTCCCGCTTTCACCTCGGTCCACTTGAGCGGCATGGACACCGGGGCGCCGGGAAGCGCGCGGACGCTGAAGGGCGCCACCAGGAGCTTGCCGTGGCCGTTCTGCCCGTAGTCGACATACACCTTGCCTTCCCGCTTCTGCACCGCGCGGGTCGTGGTGGCGATGGCCCGATGCTTTTTCACCAGCGCGTGGGCCAGGACCTCGCCCAGGGTCTTGGCCTGGTCGTGGGTAAACTGGCGACCGAGTGGAATCATGACGTGAAGTCCGGACGAGCCGGTGGTCTTGATGAAGGCCGGCAGCCCGATCCGCTCGCAAAGCTCCCGCGCCGACCGGGCGAGAGTGATGACATCGCCGAACGGCGCGCCCTTGGGATCGAGATCGAGGCTGCACCAGTCCGGCAGAGCCAGGGTTTCGACCCGGCTGGCCCAGATATGGAGCGGGATCGAAGCCAGGTTGGCGAGATACACCAGGCCATCCTCGTTCTCGCAGACGAAGTAGTCGATGTCCCGCTGGGCCTGTTCGCTCCAGAGCCGCACCGTTCGCAACCAGGCCGGCACATGGCCCGGCGCATCCTTCTGGAAAAAATTCTTGCCCGCAATACCGTCGGGATAGCGGGTCAGCACCACGGGGCGATCGTGCAGGTAGGGCAATAACCAGGGCGCAATCGCACGGTAGTATTCGATCAGGTCTCCCTTGGTGTAGCCGTCCTCCGGCCAGAAGACCTTGTCCCGATTGGTGACCTGGACCGCGGAGCCCTTGAGCGTGGGCTTCACGGTGGGCCTGGCAACAGCCGGTGTGCCCTGGCGGACACATTCCAAGGGCGGCTTGTCTTCCCGAAACCGGAGGAAGACCGGGTGGCGAAGGTAGCCTTCCTGGGTCCACTCCTTGAAGCGGACCTCCGCCACCAGGCGGGGTTCTACCCAGGTCGAGATGCGATAGTCCGGAATTGCGGTGATCGGAATGGCCCCGCTGGTTTCCCCGAACGGAACCGGTCCGTCGCAGGGCGGGCTCTTCCGCTGGATGCGATCGAGGTCGGCCTTCACCTCCTGCAATTGCTTGCCGCTGAACCCGCTCCCCGCTCGTCCTGAATAGACCAGGTTTCCATCGACGTACTGCGCGAGATGCAAGGCACCGAAACCGCCGCGCGCGCCCTTGGGCGGGGTGTATCCCACGACCACGAAGTCATCGGAGCGATCGGCGCGGATCTTGTTCCAGAGCGGGGACCGCCCGGCCTTGTAAGGCGCATCGGTCCGCTTGGCGACGACTCCCTCCAGGCCCAGCTTGACGACGTGCTGGTACAGGGATTCGCCTTCGGTCTCGAAATGCTCGAGGTAGCGAACCGGGCCAGCCGTCGGGATCACCCGGCGCAGCAGCTCCTTGCGGACCAGCAGCGGCAGCCCGCGAAGGTCGTACCCGGCAAAACCGGGGAGATCGAACGCATAGTAGATGACGGGAAGCTCGGCCGCCGTCCGGGCCTGTTGAAGCAGCTGAAAGCTGGGACGACCCTCCGGGGTCAGCGCGACAACTTCGCCATCGATCACGATATTGCTGAAGGGTAGCGCCGCCACGGCCCGGCTGATCTCGGGGAAGCTCCCGGCCAGGTCGAGGCCGTTGCGGCTGATCAGGGAGGGTTTTCCCTTCTCACTCCCCGCCATCAGGCGATACCCATCGAGCTTGATCTCGAAGAGCCATCCCTCCCTGGTAAAGGGGCCGTCCCGCACTTCCGCCAGCATCATCCCGACATCGGATGCGGTCACTTTGCGCCGGGGCGCCTTGAGCTGTTCCAGGGCGTCCCGGATCGCCGCCTCCCCGGCCGGCTGGGGAGCGGGATCGCGGGGCCGCTTGGCCCGATAGGATGAGAGAAGGTCGTCTGCCATGAGGTGGTTTCTAAGGTAATCGGCTTGACGATGCTGTCGTCGCCGGTCTATTCTAGGAGTTCCTCTCCCCTTTTGAGCCCCATAATGAGCGCGCGCCCCATAGCATCCGCCACCATTTCCTTTGGCCTGGTTTCGGTACCGGTCAAGCTCTATTCCGCCAGCGAATCGTCGGGCAGCATCAGTTTCAACTGGCTACACAAGAGTTGCGGTACCCGGCTCAAACAGCAGTACGTCTGCCCCAAGGACGAGGCCGTGGTGGAGAAGGACGACATGATCAAGGGATACGAGTTCAGCAAGGGGCAGTACGTGCTCTTCACGCCCGATGAGATCAAGGCGCTGGACGAAAAGGCGACCAATTCCATCGACGTCAATGAATTCGTCCCCCTGAAGCTGGTGGACCGGGTCTTCGTGGACCGGGTCTACTACCTCGGACCGGACAAGGGTGGCGAGAAAGCCTACCGGTTGCTGGGCGAAGCACTGAAGGAAACCGGGCGGGCCGGCCTGGGCCAATACGCCGCGCGGGGCAAGCAGAACCTGGTCCTGCTCCGCCCCCAGGACGGGGTGCTCGTGATGGAGCAGCTGCACTATGCCAGCGAGGTGCGAAAGACCTCCGAGGTCGAGGTTCCCGACACCCAGGTAAAACCCGCCGAGCTGGCGCTGGCGAAGCAGCTGATCGAGCAGGGAGCCACCGACGAGTTTCATCCCGAGCATTACCACGACCAGGTGCACGACCGGATCATGGAAGCCATCGAGAAGAAGGTGGAAGGCGGCAAGGAGATCACCAGCGAGCCGTCCGAGGCCCCGGCGTCCAAGGTGCTCGACCTGATGGCGGCATTGAAAGCCAGCCTGTCGAAGAAGTCGGACGCCGCGGAGGCCGAGCGCAAGGAAGCCAGGCGCCCGGCCAAGAAGGCGCCCGAAACAAAGAAGAAGCGCAAGGCTGGCTGACAAAACAGCATATGGCTTATGGCATATGGCAAACACCAATGCTGACTCGAATCTGGTGCGGCACATCAGAGCGTGGGACTCTAAGGCGTTGAGATAGGCGACACGCGATATGTCATCTGCCATAAGCCATACGCCATAAGCTATGAAGGTCTATTCTTCCCGCGAAGTCGCCCAGCTCCTGGGAATTTCTCTCCGCCAGGTGTACGGTCACGCGCGAGCGGGTTTTCTGAAACCGGCGCGCGGGAAGCGACGGGCCTACCGATTCTCCTTTCAAGACCTGGTCCTCCTGCGGGCGGCCCGGGCGCTGGCGGATGCGAACATCCCCGCGCGCCGGGTCCGCAACGCGTTCCGCCGCCTCATTCGGGAGCTGCCGGAGGGACATACGCTGGGGAACATCCGGATTTCCGCGGAAGGCCGCCGCATCGTGGCGCGGGACGGCAACCGGACCTGGAATCCCGAGTCAGGGCAACTGCAGCTGGATTTCCGAGGGGTCCGGCGGGTCAGCAAGCGCAAAGCGGTCAAGGCAAGACCGACCAGGGCGTACGAGCTGACCCTGAGGGATGATCCCCGGAACGCCGATGCCCAGGTGAACCTGGGCCGCCTGCTCTATGAACAGAACGAGGTGGTCGAAGCCATTCAGCATTTTCGCAAGGCGCTGGGCCTGAAGCGCAACCACGCCACGGCAGCCTTCAACCTGGGCATCGCGCTGGAAGACCTGGGTGAGACCAACGATGCGATCGTCGCGTACCGGCGTGCGGTCGAATCGGATCCCTACTTCGCAGATGCTCACCATAACCTGTCGCAACTGTACCAGAAGACCGGCCAACCGGCCGCCGCCAGGCGCCATCTCACGACATACCGTGAACTCAGCAGCAAAAAAAGCGTGAAGGGTGAAGGGTCAAAGGTGAAGGGGAAAACCCGAAGGAAGCATCACCTGTGACCCTTTACCCTTCACCCTTCACCCTTCACGCTGTAGAGGGTTCTTGATGAATGTGTTCGTGGGCATGTCGGGTTACTCCTACAAGGAGTGGAAAGGCGGATTCTATCCGGAGGACCTGGCTGCCGACGCCATGCTGCCGTTCTACGCCGAGCGGTTCCCGGCGGTGGAGATCAACAACACCTTCTACCGGATGCCGACCGAGAAGCTGCTGCTGCAATGGGCCGGCCAGGTGCCGGCCGATTTCATTTTTGTGCTCAAGGCATCGCGCCGGATCACCCACTTGAGCCGGCTCAAGGAGGTGGGCGAACACGTCGAATATTTCCTCCGGACCGCCGCTGTACTGGGCGAACGCCAGGGGCCCAGTTTCTTTCAGCTCCCCCCCAACTTCAAGAAGGACTTGCCGCTGCTGCAGGATTTCCTGGCGCTGCTCCCCCGCCGCTGCCCGGCGGCGATGGAGTTCCGGCACGAGAGCTGGTTCAGCGACGACGTGTACCAGGCGCTCAAGAGCCACGACGTGGCGCTCTGCGTGGTGGATGGCGACCACGGCGAGACTCCGTTCGTCCCCACCGCGACCTGGGGTTACTTGCGGCTGCGGAGCGAGGCCTATGACGAGACGCAGCTCGGAGCCTGGGCCGACCGGATCCGGAGCCAGCCGTGGGACCGGGCCTACACCTTCCTGAAGCACGAAGAGGACGGGGGGCTGGGGCCCCAGATGGCTCTCAAACTCAGAGAGATTCTGGGTTCGTGAATAAGACGGTAATGGGCGGTAGAGGGCGGTAAAAAGTGGTAGGGTTTGCGAGACTAATATCCGTGGTGGATGAATGCCTCACGCCTACCGACCATTACCGCCTATTACCGCCCTCTATCGCCTTGTTTGTGACGGATATCACGCGAAAAACCTGACCCGCCTCGATATATTGAGTGGCAATTCCCCTACCATAACCCAGATGAAGGAAGGCTAGGTATGAGAGCATACCGTGCAATGGTCGCAGGCGCCCTGACGGTCCTGGCAATGTCAGGCTGCGACAACAAGGCCAAGCAGGAGAACGTTGCACTGCGGCAGCAGGTTTCGCAGATGCAGTCCATCTCCGCCGAGAAGGACAGCCTTCTCAAGATGGTGGTCGACAATACCCAGCTCATGAACGACATCAACAATGAGCTGAACAAGGTCAAGGATATCCGGACCGGTGTGCTCCCGGTTTCCAGCACCGAGACCGGTGCGATGGATACCGTCCGGGTCCAGGACTACCTGCTTGGCAAGGTGAAGGAAGTGACCGTGCGGATCAACCAGGCCGAGACCCAGCTGGCTGCCAGCCAGCGGCGGCTGCGCGCCATGGGCCGCGAGGGTGATACCCTGCGGGCGCAGGTGGTCGCGTTCCAGAACACCATCAATCAGTTCCAGGCCATTATCGACACCCAGAAGGTGTCCATTCTCGCGATGACCGACCAGATCAACCAGCTGCAGTCCGACAACGTGAAGCTGGTGGCCCAGAAAGAGGAGCTGACCGGCCAGGTTGACACGCTGACGACGGAGCGGAACCTCGTCTTCTATACCATCGGGAAGAAGCGTGACCTGGTGGACCGGGGCGTCGCGGTCGAGGAGGGCAGCAAGTTCCTCTTCTTCGGCGGCAAGTCGCTCCAGCCGGCCCGGCAGTTGGACAACACCGGATTCACCTCGGGCGACATGAGGAGCCTCACGGTCGTTGCGCTGCCGGATTCGAGCAAGAAATACAAGATCATCTCGCGCCAGAACCTGGCCGGGCTGGGCGCTCAGCCCAGCGAGAAGGGCGAGTTCCAGGGCAGCATCCAGATCTCGAATCCCGAGTTGTTCTGGGGTCCGAGCAAGTACCTGATCGTCGTCGAGCAGTAAGCGGGAACAGTGGTATAAGTCCCGAACCAGACCAGGCCGTCGCGGCGCAGGAGCCGCGGCGGCCTATTTTATTATCCAGCAATGAGATAGCAGCACTGATCGGCGGATTCCTCGACCCTGGGAAGGGCCAATCGGACGGCCTCAGGGTCCTGCTCGAAAATTGCGGGGAACCGATTGGACTCACCTCCTCCAACGCGCCTCGAACCAGACGAAGCAAATGTCCGTACCCAGCCGCATGTCGGTGCGCCCGTTCCCCAAGGCGCTGGAACCCCGGATCCGGATCGCCTACTCGGCGGCCTGGGAAGGGGTCGTGACCACGCATAGCGCCCAGGCCCTCGAGTTCATCCAGGAGTTCGCCAGCCGGATTCCTCCGCTCGAAGCGCTGAATCTCTATTTCAGGGTGGTCGCGGTGCCGGAGCCGATGCAGGAATCGGTGCGCACCCGCGCGCTGGTCGAGCTGGATCTCGATTGCCTGCCTCCCCGGCACCAGAGCTCCACGCTCTCCGGTTGGCGGCTGC
>DASYPP010000031.1:0-7835 GCA_036006525.1 Gemmatimonadales bacterium
TTACCTCGTTGCGGCCCCGTGTGGCAACGGCTATTTTGGTGGCAGGAGCAGAGTTACACCTTCCTCCCGGTGACGGAGTTTCCACCCCGCGATGAGCATCTGGCGCCGGATTTTCGGGCAGTCGGGAAACGACCGCCTCGCCCCGCAACGGTTGGACTATCTCAACGAGGCACTCGCCCTCGAACGGCAGGGTGACTACGCTGCCGCGCTTACGTCCTATCGCCTGGCGCTCCGGGAAAACCCGGCCGATATCCGCATCCTCCAGAACATCGCCATCGCCTTCACCAAGACCGGCCAGCCCGACGAGGCCATCAGGCATTACAAGAAAGCGCTGGAGGTGGACGACTCCCTGGTGGGCGCCCACTACGGCGTCGCCTTTCTGCTCCTGAAACGCGGCGACCTGGACGAGGCCGCGGGTCATCTCAAGTCTTTCCTCGAACGCCCGCCCAAGGGGCCCGACGCCGAACGCTGGATTCATCACGCGGAATCCGCCCTGCGTGATATCGGCAACGGAGTCCAACCGGAATCGTGAAACGGACGCACCTGACGGGCCTGCTGCTCGCGGCCGCCCTGGGATGCAGCAACCTGTCCGGCGATTCGAGCACCCCGGTCGTGATCGACGTGTTCGCGGTGGCGGGCTCGGGGATTTCCGGCCAGGTGGAGATCGGCGACACGGCGACAATGACCGCCCGGGCGCTCAACGCGCAGGGAGACAGTGTCGCGGCCACGTTCACCTGGGGCACCCCCGACACCGGCATCGTCTTCCTGGATCCCCAGACCGGCCGGATCAGCGGGAAGGTACCTGGCACGGCGAAAGTACAGGCCAGATCCGGATCGCTGATTTCCGATTTCGTGACGCTGACCGTGGTGCCGATGGCCGACAGCCTGGTGCTGATACCGCCGGACAGCGCGCGGCTTCTCTCGGTCGATACCGCGTCGGCCCCGCTGGTCGCGGAAATGGATTCCATCAATCCTACCGGCCCGCTCAGCGGACGGCGGATTGTCTACGAGATCACCCAGTTCTTCCCGGCCGCCGATTCGGCGTCGCTGAACGGCGGACTGTTCGTCCTGAACGCCACGACCACCGCCACCGGCCAGCCTTCGGTCCCGGTGTTTGTCCGGAAGATTTCCGGCCGGCCGCATCCGGACAGCGTCTACGTGGAGATTCGGTCCTATCGGCCCAGCGGGGTGCTGATCCCCGGTTCCGGCCAGGCGTTCATCGTGAGGTTTGATCCGTAGGGGTCGATCTAAGATCGACCCGTCGATCTAAGATCGACCCTTACACAAGAATCCACCCCGGAGGCCCGGTGGCTGAGCCCCGCACGCTGACCGACCTGTTCTTCCAGGCAATCGAGCGCTTCGGGCAGCGGCCGGTCGCGATGCGCAGCAAACTCAGCGGGGCCTGGGTCGACGTGAGCTACGCCGAGCTGCTGGACAAGGTCCGGGATTTCAGCTTCGGGCTCCGCGAACTGGGGATCAAGCCGGGCGGTCACGTCGCCATCCTCTCGGAAAACCGGCCGGAGTGGGCCATCGCCGACTACGCCTGCCTCGCGGCCGGGGCCGCCGACGTGTCGATCTACCCCACCCTGCCTTCCAGGCAGATCGAATACATCCTGCGGGACTCGGAAAGCGTGGCCGTCTGCGTCAGCACGCCGGACCAGCTCAAGAAAATCGTCGACATCCGCGCCGGCCTGCCCCTGCTGGAACACATCATCGCGTTCGATGCCCGGAGCACCGGCCACAACGTGCTGAGCTTCGAGAGCGTGCTGGCGAAGGGGAAAGCCGCGCAAAGCCGGTACCCGAAATGGAAAGAGGAAGCGCTCGCCGCCCGGCCCGATGACGTCGCCACCCTGATCTACACCAGCGGAACCACCGGCGATCCCAAGGGGGTGATGCTGACCCATGGGAACATCACGTCGAACGTGGTGTCCGGCCTCGCGGTGCTGCAACTCCGGGATACCGACCAGTGCCTCTCGTTCCTCCCGCTGTCGCACATTTTCGAGCGGATGGGCGGCCACTACTGCATGATGCTGAGCGGCGTCATCATCAACTACGCGCTGAGCATCGATACCGTCTCCCAGGACATGATCGACCGGAGCCCCAGCGTGGTGCTTTCGGTCCCCCGGCTCTACGAGAAGATCTACGCCCGGGTGCTGGAGAACGCGCTCGCGGCCGGCGGCATCAAGAAACAGATCTTCTTCTGGGCCAAGCATACCGCGGAAGCGTGGGCCGACCTGGCGCTGAACAACAAGGAGATTCCGGGCGGGCTGGCCTTCAAGAAACGGATCGCCGACAAGCTGGTTTTCTCCAAGCTGCAGGCGAGGACCGGCGGCAAGCTCCGTTTCTTCGTCTCCGGCGGCGCGCCGCTCTCGGCCGAGATCGCCAAGTTCTTCTACGCGGCCGGCCTGCCGGTTCTCGAGGGGTACGGGCTGACCGAGACCTCGCCGGTGATCACGGTCAACACCTGGGGCCACATCAGGCTGGGCACCGTGGGCCAGCCGCTGCCGGGGGTCGAGGTCAAGATCGCGCCGGACGGGGAGATCCTGACCAGGAGCCCCTCGGTGATGAAGGGGTACTACAAGAAGCCGGAGGCGACCGCCGAGGTGCTGGACCCGGATGGATGGTTCCACACCGGCGACATCGGCGAGCTGGACCAGGAGAACTACCTCAAGATTACCGACCGGAAGAAGGACCTGATCGTCACGGCCGGCGGCAAGAAGATCGCGCCGCAGCCGATCGAGGGCCGGGTCAAGGCGAACAAGTTCGTGGCCAATGCGGTCATGCTGGGCGACAAGCGGCAGTACCCCATCATGCTGATCGTCCCCAACATGGATAACCTGCGGGACTGGGCGAGACAGCGGGGGGTCATCTCGGTGGACGACAATTCGCTGCTGGCGAACCCCGAGACGGTCGCCAAGATGGAGCGCGAAATGGTCAAGAACCTTCGGGACCTGGCACGCTTCGAGATGCCGAAGAAGTTGCTGCTGATCCCCCGCGACTTCACCATCGAGAGCGGGGAGCTCACCCCGACGATGAAAGTGAAGCGGAGAGTGGTCGAGAAGAATTACAAGGACCAGATCGAGGCGCTGTACGCCGAGCCGGCCGGCGGCAGCCACGACGTCACGTAACGGCCACCCACCATCCCCCGGCCGAGGCCAGGACGCTCAAGTCCTCGCGCTCCGGCGCGGTTCCCTGCCCCACCACCCGCAGCCCCGGCAATACCACCCTCACCGCCTCGGAAACCCAGGCGGGATCGGTCCCCAGGTTGCTCCCCAGCACCACGCCGCGCAACGATCGGGTCTTGATCGGGATGCTGGAAGAGCGGAGCAGGCTCATCATCGGCAACTCCGGCAGGTCGGCCGGCGGATTGACCGCGGCCACGTGAATACCGGGTAGCGCACTGGCCAGCCCACCATCCAGCCCCGGCAGGTCCCCCACGACACCGACGTAGCCGCCGGGACCGGCCATCCCGAGAAAGGCGGCGACGGCGGTCGCATCGACCAGGGAATTGGGTGCGGAAGGCTGGGAGACTGGAGACGGCCCGGTGCTGAGCAAGGCGACCCCGTTCTCAATCCGGTACTCCCGCAGGCACACCGGGCAGCCGAGGTGGCCGGAGCGC
Organism: Gemmatimonadales bacterium; assembly: GCA_036006525.1. GTDB lineage: Bacteria > Gemmatimonadota > Gemmatimonadetes > Gemmatimonadales > GWC2-71-9 > DASYPP01. The sequence goes on from DASYPP010000031.1 coordinate 3,620, forward strand.
ACCGAGCGGCCCAGCATTTCGGCGGGTAGCAGGACCAGGAATTGTTCCTCGTGCGACTCCGGACAGCGCAGGATATCCGTCAGCTCTATGAACACGAGCCGGTCCCCGGAAAAAGGTACCGCCTCGCGTATTTCCGGTTACCCCGTTCGGCGGATCGCGAGCGATATTCTTTTCGGGGGGGGCCCCCCGGCCATGCCCCATGCGCCTGGATCACCGGGATGGCCGGAATTCCACCCAGGTCATCCTTCCCGCCACCACTCGAATCCGCCGCAGCAACTTCTTCCCACCGACCTCCACGCCCAGCGTGTATTCCCCGGCCGGCACATCGCCCAGCGCGAAGTGATCGTGATAGAGCGGGTGGGAATGCGCCCGGGTGCCGTAGGTTTCGATGAACGAGAATGGAGTCTCGGTCGGCAGCGATTTCACGATACCAAAAATGTGCGCCTGGAGCACCGGCTTGCCGGCGCTGTCCCACACCTGGCCCGCCACGACGCCGGTTCCTGGCAGCGGCCGGATCCACAGCTCGGGATTCGTGGTATACAGAGGATAGCGGTTCAGTGAATCCACGATCGCCGGGATCGAATCGGTCGGCGACGCGTGCACTTCGAGGTGGAGGTGGTCGTTGGTCGCTCGGCCGGTGTTGCCGACCCGGGCAATCAGGTCCCCCGCCTTCACCCGGTCGCCCACGTGGACCAGGAGTGCCGAGTTGTGGTAGTAGACCGAGAAGACGAAGTAGCGGGTGCTGTCGGCGGTAATCGTCGTGTCATGCTTGATCGCGACAGTAAGCGCACCGGCTTCCGCCCGGCCGGCATACACTACCACACCATCGCCGATCGCATGAACCGGGGTGCCGTCCGGATTGTTGAACTCCACGCCCTGGTGCTGCTGGAAATACCCGCCCATGGTGGAGCCATAGCGGTAGGTCTGGTCGATGTAGGTATTGCCGGTGGTGGAATCGACAGGGCGGCGGAACCAGGTGGTGCGAAACGGCCGGGGCCGGTAGACCCCGCGGAGCGTGCCCCCGCTGAGACAACGGCGGGTTCGGGCGCTCTTGCTGACGCCGCAGCGAGACGGATACCAGGTCGTGGCCGCGGCGGCGTCCCTCAGGTCGCTGGCGAGGCTGCGCTCCCGGGGCCGGGAATCCTGCGGCACCACCCAGGAGCCACCCTCCGCGCGCAGAAACTCGGGACCCCACAAAGTGCCGGCGGCGACGCCGTCCGGGGTCACCCGGAGCGAGCGCACATATTCGCTGTGCAGCAGCGGCAAGGTCGAATCGGCGGGGCCCTTCGCGGCGGGACCGACCGAGTCGCCGATCGCCATCCAGTGCGCACCATCATCGGTGGTGACCTGGATGCCGTCCGCGGTTCCGATCAGCGTGGTATCACCGCGGGTGACGATGCCGTCGGGGGCCACGTACTGCCACTCCGGTCCCAGTTGTTTGAGCGTCCAGTTCCGCCAAGTCTGGCCGTCGTCGAGCGACAGCCCCCATCCATTGCCCACGGTGCCGTACCAGACCTCGCCCCGGGGGCCAAACCCGAAGCTGTTGACGAAGTTGAATGAGATCGAGGTCGCCGTGGTGTCGGCAGCGATGTGCTCCCAGGCACCCGCACCGGAACGCAGGCGGTAGATGCCGCGGCCGTAGGTGCCGACCCAGAGCGATCCGTGCGGGTCTTTCTGGACGGTGAGCACGTGGACGCCCCATCCCGTGGAGTCTGGCAGCGCCGGGATTCTCTGTTGCGCGCTGGCGAGCGAAGGTGCCACCATAAGCCCAATGCTCAGCAGCGCAGAACTTCGATGCTTCATAGCCCTTGTGGTTTGGCGTTTCGGATGGGCGGGTTGGCTTCCCTACTGCCCCATCGTTTTCAACTCAGAGCCTCAGAGACTCAGAGACAAACGGCATATGGCGTATGGCATATGGCAGCGACTTGTGATTCCCATGGCGTGTGCGAACAGCCTGAATCCTGCTGAGAACTACTGTCTGCCATCAGCCATTTACCGTCTGACTCTGAGTCTTTGAGTCTCTGAGTTGAAAACGGTAGCCTCGCGAAGAGAGCCAAAGGGACGCATCTCAAGCCGGGCCTAACCGGATCTCGTCTACCTGCACCCTGCCGGGCTGGGTCAGCACGAAGATGACCGCCTCGGCCACGTCCTCCACCTTCAGCATCTTTTCCCGCGGCGTGAAACCGACCCGGTGATCCGGATCGAAAGCGTCCCACAACCCGGTATCCGTGGCACCGGGAGACACCAGCGTCAGCTTGAGCCCGCTCCCCTTGTACTCGGCCGCGAGGGTCTCGTGCAGTCCCCGCAATCCGTACTTGCTCGCCGCGTAAGCGGCGTTCTCGGGAAAGGCGACATGATCGGAAATGCTGCCGATGGTGACGATATGGCCCCGGCCGGCGGAGCGCATCGCGGGAAGCAGCGCCCGGGTGATCGCAAAGGGCGCCACCAGGTTCAGCTGGACCTGCTCCTCGAACTCCTCGACGCTGGTCTCCTCGAAAAGCCGGAGCAGGAATCCGCCGGCGTTGTTGACCAGGATGTGGGGTGGACCGAACTCGGCCAGCACCTCGTCGGTGGCGCGATTGCGGAGTACCGGGTCGGTCAGGTCGCAGGTGAGGTCGTAGTAGAGGCCGTCTTCCCCGTCGGCCAGGGTCCGGGCCAGCCGGACCACGGTCGCGCCGGCGCCGGCCAGCTTCGCGGCAATCGCGCGACCGATGCCGCGGGACGCGCCAGTCACCACCGCAATCTTTCCCGCGAGCTGGTTCACTCCTGGCCGCGCCCCGCGTGCACCAGCCGGAGAAACTCGGAGCGGGTCTTCTCGTCGTCCCGGAACCCGCCGCGGAGCGCGCTGGTCACGGTGCGCGAGTTCTGTTTCTCCACTCCCCGCATCGCCATGCACAGGTGGGTGCACTCGATGACTACGCCCACCCCGGTCGGATCCAGCACGTCCATGACGGCGTCGGCCACCTGGTCGGTAAGCCGCTCCTGCACCTGGAGCCGGCGGGCAAACACCTCGACGATCCGCGGAAGCTTGGAGAGCCCGATGATCCGGCCGTTGGGGATGTAGGCGACGTGGGCCCGGCCGAAGAAGGGCAGCATGTGATGCTCGCACATCGAGTACAGCTCGATGTCGCGCACCAGGATCATGCTCTCGTGGTTCTCCTCGAAGACCGCGTCTCCCACCACGTCTGCGACCGAGAGATGATAGCCCCGGGTCAGCCAGCGATATGCCGCTTCCACCCGGGAAGGCGTCTTCTGGAGACCTTCCCGTTCGGGATCCTCGCCCAGGGCGCGCAGAATCTCCCGCACCATCGGCGCGAACGGCTCGCTGGGTGGGGCGGATTTATGAACCTTGATACTCGACATAGTTCCTCGGAGTCTCCCAGAGCCGGATCCGCAACGCCAGTCCTCCGGGAAGCACCCGGGACAGCTCGTTCCAGCAGACCACGGCAATATTCTCAGCCGAAGGCATCAGCTCCCGGAACCAGGGCACGTCGAGATTCAGGTTCCGGTGATCCAGCCTGCTCAACACGTGAGTCTCGACCAGCTCCTTCAGCTTCCCGATGTCCATGACATAGCCGGTCTCGGCATCGATTTCGCCTTCGACTGTCACGTCCATTTCGTAATTGTGGCCGTGATAGTTGGGATTGTTACACGGGCCAAAGGTATCCCGGTTCCATTCCGGGGAACGGGTGGAATTGTGCAGCCGGTGAGCGGCATTGAAATGGACCCGTCGGGTCACGGCACAGCGAGGCATGGGTTGAAGGTAACGAACCCCCTCTCCATTTATGGAGAGGGGGCTGGGGGTGAGGTATACAATAGGGGCGGGTCTAGGACCCGCCCCTATGAGCTCGACAACGAGGGGTTTATTGAAGCCCGAAGATAATACGCGGCGCCCTCACCGGCCGCGTCTGTCTTCCCCCGGGGGGCATGACATTGGCGGTGGCATTCGGGCCCATCGACGGACTGTTGGCTCAAAAACGATGTCCCGCTGCCGAACTCGATTCCAAGATACCATCAATTCCAGCCGGTGCAATATCCAAAAAGTGAGCAGTAACCGGTAAGCAGTAGGCGGGAACCGATTCTTGCAAATAGGACGACCCCACGCATCGGAATAGCCGCGACCAATGCCCGCTTACTGCTAACTGCTTACTCCTTACTGCTTACTGCTTACTGCTTACAGCTTACGCCCTTATTGGTTCCGCAATGCGTACCACCT
>DASYPP010000032.1:0-7828 GCA_036006525.1 Gemmatimonadales bacterium
GAGGGATCGATTTCGTACGCGTCGCGCAATCGAGCGGCGAACTCGTCGTAAGCCTTGATCACGCCCGACCGGTCGCCGGTGCGTTCCAGCAGCGACAGGATCTTCCGGAAAGCGGCCTCATCATAGGGCGAGAGGGAGGCCGCGCGCCGGGCCCACCCGGCGGCCCCATCCCAATCGCGGTTTCGCTCGGCCTCTTCCGTGAGCGTCTTCAGTACCAGGGCGGCCTGCTCCCGGAGGTGAGAGCGCTGGAGATCGAGCCAGCGTTCGAACTCCGGAGCCTGGGAGACATAGAACCCCTCCAGCAGGTCGCCCCGATACAGGTCGGCCGCTTTCCTGAAATCACCCGCCGCGATGGCGTGTTCGAACTCGCCGACATCGCACCAGAACCCCGCCTCGGCCACCGCGATCTCCTCGTCACCCCGGCCCAGCAGGGTCTCGTCACCCAGCGCCTGGCGCAGGAAGTACAGCGCCCGGCGGAGCGCGGCGCGGGCGTGACTCTGGTCCAGCTCGGACCAGAACATCCCCAGCAGCGCGTCCCGGCGATGAAAGCGGTGGGGCGTCGCCATCGCGAGGTAGGCGAGAAGCGCAAGCCGCTTGGGCTGTTGCAACACGGCACTCACCGGGTTGCCCTGCTTCCGGAGGTCCAGGGCCCCGAGGGTACGGAGCTCGATCAGGGGAGGCGCTGCCTTGGGGGGATGGATGGGTAGGTCACGCTCAGGTTTGGGTGGCCGGCCAGGTTGGGAACGTACCGAAGCCAGTTAGGGACGGCAATGGTACTTCTCGACACTCAACCAGGGGAAATCCATGACAGCCTATTTCATCGCCCTGCTGGTAGGACTCGCGGCCGGGACCCACGCCGCGACCTGGGGGATGTACAAGGATTCGGTGTACGAGGGATTCAGCCGGACCAAGTATCTCCGCAGCATTCTCCTGGCGGGCGGACTGGCGATCGTCGCGGAGCGGGTACTCGGGCTCGACATGGCCCGGGCCGGTTCGCTGGTCGTCCTCTTCGGCGTGACCTACGTGCTGGAGCGGGGCGCCTTCGAGTTCTACAAGGTGTTCATTCGCAAGGAAGACCAGACCAAGTACTTCATCCCCATGACATTCGCGGTCGGCGGGAAAATCGTCCGCAGCCAGGGTCTCCGGCTGCTCGCGGGAGCGGGCTATCTCGTCCTGATCGGGTCGGTCATCGCCGGCGTGGCTTTCCTTAACCAGGCCCGACCCGCCCTTCCGGCCCCTCTCATGGTGATCCTCATCGGCAGCGCGGCCGGCTGGCTTTCGGCCATCGGTGGGGCCTGGAAAGACGCGCCCCTGGAAGGCTTCCAGCTCTTCAAGTTCTTTCGGAGTCCCGTCATCGCTTCGGGATTCGCGCTAATGCTTTCGCTGATCAGCGCGGACTACGTGCTGATTTCCTTGGGCGCCCTGGGCTTCACGATCGCCACCATCGAGACTTATAAGAAATTCTTCAATCGACACAAGGCGCCGGGGAAGTTCGAGGGCAAGCCGGTCCGGCATCCCGAGATGTACCGGACGCGCCGGGGGTTTGTGCCGATCTATGTCAGTCTCTGGGTCCTGATCGGGCTCAGCATCGCGCTGGCGCTGGTGGAGCCGTCCCAGGGGCTCCTGTGAACCTCGCCGACTGCGCCGTCTTCCTGCTGGTCACCATCGTGGTGAACGGCCCGCTTTCGCCGGTCCTGCCGGCGACCTACGAGCCGTTACTCATCTTCTTCAGCCGCATCCTGGGGCCGCTCCCCACCGCGCTGCTCGGCACCGCGGGAACATTGTTCGTCGAATACCTGAACTACCACCTCCACCGCGGCCTGCTCAAGACCCGGACGGTCCAGCGCGTCACCGGCGGGCCAAGGGTGCAGAAGGTGGTCGCCCTCTTCAGCCGGAGGCCGGCGTTCACGGTCTGGCTCTGCGCCTGGTCACCGCTTCCCTACTGGCCGGTCCGTCTGCTTTCGCCTATGGCGGGACTTCCCCTCTCGCGGCACCTCATGGCGACCGCCCTGGGCCGTTTCCCCCAATACCTCGTCGTGATCCTGCTGGGCGCCCAGCTGCACCTTTCGACCGGTGTACTCACCGTGATCATCGTCGGGACCACGCTGCTGACCCTCGGCGCCTGGCTGGTCAAGGTGCTGGTTCGCCGTCCGGCGGCGATTGTCACGCTGCTCACTGGCGTCCTCTTGTCGTGGGGCTGCCCGAATACCGCCCCGGCGCAGCGAATTGACCTGAGAATTCCCGACGGTCAGGCGCTGGGGTTCACGATCGATCGGTTCATGTTCGTTGGCGCCGAGGAGTACCCGTATACCAGCTTTACGTTTCACATTACTCAGCTCAAGCGGGGGGGCATGGGCCCGGATCTCGCGATCGGCACCTTCCCGAGAATTCTCGCGGCCTACCACCTGCCGGTAGCGCTGGATTTCGACGCGGCGTTCAACATCTCACTTCCTCGGATGACCATTCTCCCCCGGGGCGGAGCGTCTGCATTCCTGCTGGTGGGCCCTTATGGCGCCGGTTACGCGATGGGGTACAATTTCGGGGCCAGCATTCTCATCAATTTCAGTGATCGCAACGCGGTGAGGCTGGATCTCACCCGCAGGGAGTACTTGCGCAGCAACCTCTTTCAGGCGGCCACGCTCAGCATCGGGATCGGTGTCTCCGCTGTGCCGCTTCGACGATAAAGCGACTGAAGCTGATTTCAGACAAAACTGCCTATCACGAAAGCACGAAATAAGGAAATCCCGAGAGAGGCAGAATCCGATTCGTGCTTTCGCGATTTCGTGCTTTCGTGGTGAAATAAATTAGCTCGTACTATCTTCGTAGCTCATGCCCCACCCCACCATTCAGTCACTTGCGCGCGCTCGCTGGCGGATCGCCCTTATTCTCACGGCGCTCATGGTGGTGTTGTACTTCGGGTTCATCCTCCTCATCGCGTATGACAAGCCCTTGCTGGCGCACCAGGTCGTGCCCGGGCTCAGCGTGGGCATCCTGCTGGGCGCGCTGGTCATCGTCACCTCCTGGCTGCTCACCTGGATCTACATGCGCTGGGCCAACCGGCATTACGATCCCGCCCTGAAACAACTCAAAGGGGAGCCGCGGCTCTAGATGCCGGTCTTACCCAGCGACCTCCAGGCGACCACCACCAGCCTGGGCCATGCCAACCCGGTCGCCATCGCCTGCTTCTTCGTCTTCATCGCGGTAACCCTCGGCATCACCTGGTGGGCGGCGCGCCGCACCCGCACCACGGAGGAATTCTACGCGGCGGGCCGTACCATCAAGGCCGGGCAGAACGGGCTGGCGCTCGCAGGCGACTACATGAGCGCTGCCTCGTTCCTCGGCATCGCCGGCCTGGTTTCCACCAGCGGGTTCGACGGCCTCATCTATTCGACCGGCTGGCTGGTCGGGTGGCCGGTCGTGCTGTTCCTGATCGCCGAGCCACTGCGCAACCTGGGGAAATACACGTTCGCCGACGTGGTGGCGCTGAACCGCCGGCCGGGTCCGGTGCGGGTGGCGGCGGCGTTAGGGACCCTCTCGACCGTGGTGTTCTACCTGATCGCGCAGATGGTGGGAGCCGGCGGGCTGATCAAGCTGATGTTCGGGCTGTCCTACGAGACCGCGATCGTGCTGGTCGGGATCGCGATGATCGCCTACGTGCTGTTCGGCGGGATGCTGGCGACAACCTGGGTCCAGATCGTGAAGGCGGTCCTGCTCCTGGCCGGTGCCTTCGTCCTCGCGGTGCTGGTGCTTGCTCGCTTCGGAATGAACCCGGTGAACCTGTTCCGGGCGGCCGCCGCCCAGTATGGCGACAAGGTGCTGGCGCCCGGCGGCCTGGTCTCCAAGCCGCTCGACACCATCTCCCTCGGCATGGCGCTCATGTTCGGCACCGCGGGGCTGCCCCACATCCTCATGCGGTTCTACACCGTGCCTGACGCGGCGACGGCGCGCCGCTCGGTGTTCTACGCGACCGGCCTGATCGGCGGGTTCTACCTCCTTACCTTCATTCTCGGTTTCGGCGCGATGGTGCTGGTCGGACCCGCGGCGATCACCGCGATCGACAAGGGCGGCAACATGGCCGCCCCGCTGCTGGCCGAGCTGCTCGGGGGGACCCCGTTCCTCGGGTTCATCGCGGCGGTCGCGTTCGCCACGATCCTGGCCGTGGTCGCCGGGCTCACGCTCTCCGGCGCGGCGGCGATTTCCCACGATCTCTGGGTGAACGTTGTGCGGAAGGGAACCGCCAACCAGGGAGAGCAGCTCCGGGTCGCCCGGGTCGCGACCCTCTTCCTCGGCGCGGTGGCGGTGACGCTGGGAATCACGTTCAAGGGGCAGAACGTGGCGTTCATGGTGTCGCTCGCCTTTGCCATCGCGGCGAGCGCCAACTTCCCGGCGCTCATCCTCAGCATCTTCTGGCGGCGAACCACCGGCGCGGGGGCGGTGGCGAGCATGCTGACCGGCACGGTCGTGACGCTGGTCCTGATCTACCTGTCTCCCACCGTGCAGGTCGACATCCTGAAACACGAGCACGCGGTCTTCCCGCTCAAGAACCCGGCGATCATTACCATACCACTGTCGTTCCTGGCCGGGATCCTCGTGTCACTGCTCTCGGGTCAGCACGCCTCGTCCGACGAGCGGCTTCGTCGAACTGAGGAACAGATGGTTTCAGGACACTAGGCAGGTGAGTGGCGGTGTGGAGTACGACATATCCTCACGAAAACCACGAAACCCCACGAAGAACACGGATACAACCTTGTTGGCTACGCCGATCCAGCAAGTCACTGGCGTTTGGATTCCAGCTCTTCCACTGCCTTACGCACGATCTCGGGAACCGCGGTCTTCTTTCCGCCCTTGTAATCAAACGACACGATAATCGCGGTCCCTTCCGCCGCCACCTTGCCGCTCCCCAGCGACACCACGGTGTAGTCCATCGTAAAACGATCCGCCTCTATCTTGCTGACCCGGGTACCGACCTCCACCCGGTCGGGATAAAACAGCGGTTGCCGGAAGCGGCAGCTGGTAGAGTGGAGAATGGCCCCGACCCGCTCATCGATGTGCGACTTGGTGAACCCGCACCGCTCGAAGTACGCCATCCGCGCCGACTCGAAATAGCGGAAGAACACCGTGTTGTTCAGGTGGCCATAGGCGTCCATGTCGCCCCATTGGACCGGGATCTCTATGGTGACCGGGAAGGACGCGAGCAAGGGATGCATTGATTTAGTGATTGAGTGATCTACTGATTAGTGATTGAGCTTTGTCGGCCTGAATATTGGAGGGTTTGGGGTTTCAGGGCTAGGTCGATACTTTCAAGCCGCAACAAATCACTCAATCACTCAATCACTAACTCTCTAAATCAGTGGACTCTCGGACCAACGCCCGGCTGAAGCTGGTTCTGGCTGCGCTCCTCTTCTCCACCGGGGGCGCGGCGATCAAGGCCGTCGCATTCTCCAACTGGCAGGTTGCGGCGCTGCGGTCCGGCATTGCCGCGGTCGCGGTTCTGATCCTGGCCCCCGAATCGCGGCGCGGATGGTCCTGGCGCACCCTGGTCGTAGCCATCGCCTATTCCACCACGTTGATTCTCTTCGTGTCGGCCAACAAGCTCACCACCAGCGCGAACACGATCTTCCTGCAGGCCACGACGCCGCTCTACCTTCTGCTCCTGGGTCCCTGGTTCTTGCACGAGAGAGTGACCCGCGAGGACCTGCTTTTCATGCTGGTGGTGGGTTTTGGGCTGGGACTGTTCTTCGTGGGGCGGGAGCCAACTTATGCGACCGCGCCCAACCCCAGGCTGGGCAACATCCTGGCCGCGGCGAGCGGATTCACCATGGCGGTCACCATCATGAGCCTGCGCTGGCTGGGCACTCACGATCCGTCACCCGGGGCCGCCAAGGCCGCGGTCGTGGCCGGCAACGGGATGGCGTTCTTCGTCTGCCTCCCTTTTGCCCTGCCATTCGCCGCCGGTTCCCCCCAGGACTGGGTGTTGCTCGGGTTCCTCGGCGTGTTCCAGATCGGCTTCGCCTACATGCTCATGACTGCCGGCCTGCGACGGATACCCGCGCTGGAAGCGTCAGTGCTGATGCTGGTGGAACCGGCGTTCAATCCGGTCTGGTCCTGGCTGGTGCACCACGAACGCCCGGGAAACTGGGCGTTGCTGGGCGGCGGCATCATCATCGCGACCACCATCGTCAAGTCGATCTACGACAGTCGAAAGCCGTCCTTGGTATCGAGCACGGGTTAGCATCAACCCTGGTCAGGGTCTGGTGTATTCAGCAACACCAACGCCGTCCGGGACGTAGGGCAGGCGTGGGGAGTGCAGAAGGCCCCGCTTGGTCCCGCACCTGTCAAGAAAACCCCCGCCAGTACCCACTACCCAGTACCGTGGTGTATCATCATTGACTGTGCCCATTCACCTGATCGAAACCGTCCGGGTCACGAGTCATGGGGCTCCGCTCTGGAACCTGCACCTGGCTCGGCTTCGGGGAAGCTGTGGGAAGCTGGGACTTGGGTTTCCCACCCTGGTGCCGCCAAATGGTGGCCGGGAGCGGGTTTGCCGGTATGAGATCCGGCCGGACGGGGTGGAGCTGGCCGAGCGGGAGGTGGGTTCGCTGACTCCGGTTCGGCTCATCACCGCCCGCGTGGCTCACAAGCCATATCCCTTCAAGACCACCGACCGGGCCTGTTTCGCCGAGGCGAAGTCGGAGGCGGACTCGGCCAACGTGCACGACGCTGTACTGCTGACGCCCCAGGGGTGGGTGGCCGAGGGCACCATCTGGAGCCTGTGCTGGTGGGAGATGAACCTGCTGGCGGCGCCGGCCTTGGCCCTCGGTGTTCTTCCCGGTATCGGCCGGGCCCGGTTGAAGGCGTTGCGCGGTCATATCGTGGAGCGGAAGGTCACTCGCCGGGCCCTGTCGGGGGTTCCCGTGTTCCTGGTGAATGCGGCGCGCGGGATAGTCGAAGTCGAATCGTGGGATGGCGAACGGGTACCGCGACACCCCGAAACAGCCCGCCTGGCGGCCCAATTCTGGTCTTGAATAACCCCTTCTGCTGCCTTAGCTTCCCCCCTCCAGATTGAAGGGATTGAAGGGATTGACGGGATTGACGGGATTTGTTTCCAATCCCCTCAATCCCTTCAGTCCCTTCAATCCCCTCAGTCCTTAAGCATGGTGGTTGTAGCTCAAGTGGTTAGAGCGCCGGACTGTGGCTCCGGAGGTTGCGGGTTCAAGTCCCGTCAGCCACCCTTTGGCGGTAAGGCGGAATGGCGGTAAGGCGGTAGGAAGAAACCCTGGAGTTCGGATCCCAGGCGGTCTGGACACCAAGCGGATCTACTTACCGGCTTACCGCCCTACCGCCTTACCGTCTAGGTCCGTAGCTCAATTGGTAGAGCACCGGTCTCCAAAACCGGGGGTTGCAGGTTCGATTCCTGCCGGGCCTGTTGGGGCGCGTTGGGCGCGCCCGTTCGATTTTTGGCGCTATCGTCTAGGGGACTAGGACGGGGCCCTCTCAAGGCCCAAACACGGGTTCGAATCCCGTTAGCGCTATCGGGACTCCGGTGTTGGTTGAAGATCGGTGATTAGCGTATGGCTGATAGCATATGGCAACGGGTACCACGACGGGGAGCTCAAAGCGGCTCAGAACTGCCATAAGCCATAAGCTATACGTCGGTTTTGGCCCCATCGTCTAACGGTTAGGACACCACTCTTTCAAGGTGGTAACACGGGTTCGATTCCCGTTGGGGCTATTTCCCGGGTACTGGGTGACGGGTACTGGGTACAGCGTTAACCTTGCGAGTTTCACCCAGTACCCAGTACCCAGTACCCAGTACCCAGTACTCAGT
>DASYPP010000033.1:0-79616 GCA_036006525.1 Gemmatimonadales bacterium
GATTACCTACCACGCCACCGTGCTCGCGGGGGTGCGGGTCCGGGTGAACGGCATGGTGGGCGCGATGGCGGTCGCGACCAAGGACGTGCGTCCTTACCATGTGTACGTGGGAATCCCCGCCAAGTCGGTCCGGGTCAAACCGAACGCACCGCCTGAAGCGTATGTCACCGAGCGAGTGGGAGGAGGCAAGATCTGAACGACTTCCGCCGCCTGGTGGCGCTGCTGACCGCGCTGCCCTTCGCGGTCTTCGCGGTTACCGGCGCGCTGACCCTCGCGTTTGGGGGCGCCCCCCAGTGGCTGGGCGTAATGCTGGTGGCCTACAGCCTGGCGGCGCTCGCCCTGTTGTGGCTCCGGGCCGGGTGGAGCGCTTTCATCATTCGCTCCTCGGTGCCGTTCCTGGTCCTGTTCGCCTGGTATGCCCAGGCCCCCCTCGCTCCCATGGTCCTCTCCCTCACCCTGAGCGTGCTGGTCGCGCTGGGGCTCACGGTGGCGCGGGTCCAGGAGGAGACCAGGGCGGCGATACGCGAACGGGAGATGGTGGCCCAGCAGCTCGATCGCCGGATGAACGAGCTGTTCACCCTCCAGGAATTGAGCTACGTCCTCTCCGAGTCCCTTCAGCTCGATCACATCGTCGACCAGGTCGCCCGCTACGCCCGGCGCTTCCTCCAGGCGGACGGTGCGATGGTCGTTTTGCTCGACACGGCCAGCGGCAAGCCTCGCATCGTGTCGGCCGAGGGCACCCTGGGAACGCTTCGGGGCCGCAACCTGGAAGAGCAAGGCAATACCCTGATCCTGCGGGCCATCGCCACCGAGCGGCTGGAAGCGGCGTCGGGCGATCCGCCCGGTTCCCTGGTGATCGAAGGGATCGTGGTGCGCTCCGCCGCGGCGATTCCGCTCCGGGCCCACGGCGTCACCATGGGCGCGCTGCTGGTGGCCGACCGGAAGTTCGGCGGGTTCACGGCGGAAGACTTCCAGCTCTTCTCCACGGTCGCGACCCACGCGGCGGTGGTGGTCGCCAACAGCCGGTTCTTCGAGATGATCCGCCTCGGCAAGGAAGAGTGGGAAACCACCTTCAACGCCCTGGCGGAAGGCATCGCCGTCGTCGCACCGGACGGCACTATCAGCCGGGCCAACCTGGCGCTCGGCACCCTGCTCGGCGTCTCGACCACGTCGCTGGTGGGGCGGCCCTTCGCGGATACGGCGGTCGGCACCCCGGAACCAGCCCGGTTGCTGGTCCAGGAGGCCCGGGACGGCACCCGGAGCCAGCCGCTCATTACCCGGGCCGAGAGCCTCGGCAAGGTGATGCGATTGACGGCGGCGCCGCTGGGCGGCCCGGGCGACGGAGCTTCCGTCGTCATCCTGATCGAAGACGTTACCGAGCAGCGAAAACTCGAGGCCCAGCTGATCCAGAACGAGAAACTGGCCGCCGTGGGCCAGCTGGTCTCCGGCGTGGCGCACGAGCTGAACAACCCGCTCACCTCGATTGCCGGGCTGTCCGAGTTCCTGGTGGAGCACTCCCGGCCCAACGCGCGGGAGCGGGAGCACCTGCAGATCATTCACGAGCAGGCGGAGCGCGCCGGCCGGATCGTGCGCGACCTGCTGACCTTCGCCCGCAAGGGCGGGCACGAGAAGACCCGAGTCGACTTCAACGACCTGGTCACCCGCACCGCGGCGCTGCTCAACTACGACATCAAGCTCCGCGGCATCGACCTGGCCCTGGTGCTGGATCCCGCACAGCCCTCGGTGCTGGGCGACCGGTACGAGCTGCAGCAGGTGGTGCTGAACCTGCTCACCAACGCCGTCCAGGCGGTGGCGGGAACCGAATCCGGTCCCGAACGAATCGTGCGGGCGATTACCGGCGCGGCCGACGGCAGCGTGACGTTCACGGTGCAGGATTCCGGCGTCGGCATCCCGCCCGACCTCCTGCCCCAGCTCTTCACGCCGTTCTTCACCACCAAGGAGCCGGGCCGGGGCACCGGCCTGGGCCTGTCGATCAGTTATGGAATCATCGAAGCGCACGGCGGCCGGCTGGACTACAACACCTCTCCCCAGGGCGGAGCCGAGTTCGTGATCACCCTGCCGGCCTTCGAGCGGACGATGGAGAGCGAGCTGCCCCGGCCGGGAGTGCGCACGATTCTCCTGGTGGACGATGACATCACCGTGCACCGCGTGGTCTCCGCGCTGTTTGCGTCCGAGGGATTCCAGGTGGATACGGCGAGGACCGGCGAGCAGGCGTTCAAGCTGACCGGGACACTGGAGTACGACCTGATCATCGCGGAGTCCCGCTCGGTGGTGGAACCGGGGCTCTTGTTCGTGCGGGCCCTGCTCAGCCTGCAGCCGGGTTACAAGGACCGGCTCATCATAGCGACCGACATCACCCCGCTACCCACCCGCGAGGGTATTCCCACTCTCACCAAGCCGTTCAACCTTCGCGAGCTCAAGGCCATTGCCTCGAGCATTCTCAACCAGGCTAGTATCCCGCAGCGCTCGCCGGCTTCCACGGCGTGAGGCTGACGTTGCCTTCGACGTGGTCGCGGGTCGCCGCTTCGTCCGGAGTCCCCCAGTAGTTCTTGCCGGCGTCGAGGACCGGGGCCCGGATATAGAGCCGCTCCGCCCGCAGGAAAATGTTCCCGGTCACTTCGGTGCCCGCCCCCGCCTGGTCCGCCACCAGCGCCTCACCCACCCCGTCGAAGAGATTTCCCCGGACCCTGGTCTGGGTCGTGTGCTCCAGCACCAGGCCTTGCTCGACCCGGGCGATCGTGTTGTCCTGGACCCGGTAGTTGCTGCTGGCCTGGGCCGAGGAATCCCGGATGAAGAGGTAGATCCCCCGCCGGCCGCCGATGATGACGTTGGAGGCAATGTCGTTGTCGCTGCCGTGCTCGATGGCGATCCCGATCGCCCGGGACCCGACAATCGTGTTGCCCCGGATCGTGTTCCCGGTCGAATAGCCCAGCCAGAAGCCGTAGCCCGAGCTGTCGGCCCGGTTCTCCAGGAACACGTTCCAGGCGCTGAACGTGGACTCAAAGGCGTTGTGGGGTGAGAATGATGCGTCGTTGCGCAGCACCAGGTTGCCGATCGACGGCTGCACCACCCCGCGCTGGCCGCTCAGGAAGAACCCGTCGCCCGAGTAGGTGAGGTTGTTGTCCGACACCAGGTTGGAGTCACTGTGTTCCCGAAGCAGCAGGCCCGCCGAGTCGCAGCCCTGGCTGTAGCCGGGCGACTCGCAGCGCACGTTGTGATGGGCCTGGTTCCGCACGATGACGTTCTGGACCGACTGGTACAGGTGAATGCCCCAGCCGGAGTTGAAGGAGACGTCGTTGTCGGCGACGTAGGTGCCCCGGGCGCCGATCAGCCCGATGCCATTCTGGGAATTCCGGGCGGTAATCCCGGTGACGGAGGCGGCATCGGTGAACTTGAGCAACAGCCCGCCGCCGTAAGTTTCGAAGGTGTCGGGATGAAAAATGTCGAGCCAGTCGGTCTCGTCGAACTTTTCCGGCGTGGACCGCAACGCCTGGGCCCGGGATCCGGAGAGGTCCATGCCGCTCACCCGGTGGCCGCGACCGCCCTCGATCCGCACCCCGTAGCGATAGCCCCGGACGGTCCCGCCTACGATCTCCACCCGGTCCACGCCCCGGACCAGCACCCCGATTCCGACGTAACGGGACGGCACCGAGTCCCCGCTCTCCAGCGTGACGCCGGTGAGATCGAGCCGGGTAAGCGAGCTGGCGATGATGATGACCCCATGCTCGCCCCCGTCCGGAAAGCGATAGCGCCCGGGGCAGATCTTCACGTCGCCCTGGACCTGGGTTCCCGCCTTGCTGATGCGGAAGCAGGGCTCGCCGCCGCCGCCGAATCGCAGCAGGGGGAACAGAAGGAGAAGCGCCAGGGAGGATTTCATCACAGTCCCTGGACCCGCGCGGGCCCCGAGGGTCGGTTGGGGCCGCTCACCCGGAGCACGTCTTCCAGGAGCCCGGCAGTGCCGCCGCCGAACAGCACCCGGATGTCCGCGAGGGCTCGGTGTTCCCGGGGCCAGGCCAGCCGCCCCGACGCCTGCTCCAGGTTCATCCACTCATGGGCGTCGTGCTCCGCCGAGAGCCGCACCACGCCTGCCGGGTCGAGGAACGCGACAAACACCGGGATCAGCGCGATCTCGTTGCTGCGATGGAGATAGAAGCTCTCCACCCGGCTCAGGTTGTACAGCCGCTCGGCGTCCACCCCGGTCTCTTCCCGGAGTTCCCGAAGCGCCGCGGCCACCGGCGATTCCTCCCCCTCGACGTGGCCATGCACCACTTCCCAGGAGCCGCCGCACCGGGTATCGGCAGCGCGCCGCAGACACAGGACCTCGAGGCCCGCCCCGGATCCCCGGAGCGGATAGACGTCCACGATGGAAGCGCGAACCATGGTCATGGGGATCGAAGCGACTGGCGGGTCAGGAGCGGCGGCGGCCGAGCAGCGACTCCAACCGGGCGGACAGGGCTCGGGCCCGGAACGGCTTGGTAAGGAAATCGTCGGCGCCCAGCTCGAAGACCCGGACCTCGTTGTCTTCGTCGCCCTTGGCGGTGAGGACGATGACGGGAATGTCGCGAGTCGCATCCCGGCTGCGGAGTTTGGACAGGACACTGTAGCCGTCGAGCCCGGGGAGGTTCAGGTCCAGCACGATCACGTCGGGCGCGTGGCGATCGACTTCGTCCAGAGCCTGCACTCCGTCGCGCGCCTCGGCGACCGAGTAGCCATCCCGCTCCAGCAGGTCCCGCATGACCTTCCGTAACTGGTCCTCGTCGTCCACCAGGAGCACGGTAGCCTGGCGCCGGGGCGTGTCGGCCGCCGGCGTGCCGTCTTCCAGGAGATCGAACGCGGTCGAGAGATCGACGGCGGCCGGTGTGCTCCGGGCATGGGAGACCGGGCTCCCGGGCTCATTGGAGGCCGGCCGCGGCGCCGCAACCGGCCGGGCCGCCGCAGCGGCCGCGGCGGCGGCGGTGGCCACGGAAGTATCGACCGAGGGCGCGCCGGTGACCCGAAGCAGCTCATCGAGCGAGGAATCCCCCGCGTGCACGTGGCGGAGCCCGCTCTCCCAGAGCGACAACATGCCGTTGGCCCGGGCCGCGTCCGCGATCTGCGCCGCGGTCATCCCGGCCCCGATCCGCCGTTCGAGCTCCTTGTCCATGGTGAGGATCTCGACGATGCTGAACCGGCCCCGGAAACCGGTCATCGCGCAGTCGGGACAGCCCACCGAGCGAAAGAGCGTCACCCCGCCCGGGATGAAGCGCCGCAGCCGTTCGGGGATTTCTGCGGTGTTGGGTTCCTTGCAGGTCGGGCACAGCCGCCGCATCAGCCGCTGCGCGATGATGCCGCGCAAGGCGGACGCCAGCTTGTACGATTCGAGGCCCATGTCGATCAGCCGGGTCACCGCGTTGGGCGCATCGTTGGTGTGCAGCGTGGAGAGCACCAGGTGGCCGGTCAGCGAGGCCTGCACCGCGATCCTGGCGGTCTCCTGGTCTCGAATCTCGCCCAGCAGCACCACGTCCGGATCCTGCCGCAGGATAGAGCGGAGCGCGGTCGCGAAGGTGAGCCCCGCTTTCTCGTTCACCTGCACCTGCACGATGTTGTTCCCCATCCGGTATTCGACCGGGTCTTCCACGGTGACGATGTTGACGCCTTCGTTCTGGACCAGGCGGACGCAGGAGTAGAGCGTCGTGGTCTTGCCGGACCCGGTGGGCCCGGTGACCAGGATGATGCCTTCCTTGTTGTCCAGCAGCGCCTGGATGGTGCTCCGCTCGTCCGGATGCATGCCCAGCGCCTCGAGAGACAGCACGGTCGCCGCGGCGTTGAGAATACGGATGACGACCTTCTCGCCCAGGGTCGCCGGCAGGGTAGAGACCCGGAGGTCCACCGGCGAGCCGTTCACGCTCACCCGGGCGCGGCCGTCCTGGGGCCGGAGCCGGTCGGCGATGTCGAGCGACGACATGATCTTGAGCCGGGAGATGAGCGGGAGGCCGGCGGTGCGCGGAATCTTCATGACCTGGCGCAGGACTCCGTCGATCCGGTAGCGCACCACGACGCCACCCTCGGAAGGCTCCACGTGGATGTCGCTGGCCCGGCTCAGGATTCCGTCGGACAGGAGCAGGTCCACCAGCCGCACGATGGGCCGCTGGCTCGCTTCCTCGGCCGAAGCGGCGAGTTCCTCCGCGGGCTCGTCTTCCAGCTGGGTGACTTCCGACTCTTCCATCCCCACCAGGAGCCGGGACACCACGTTCTCCGGCCGGTAGACCTCTTCCAGTTTCTCGCGAATCCTGCCCGGCGGGGCCAGGTGCATGCGCACCTCGCGCCCGGTAGCAAAGGCGAGCAGCTTCTCGGCGTCGTAGTCGAAAGGATTGGCGGAGGCGACTTCGATGTAGGAATCGCTGATCCGGAGCGGCAGGACGTTGAACCGGCGGGCCAGCGACTCGGGCACCGCTTCCCGAACCTTGAAGTCGAGCTTGGAGAGGTCCGCCTTGGGCAGCCGGGACCGTTCCGAGGCGGCGTGCACGATCTGCTCGTCGGTGGTCAGCTTCTTCTGGACCAGCAACTCCCAGAGGGACGTGGGCACGCCTTCGGCCTCGCGAAGCGACTGGATCGCTTCACTGGACACCAGGGTCTCAGCGGTCGGTACCAGCCATTCGTCAGTGAACTGCATGACTCCCGATGCGGAGGCTAAGAGAAGAACTATCAGAAGGTACCGGGGTACTGCGTACCAGCTCGTTACCGGCGAGGATCACCCGGTACCCGGTACCCGGTACCCAGTACCCAGTACCCAGTACCCAGTACCCAGTACCCGTCACCGGTTGCTCATCGCAGGCTGAAAGATAGGTCGGCTAAAGGATACCCCACCAGTCCCGTTGAATCTCCAGACTCACCCCGATGTCGCCATGGCGGAGGCCAATTCCCGCCTCCAGGCGAATCAGCCGGAAGAACCACTCCAGGGCCATGCCGGCGACCGGCCTGATGCCATCGGTGTCCCGCCACGGTGTCGGGGCAATGGAGCGATCGGTCCAGCCAGCTGCGACGAATGGTGCCACGATGATGCTGTGGCCGGTGCTGGCATAGCGCCCCAGCGGGACGGCGGGGAATGGGGCCTCGAACCGCCACTCGGCGCGGGCCAGCGCGGCGGATTTACCGCCGAATGCCCGGAACGGCTCGCCGGGCAGGGTGTTCCGTCCCCCGAGGACAAAGCTGCGATAGGCCGGGAGGTTGTCGCTGCCCCAGCCGAAAAAGCCCGAGAACGCGAGTTCCTGGCCGGCGAACCGGGTGATCCAGTGGGGCTCCAGCGTCGCGCGAACATAGCGGGAAGGGCCACCCGCGCCTTCCAGCGTAACGGTACCGTAGAAATCGTGAGCCAGGCCAAACCCGCCGCTGGCCTGGTCGGCGCGGAGCCGGATGCCCCCAAACTCATCGCCACCCAGCCCCGGATTGGCCCGGTAACGGCCGGTCGCGGGGTCCGCCGCCGTGGCGACCGACGTCGGTTGCTCGTAATAGAGATCGAGTCCCAGGGTGGCGCGCCCCGAGGCCCGGTGGCGGAGGCCGAGAGCGCCGCCCTCCAGCAGTACGTAATCCCCGTAATCCTTGCCGAATTCCTGGGCCGACAGCGAATTGAAGACAGGAGTGATGATGGCGAGGTCGCTCACGTCACGAATGCGGCGGTAGCCTTCGAGCGAGAGCCGGCTGGACCCGCTGTTGAGGGACAGCGCCAGGCTACCCAGCAATCGCTGATCGCTGGTTCCATAGGCCAGGTAGGGTTGAGCCTGCAGCCGGCTCTCGGAGGAGCCCAGCGTGGCCCCGAAGCCGAAGGTCAGGCCCTGCACCCGGTTCACCTTGACCACGTCGCTCAGGCTGCGCGCGGCCAGCCGGCGGGACGCCAGCCCGCCCAGCGCGCGAGTGCCGGCGATGCGCTCCACTTCCACGCGAAGCGCCTCCATGTCCTGCCGGTTCAGCGGCTCGGCGACCGCCGCCACCGCCGAGTCGAGCGGCGTAGTGAAACGGGTGGTGTCGGTGTTGTCGGGAGTCCGGAGGCCCGCGATCGCCGCGCCCCGGAAGATGTCGGCGGGAACTTCCTGGTTGAACTCGTAGCCGCCGATCTCCCAGCGTCCCCGGATGATTCCCCGCGCGGGGAAGTCGAGCCAGGTGGTGCGGCGCCGGATCTCGACCTCCTGGCGGAAGGGAAGCCAGTAGCGGCCCTCCCAGAGCGAGTTCTCCAGCACGATGCTGATGTCTTCCAGCTGCTGGTCGAGATACGCGGGTGGCGTGAAGCTGAATCGAAAGCGGACCAGCGCGGCCGAGGCGACATCGAGGTACACGGTCCCGACCACCAGCGGGCTCCGGAAATCCCGGGGCCGCACCGCGATCTCGTACACGGTGATGGTGCCCTCGGCCGCCCGCACCTCGGTGGAGTCCCGCAGCGAAAAATCGTAGCGAT
This sequence comes from Gemmatimonadales bacterium, assembly GCA_036006525.1. Lineage (GTDB taxonomy): Bacteria > Gemmatimonadota > Gemmatimonadetes > Gemmatimonadales > GWC2-71-9 > DASYPP01. Next base: position 8,450 of record DASYPP010000033.1, read on the forward strand.
CCAGCCCCAGCAACGAAATCGGATGTACCACATCCTTGACCTCGTCGCCGTCCCCAATCCGGATCAGGTCCCCGAAATTGTTGGTGACGATGCCGAGGTGATCGCGATGGTAATTGATGTCGGTGGGAAGCCAGGTACCGTCCCGCCAGCCGAGGATGATCTGCTTGCTCTGGTTGGGGGCCTTCCAATACACTTCCACGTCGAGCTGGTCCGCCTTGACCAGCTTGGGCGGTTGATTGAGCCCCTCGCCCAACTGGGCCAGGAAGAAGACGAACCCGTGCGCCAGCGCATGGTAGCTGGTCAGGCTGGAGTCGCCTTGCGCCTGCTCCCTGACCTGGGCGCCCCGACGGACGAGATCCAGCACCCGGGGATCGTTCCACTGCTGCGCCGCGAGGCTGGAGAGAGGACCGAACAGGGCCGTGAGGAGAACCGCGCAGATCCGACTTATTTCTGGCTCCCGCTGGGGTTCATTTCGCAAGATAATCGGCCCTCGCACCGTGGGGCTCGCGCTCTGGTGCGGGCTCGCGGGCTGCCGGGGCCGGCCCACCGTGCAGGGCACCGCGGAGCCGGCGGTGAACCCGGAAGTCACCCTGGCGCAGGACCGGCTCTTTCTCCTCGAGACGTGGGGCGCATCGCCTCCCGATACCACGGTGAGCCTGGCCCCGAAGAAGCGTCGCTCGATCGTGCTCCGACACGGCCCGCCGGACAACACGGTGTTCGCCGAGCTGATTCTCCCCGTCGCGGCGCTCCCCGATTCCTCCGGGCCGGAATACGCCGTGACCCTGGTGCCGCGCCCCGGTACGTACGGAATCACCATCGGCACCACCCCGGCCTTCAAGGCCGGGGCCACCCTGCGCTTCGAATACCCGGTGCACTTCTCCGCGCCGGCCGCCGCGATCGCGAAGTATGGCAACGCGGCCCGGTACGAGGCGGCGCTCTCGATCGGCTACCAGGAGCAGGACGGGCGTTTTCACCTGCTCCCCTCGACTCGTCCCGCCGCCGACGTGCTGCAGGCCGAGATTCCAGGCCCCGGCATCTACATCGTCGCCGCGCCCCGATAGTCGCGCCAGCCATCCGCCCCGCACCGATTATATTCCCGATTCCCTATGCCATCGTTTCGTCTCGTCAGCATCGCCGGTGATCAGACGTATGACCTGCCCGCCGACCGGATCATCGTGGTTGGGCGAGCGGTCACCAGCGACCTGGCGGTGATCGATCCGACCATTTCCCGCCGCCACGCCGAGCTGCGCCTGACCCCTGACGGGGTGACCGTGAAGGACCTGGAGAGCAGCAATGGGACCTTCATCAACGGCGACCGGATCGGCGAGGCGGTCCTCAAGCCCAATGACTCCGTCACCTTCGGCAAGGTGGTCTTCCAGCTGAAGGCGCTGGAAGCTCCCCGCGCCGTGCCCGGTACCCCGCAGCCGTTCCCCCAGGTCCCCGGCGGCACCATCGTCCGCCAGATCGCCGTGAGCGGGAGCGGCAAGTCGGACCTGGCGAACCTCACCAACGTGGACGGCAGCCCGTCCGGGGTGGGCCAGCTCCGGGTCAAGGGCACCACCGACCAGGAGCGGCAGGCCAAGAAGCTGTCGCTGCTGCTCGACATCTCCCAGACGCTCTCCGGCGAGTTCGACCTCGACCGGGTGCTCACCACCGTGGTGAACATGACGTTTGAGGTCATGAACGTCGACCGGGTCTCCATTCTCCTGATGGAGCCCAAGACCAAAGAGCTCTATCCCAAGATCTCCAAGAGCCGGCTGGGAGACACCACGTTCTCCCACGTGCCCCGCTCCATCGCCAGCAAGGTGGTGGAGGAACGGGTCGGGCTGATCTCGGAGAACGCGGCCGCGGACACCCGCTTCAAGGGCCAGTCCATCATGCTGCAGAGTGTGCGCTCTGCGATGTGTACTCCGCTCATGGCCTCGGCCGAGGAAGTCCTCGGCATCCTCTACGTGGACAGCCTCACCGCCATCGATTCCTTCAGCCAGGAAGACCTGCAGTTCCTGATCGCCTTCGGCGGGCTGGCCGCGCTCAGCATCAAGAACAGCCGCTACGCCGACCAGATCCAGCGGGAGGCGATGGTGCGGTCCAATTTCGAGCGCTACTTCGCGCCCAACGTGGCGGCGGAGATCGCCATGTCCCAGGACGCGATCAAGCTGGGCGGGGAGAAGCGGCCGATCACCGTACTGTTCAGCGACATCCGGGGGTTTACCCGGCTCTCGGAGCACATGAATCCCGACGAGATCGCCCAGCTGCTGACCGACTACTTCACCGAAATGGTGGACGTCATCTTCGAGCACGGCGGCACGCTGGACAAGTTCATCGGGGACGCGATCATGGCCCTCTGGGGCGCGCCCATCGCGCACGCGGACGACACCGACCGCGCCATGCTGGCCGCCATCGGGATGCAGCGGGCATTGAAGGAGCTGAACGCCAAGTGGAAGTCCGAGGGCCGGCCCGAGATCTCCATCGGCATCGGGATCAACTTCGGCGAAGTCTTCGCGGGGAACATCGGCAGCCACAAGCGGCTGGAGTACACGGTGATCGGCGATTCGGTGAACGTCGCGTCCCGGCTCTGCGGGCGGGCGGAAAAAGGCGAGATCCTGATCAGTCAGCGGTTCTACGACCAGCTCAAGGAAAAACCCCCGATCGAAACCATGGAACCACTTTCGGTCAAGAACCGGAACCAGCCGGTGCCGGTGTACCGCGTGAGAACCTAGCGGTACACCGGAACCCGCCGTTACGACCGGTGCTGCTGCATCATCGCCTGCATGTCCTTGATATTCTTGTCGAATACCGGTTGCTGTTCTTTGGTGAGGGCCGCGCGGATATCCGCGTTCTGCTGGTCCATGATCACCCGGCGGGCGGCCATTGAGGCCGAATCCGGCTGAGTGCCCGCCGCCGGCCGGGGCGGCATCTTGGCCCGGTAGACCGCCATGATGGAATCCACCTTGGCCTGTTCCGGCTTGGTGAGGGTTATGTCCTTGAACATCATCTGCATGCGGCGCTGCTGATAGTCGCCCTGCCCGGGTGCTTGTCCCTGGCTTTGTCCCTGGCCCTGCGCGTGCGCGGCAGCCACCGCCCCGAGCATGAGGCCGAGGGTGAGAAGAGTGGCACGGAATTTCATTGATACTCCCTACGTTGAGGTTGGACACGGCAGCCTGTTTACGCGGGTACTGCGCGAACCGTTGGTCGGGCTCAAAACCCTAACTTCCAGGCTATGCGCCACCTCCTGGTCCTGACCTTTCTGCTCCTTTGCGGCCTGGAGCGGCCCGGCCAGGCCCAGCTCGGCCCCCTGGATCGCGGCCGCGCGCGGGACATGCTCGCGGTGCTCCATAACGACGTGCGGAAGTACTACTATGACCCCGGGTTCCGCGGGATTGACCTGGACCGGGAATTCCAGCACGCCGATTCCATGCTCGACCGGGCGCAGTCCATCCCGCAGCTCTTCGGGGTCATCGCCAAGGTCCTGCTTCAGTTCCAGGATTCTCACACCATTTTTCTCCCCCCCTCGCAGACCACCCAGGTTCGTTACGGATGGGAGCTCCGGATGGTGGGAGACTCCTGCTTCGTCACCGGCATAACGCCGGCCAGTGATGCCGCTGCCAAGAGCCTTCGAATCGGCGACCGGGTCATCACCATTCAGGGGGTTCCGCCGACTCGCCAACTGCTCAACGTGCTGGATTATCTGCTCTATAGGCTCAGTCCTGCTGACGTGATTCAGTTCCGGGTGGAGTCTCCCGACGGCCAGGTCAGGGACCTCGCAGTGGCCAGCAAGGTTCTCCCTGACCAGCAGCTCATTGACCTCACCGTGAGCACCGATGTATGGGCAATAATCAGGGGGATCGACGATCAGGTTGAGATGGGTCGCAACCGCTTCGTCGAGGTCGACAGCGCGACCCTGGTATGGCACCTGCCGGGCTTCGACTCCAACGACGGAATCGACGAAGGCATTGGCCGGGCCCGTCGCCACGCCAACCTGGTTCTCGATCTCCGGGGGAACCGCGGAGGGGGATCTCGGGTCCTGCTCCGGATGCTGGGGCGGCTCCTGGAACGCGAGACTGTCGTGGACACGCTGCGGCTGCGAGACAAGGTCGAGGTAGAGACTGTTCGTCCCGATGAGCGAAGGTTTGCCGGCAAGCTGATCGTCCTGGTGGATAGCCGGTCCGCATCCGCCGCCGAACTGCTGGCGCGTGTGGTCCAACTGGAAAACCGGGGGATGGTCATCGGTGACCGCTCGGCGGGAGCTGTGATGATGTCCCGGGTCCACGTCCACCGGGTCGGCACCCAGATCATCGTGCCCTATGCCGCCAGCATCACCGAAGCGGACGTGATCATGCGGGACGGCAGCAGGCTGGAGGGCATCGGGGTAAGCCCGGACGTCCTGGTTGTTGCCAGCGGCCAGGATCTCTCCGTCGGCCGGGACCCGGTATTTGGGGAAGCATTGCGGCGGCTGGGATATCCGGTCGGCCCCGGTGGCGTCACTTCGCCCTTTCCGGCCCTGGCCCTCGAAATGGAAAACTGGTGACGAGTTACCGTTGCCTTCAGTCCCGGCGCCGCTGCTCCATCGCGGCCGCCGCATTCCGATCGAACACCTCGAGTTGCTGCCGGGTCAGAAGAGGTCGAATGTCGGCAATATCCTGGCGGAGCATTTCCCGCCGGGCCGCGTCGTTCCCCGCGCCGTTGTTGGCCCGTTGTGCCTGGGATCGGTGATACTGGACGATCGAGTCCACCTGCGAGCGCTGGACCGGCGTGAGGTTCACGTTCTTGAACAGGCGCTGGATCCGGTTGCCCCCACCGGGCTCCCCCCGGTTCTGCCCGTCCTGCGCCCGGACCGTCGAAACGAGAAGAAGCACGAGCCCCATGGCCAGGAAACAGCTTCGGAATTTCATATCTTGCTCCAGACCGGTTGACGAAGCGACTACTTTTCCTGCTCCCTGATGCAATACGAAGCCGAGGAGATCACGTGAGACCCGCTGCCCTGGCGATTCCCCTTGTCCTGGCGCTGTTTGCGGCCGGATGCAGGGAATCGTCTGCCCGAATCGATCCGGCCACCCGCGCCGCCCGGCGAGACAGCCTCAAGACCTTCTTCGCGGCGCGCTATGCGGCGTTCGAGAAAGGGGACTGGAACACCTGGGTCGGGCAGATGGCGGACAGCGCGTTTCTCACTCCGGCCGATCCGGGCCGAGCCTTGAGCGGTCGAGACAGCATCCTCGCGATCATGGGTGCCGACTACGCCCCGGCATTCGCGGCCGGGCTCACCCTGCACATCGCCCCCGATTCCGCGGACGTCTGGCTCGACGACTCGGCCCGCGTGGCCTCGGTCACCTCGGACCTCGAATACCAGGTCAACATCCAGGGCCAGCAGGTTCCCTTGAAGCTTCGCGCCACGACGCTGCTGGGCCGGGACAGCACCGGATGGAAAGTGCTGGTTGAGCACTACTCGCGGGCGGTCACCTATGACAGCCTCTTCATGGCCCTGGCGGGGCGGCAGGTGCCGGCACCGGCGGCGGTGGGCCAATCGGTCGAGGAGTCCGCCGGCGAGCTGATCAACCAGTTCCGCAGGGATCTCAAGGATTTTTCCAAGGCGGCGTTCGCGGAAGATGCGGTGGTCGTCACGCCCGGCGAGATTGTTCACGGAGCCCAGGCGGTGCGGACCGCCCTCACCACCTGGCTGGGATTACCGGGCAACGCGACTGAGGCCAATACCGGCATGCGCGCCAGGCTCGCGCCCGAGGCCACGACCGGATGGCTGGCGACCACCTTGTACGTTCCCATCTTCGCGGGGCCGGAAAGTTCCGTGGCCCCGGTCCGGACCCTGCTCATCTACCATGTCGCGGGCGACCACTGGGAGATCGTCCAGGCTCACTTCTCCGTCGGATGGAGCCCGGCCCCCGGCCGGTAGCGGTAACCCGCCTCGGCCAGCAGGTCGAGCACCAGCCGGATCGGCAACCCCATCACGCCGAAAAAGTCCCCCTCTACTCGCTCGATCAGCGCCGCGCCATAGCCCTGGATCCCATAGGCCCCCGCCTTGTCCATCGGCTCGCCGGTGCGGATGTACTCGCTGAGCAGGTCGTCGCCGGCCGGGCGAAACGTCACCCGGGTGATGTCGGTGCGGTCGCGCAGCACGCCGTCGCTCAGCAGGGCTACCGAGGTCACGACTTCGTGGGTCTGGCCCTGGAGCTTCCGGAGAATCTCCAGGGCGTGCTCGGCATCCCCGGGTTTTTCCAGGATCTCCTGCCCCAGCACCACGATGGTGTCGGCCCCCAGCACCGGGTTCCCCGGCACCTGGCTCGCCTTGGCCCGGGCCAGGCGAACCGAGTACTCGACCGGGGACTCTCCGCTGCTTCGCTCCTCCGGAATGTTGGACGGGATGACCCGGACCGGGATGCCCAGCATCTCCAGCAGCTGGCGGCGGCGGGGAGACGCGGACGCGAGGACGAGCGGTTCCACTAGGCGTTGCGCTCCAGGATGAGCGTGACCGGCCCGTCGTTGTGGATCTCCACCGCCATCATGGCGCCGAACTCTCCGGTCTCCACCTTGAGGCCCTTGTCGCGGAGCTGGGCGACAAAGCCCTGGTAGAGCGGGATGGCGGTTTCGGGACGCGCGGCCTGGATGAACGAGGGGCGGCGACCCTTGTCTGCGTCGCCGTACAGGGTAAACTGGCTGATCACGAGCAAGGCCCCGCCGACCTCCTCCAGGCCGCGGTTCATCTTGCCTTCGTCGTCGGAGAAGAGCCGGAGCCCGGCCACCTTCTCGGCCATCCAGTCCACCTGGACCGCGGTGTCGGTATGGGTGAATCCGATCAGCAGGCAGAAGCCGCGATCGATGACGCCGCACACCCGGCCATCAATGGTGACCGAGGCCCGGCTCACCCGCTGGAGAACGACGCGCACAGGGCTCCTGGAAGGGACCGGGAGAATCTAATGTGAAACCGGCCGGGTCCCGCTATAATCAACCACCTCGTCAGGTCTCCCATTATGACCGCACTGGTCTCGGAACAGCAGCTGGAGTTGGCCCGGGCGAGCTATGCCCGCTGCCAGCAGGTCCCCGACTTTTTTCGCCGGTTCTACGATCGCTTCCAGGCCAGCGATCCGGCGATCCCGGCCCATTTCACCGGAACCAGGTTCGAGCAGCAGGACAAGCTGCTCCAGCACGGAGTCTCACTGTTGCTGATCTACGCGAGACAGGCCAATCCTGCACTCCTGGCCCGGATCGCGGAGCGGCACGGACCAGCCGACCTGGACATTCCCAAACGGCTCTACGAGCCCTTTGTGTCGAGCTTTCTTTCGACGGTACAGGAGTGTGATTCGATGTCGGATGCCGCGACGATCGCCGCGTGGCAGGCGGCACTGGAGCCGGGGCTTCGCTTCATCAGGGATGGAACTTGATCCCCCGATGATCGGGCTCCCGACCCGGCACTCGCCGGGTTAGCCCCCGGGTACTTGCTGGAACGGTCTCTCCGCAGCATCCTACTCCTCCACCAAAATGGGTACCTGGAGGAGCAGGCAGCGCTAAAGGAGAGGCCATGGCCACCGAGGAAAAAACCCGCCCCAAGTCGAAAGCCAACCCCAAGAGCAACGGTCCCGAAGCCGGCGCGAATATCGAGCAGATACGCGACATCATCTTCGGCACCCAGATGCGGGAGTACAACCAGCGCTTCGCGGCGCTGGAAGAGCGGCTGATCAACGAATCGATCGCCCTGCGCGAGGACCTCAACAAGCGGCTTACCGCCCTCGAGCAGTACGTGAAGAAGGAGCTGGAGTCACTGGGCGCCAACCTGCGCGCGGAGCAGCAGTCCCGCGCTGCCGCGATCAAGGAGCTGGCCGCGGGGCAGACCGAACTCTCCAAGAGCGCCGACAAGCGGTTTGCCGACGCCACCGCCGCGGCCGACAAGGCGCAGCGCGAGAGCCGCGCCCAGGTGATGGAACAGACCAAGGCCCTGCGGGACGAGCTGCACAAGAAAGCCGCCGAGCTGGCGGCCAATCTTCGCCGCGAAGCCGCCGATCTGCGCGACGTCAAGGCCGACCGCTCCGCCCTGGCTTCCCTGTTTACCGAGATGGCTTCCCGCCTCGCCAATGGAGACAAACGCCAGGGCAATGGCTGACGGCAACGGCGGTTCCCCGCTGGAAGAACTCCGTTCCATCATCGTCGGCCCGGAACAATCCCGGCTCGAGGACCTGGAGCAGCGGCTGGAGAAGGACGCGCTCCAGGCGGAGGTAACCCGGGTCCTGCCCGGCGCGATTACCCGGGGCACCGCCCAGGACGACCGGCTCCGGGTCGCGCTCACGCCGCTGATGGAAGAGACCATCCGTACTTCCGTCCGCCGCGATCCCCAGCCGCTCGCCGACGCGATCTTCCCGATCATCGGCCCTGCGGTCCGCAAGGCGATCAGCGCGGCCATGGGCGGTCTGGTGCAGACCCTGAACCAGGCGCTGGAACACACCTTCTCGCTGCGCGGGTTGCGCTGGCGCATCCAGGCCCTGCGCACCGGGGTTTCCTTCGGGGAGATCGTCCTCCGCAATAGCCTGGTCTACCGGGTCGAGCAGATTTTCCTGGTGCACCGCGAAGGCGGATTGCTGCTGCTCCACGTCACCGCCGAATCGGTACCCGACCAGGCGCCGGAAATGATCGCAGGCATGCTCTCCGCCATCCAGGATTTCGCCCGCGACTCCTTCCAGGTCGGCACCCGGGATACCCTGGAGACGATGCAAGTGGGTGAACTCATTGTCCTGGTGGAGGACGGACCCTACGCGCTGCTCGCCGCGGTGGTTCGCGGCACACCCCCGGTATCGCTCAAGACCGATCTTCAGCAGGCGCTGGAAGCGGTTCACGCCATGCACGCCGAGCAGCTGGCCGGCTTCCAGGGGGACGCCTCGGTCTTTGCCGACGCCCGCCCGGTGCTGGAACGCTGCCTTGCGCAGGAAGTCGCACCACCGCCCCGGAAAGGGCGCTGGCGGTTCTGGCTGCTCGCCGTCGCGGTGGCGGTCCTGCTGGGGATCTGGCTCGTGCCCCGCACGATCGCCGGCCGTCGCTTCGACCGGTTCGTCAGCAGCCTCAGGGAAACCCCGGGTATCGTCGTCACCGAGGCCGGGCGCCGCGACGGGAAGTTCCAGGTGGCCGGCCTGCGCGACCCGGCCGCCACCAATCCCGATTCGTTCCTCGGGTTGGCCGGGCTCCCGAAGGACCAGGTCGCCGAACGCTGGGAGCCGTACCTCTCACTTGATCCCGCCCTGATCCAGGCTCGTATCCGGGCTGTACAATCAGCCCAGGCAACCGAGGTCGCCGCCGTCGAGCAACAGGCCTACTATTACCCGGTCGGCGAGGATCAGCCAACCACGGAAGCGTTGGCGACGATTCCCGGACTGGCGAGTCGAATCCACGCCCTCGGGCGGGCCGCTGCCTCGGCCGGACTCACAACGACCATCGCGATCCTCGGTCAGACCGACGAGACCGGAGAGAAGGACGTCAACATCCGGCTCGGCCGGGCCCGTGCCGAGCGGATCCGCGATCTCCTCGCCGCGGCGGGAGCCGGGGTCGAGCTGACCGCGTCAGGTGCGGAACCACCGGCCGTCCCGGAGGTGGACGCCACCGATCGAGCCCGGCGCCGCAGAGTGACCCTGTCGGTGAAGTTCAACACGCCGTAGCCCAGCCATTCTTGGAGGCAGAGTGACGACTCTCGAAAAAAAGATCTGCATGATGGGAGCGCCGGGCGTCGGTAAGACCAGCCTGGTCCGCCGCTTTGTCGAGAGCATCTTCTCCGACAAGTACCTCTCGACCGTCGGCGTGAAGATCGATCGCAAGGTGGTGCCCATAGGCGACACCAGCCTGAGCCTCTTGTTGTGGGACCTTCAGGGGGAGGAACGCTACCAGTGGGTTCGCATGCAGTACCTGCGGGGCGCATCCGGCTTTCTGCTGGTGGTCGACGGCACCCGCCCCAAGACCCTAGAAGTCGCGCTTGGCCTCCAGGAAAACGCCGAGAGCCGGGTGGGCCAGGTGCCCTTCGTGCTCATCCTCAACAAGGCGGACCTCAAGGCCGAATGGCAGATCGACGTTGCCGCCGCCGACCGGCTGCGCTCCGCCGGGTGGATCGTCCTGGAGACCAGCGCCAAGACGGGGGAAAACGTGAACGAGGCCTTCGAAGGCCTCGGACGGAGAATACTGGGGTTGTAGCGGGAAATCCCGCTCGAATCCGGCGATCCGTAGAAACCGCGGATTATTCGACGGTGACCGACTTGGCGAGATTCCTGGGCTGGTCCACGTTGCAGCCGCGCAGCACCGCCACATAGTACGAGAACAGCTGGAGCGGGATGGTCGTGAGAATCGGGGTCAGCAGGTCGGTGGTCTTCGGGATGGTAATGGTCGCCACGGCCAGCCGCTGAATTTCGCTGTCCCCGTCATTGATGATGGCGATCACCTGCCCGCCGCGCGCTTTCACCTCTTCGATGTTCGACACGATCTTGCTGTGAACGGCGTCGTTCGGCGCGATGAACATCACCGGCATGTTCTCGTCGATCAGCGCGATCGGACCGTGCTTCATTTCCGCCGCCGGGTAGCCTTCCGCGTGGATGTATGAAATCTCCTTCAGCTTGAGCGCCCCCTCCAGCGCCGCCGGGAAATTCACCCCGCGGCCGAGGTAAAGCACGTTGTTCGCCTTGCAGTAGCGCTTGGCCAGCGCCTCGATCTCCGGCGCCTTCTCCAGCGTGCGCTTGACCAGCTCGGGCAGTGCCTTCAAGTGCTCGATGAACTGGCGGCCCTGCAGGATGCTCAGGTTCCGGAGCCGGGCAAAGCGGAGGGTGATCAGCGCCAGCGCGGCCACCTGGCTGGTGAACGCCTTGGTGCTGGCAACCCCGACCTCGGGGCCGGCGTGGAGATAGATACCGCCATCGACTTCCCGGGCGATCGAGGAGCCGACCACGTTCACCACCCCGATGGTCCGGGCCCCGCGCCGCTTGGCTTCCCGGATCGCGGCCAGGGTGTCGGCCGTTTCACCGGACTGGGAAATGCCGATCACCAGGGTCCGGTCGTCCACCACCGGGTTGCGGTAGCGGAATTCCGAGGCGTACTCCACTTCGACCGGGATCCGGGCCAGCTCTTCCATCATGTACTCGCCGATCAAACCCGAGTGCCACGAGGTGCCGCACGCGGTGATCACGATCCGGTCGATACTCCCGATATCCTCGTCGGAAAGATTGAGTCCGCTGACCCGGGAGGTCCCCTCTTCTTCGAGCAGGTGTCCGCGCAGCGTGTTCTGCACACTCTCGGCCTGCTCGCAGATCTCTTTCAGCATGAAATGGGGATACCCGCCCCGCTCGATGGTCGCCAGGTCCCATTCGATCTGGTTCACCGGCTTCTCGATCCGGGTGGCCGCGAGGTCGCGGACGTGGTAGCCCTGGCGGGTGAGGACTACCATCTCGCCGTCGTCCAGGTACACCACCGAGCGGGTATGCTCGAGCAGGGCCGAGGCGTCGGACGCGACGAAGCGCTCGTCCTCGCCCACGCCGACCAGCAGGGGCGAGCCGTTGCGCGCCGCCACGATCACGTCGGGCTCGTCGGCCGAGATTACCGCGATGCCGTAGGCGCCATCCACGTCGCGCAGCGCCGCGGCAACCGCCTCTTCCAGGTTGCCGTTGTAAAGCTCACCGATCAGGTGGGCCAGCACCTCGGTATCGGTTTCCGATTTGAAGGTATGCCCGCGCTGCTCCAGCGCCTGGCGGATGGCGCGGGAGTTTTCGATGATTCCATTGTGAATGATGGCGATCCGGCCGGATTGGTCGGTGTGGGGATGCGCGTTGATCGTGTTGGGGGCGCCGTGGGTGGCCCAGCGGGTGTGGCCGATGCCCAGTGTGCCGGCGGGAGCCTTGCCGTTGAGCTGCGCCTCCAGCGCCGAGAGTTTGCCCGCACACTTGACGACCGTGAGACCGCCATTGACGATGGCGAGACCGGCGGAATCGTAGCCCCGGTACTCCATCCGACGGAGCCCATCCAGCAGAAGACCCGCGGCCTGGCGGGGTCCGACATAGCCGACAATCCCACACATTGATCGGTCCTAGGTTAGGAGTTCCTGGCAAGTCGCGATCAACTGATTGGCCACTTCGCCGGTCGGTGCCTCCGCGATGAACCGCACGATCGGTTCGGTGCCGGAGGGTCTCAAGTGCACCCAGCGATCGGGCCAAGCCAGCCGGAGCCCGTCGCGCTCGTCCGCCTGGGCCTCGGGGAAGCGCCGTCGCAGCGCCAGGTACACAGGTGTTAAGTCCTTCCCGCGCGGACCCTTGCCCTTCACGATCTTATAGCGGGGCTGAGCGGCCACAAGCGCCGAAACCGGGCGGCCAGAGCGCGCCAGAAGATGCAAGATCAGCGCCACCCCCACCGGGGCATCGCGGCCCACATGCAGGTGCGGTAGAATCACGCCGCCATTGCCCTCACCGCCGATAATCGCCCGGGATTCCACGATGGTCCGCGCGACGTTGGCCTCTCCGACCGGGGCGCGAACAAAGTGCGCTCCCAGTTCGCGGGTCACATCCTCAACAACCAGGCTGGTGGAAAGGTTCGCCACCACGGTACTCGTGTCGCGGTGAGGTTTTGCCCCGGCGCCATCCAGGACGGCCCGCACCGCAAAGGCGAGCGTATAGTCCTCGCCGATCGGCTCGCCCTTCTCGTCCACTAGTGCCAGACGATCGACATCCGGGTCCACCGCGAACCCGATCACCGCACCGGTCTCTCGAACCAGTCGGCTCAGTTCGCCAAGGTTCTCGGGGATCGGTTCCGGGGCTCGCGGGAAGCGTCCGTCGGTCTCCAGGTTGATCCCGCTCACCTGGCAGTTGAGGCGTTCCAGCAGCGCCGGGATCGTGGTCCCGCCGGCTCCCCGGACACAGTCCAGTGCAACGTGAAAGTTCCGCGCCCGGATGGCCGGGACATCGATCTCCGGCAACGCAAGCACCAGGTCCAGGTGGCGGCCGATCGCGTCGGGATCCTCCCGGATGCTCCCCACGCCATCCCACCCCACCCGGGGCGGTCCGTCGGCGGCCAGCGCCCGCACCTGGACGCCGGACTCGCCATCGAGAAAGATCCCGTCCGGCCCCACGAATTTGAGCGCGTTCCACTCGATCGGGTTGTGGCTCGCGGTGAGAATGAGCCCGGCTCCGGCATGGTGATGCTCCACCGCCAGCTGCACGGTCGGCGTCGGCACCATACCCACATCGATGACCTCGCACCCGACCGACATGAGACCGGCCCGGGCCGCCTGGGCGAACATCGGTCCGCTGGTCCTGGCGTCTCGGCCCAGCACCACCCGCGGCTTGCCCCGGCTACGAGCCCAGGCTCCCAGCGCGGCGGCATGGCGCGCCACCAGTTCGGGAGTGAGATCCTTGCCCACGATCCCCCGCATCCCGGAAACGCTGATCATCAAGGTGTCTGACATGCGCTCAAATTAATGACAGGAGAGGTACTGGGTACTGGTACTGAGTACTGGGTACTAGGTGGGTGCGCAGTACCCAGTGCCCAGTACCCGTCACCTAGTACTCAAGCGGAAGCTTGGAGGGGTCTGGAAAGCTTTCGACGAACGCGGTGACAATGGCGGGATCGAACTGGGTGCCCGAGCAGCGCTCCAACTCACGCATGGCATCGACCGGGATCCGGGTTGCCCGGTAGGCCCGGCTGGTCGTCATCGCGTCAAACGAGTCGGCCACGGCGATGATGCGGGCCTCGATGGGAATCCGGTCGCCCTTTAATCCATCGGGAAAACCGCGTCCGTCCAGCCGCTCGTGGTGGGAGCGCACGATGCGCAGCACCGCCGGCGTTTCCCGGACGAACGCGGCGAGAATCTTTTCCCCCAGAACGGTATGCCGGGTGACCCGCTCGAATTCCTCCGGGGTCAGCGGGCCCGGCTTGTTGAGGATCGACTCCGGCGTATCGATCTTCCCGATGTCATGCAGCTCGCCGCCCAGCCGGATGTGCTCCAGTGAATCGCCGGTGAATCCCAGCCGCACCGCCGCCTTGGCGGCGTACATGCTCACCCGCCGGGAGTGGCCGCGGGTATAGGGGTCCTTGGCATCGAGGGCGTGGGCCAATGCCTGGACGCCCTCGAGGAACATGTCCTTGATGCGCTGGGCCTGCACGTGAACTCGGCTCTCCAGGTTCTTCTGGTAGAACCGGTTCTGCAGCAGAAGATTGCGGCGCTCCAGCGCCTGCATGACCCTGGCCTTGACCTCGTCGATGGCGACCGGCTTGATCAGGTAGTCGGCTGCTCCCATCTGGAGGCAGGTGACCGCGGTTTTCACATCGGCTACGGCGGTGACCATGATGACCGCGGTGTCGGGATATCTGGCGCGCAACTCGCCCAGCAACTCGACACCGTCCATCTCGGCCATTCGAATGTCGCTGATGACGAGCGGAATCGGTCCGATCCGGGCAATCAGGGCAAGCGCTTCGGCCGCCGATCCTGCCTGCAGGCAGCCGAGCCCCTGGCTCTCCACGACCCGGGCCATGGCCGAACGGACCTGCGCGTCGTCGTCGACCACGAGGCAGTGTGCGATTTCAGTGATGGAGCCTCCTGGCACCACGGTAGACGCCGGTCGGCCAGAGCCAGTGCGTTGCGCAATTTCTGGCATGCCGCCTTGCCGCAAATTGTGTCCGGACATAAAGTTCGGTGAGTTAGCGAGGCAAGATCGGCTCCCGAACCTGGAACCACCGTGACCCGCATCACACCGGACGACGCCCTGGGAGGTTTTTCCACCCGCGCCGTTCATGCCGGCCAGCATCCCGACCCGCTCACCGGGGCCGTGATGACGCCAATCTACCAGACTTCGACCTATGTGCAGGAGGGCCTGGGCCGCCACAAGGGCTATGAATACGCCCGGACCCAGAACCCCACCAGGGAAGCGCTGGAGCGGAACGTGGCCAACCTGGAAAACGCCGGCTTCGGCTTCGCGTTCAGCTCCGGCCTGGCCGCGATCGATGCGGTCTTGAAGCTGCTGTCGAGCGGGGATCACGTAGTGGCCGGGGAAAACCTCTACGGGGGCACCCACCGGATGATGGAACGGATCTTTGCCCGGTTCGGCCTCACGTTCAGTTTCATCGACATGCTGGACCCGGAAAACGTGGCCCGCGCTCTGACGCCCCAGACCCGGCTGGTGTTCTGCGAAACCCCGACCAACCCGATGATGAATCTCACCGACCTGCGCGCGGTCGGGGACATCTGCCAGGCGCGGGGCATCCTGCTCGCCGTGGACAACACCTTCGCGACTCCGTACTTCCAGCGGCCCCTGGAACTGGGCGCTGATATCGTCCTCCACTCTACCACAAAGTACCTGAACGGGCATAGTGACATGGTCGGCGGGCTCGTGGTGACCGGCCGCGACGATATCGCTGAACAGCTGGGATTCCTGCAGAACGCCTCCGGCGCGGTGCCCGGCCCGATGGATTGCTGGCTCGCCCTCCGGGGCACCAAGACCCTGGCACTCCGGATGCGGCAGCACGACGCCAACGGCCGCTGCATCGCCGAGTGGCTGCAGCATCATCCCATGGTGAAAAAGATCTACTATCCGGGCCTCCCGAATCACCCGCAGCACGAGCTGGCGCGGCGCCAGATGTCGGGTTTCGGCGGCATGATCTCGATCGAATTGGGCGACATCGAGCTGGCCCGGCGAGTCATCGAACGCACCCGGATCTTCCGTCTGGCCGAATCCCTGGGTGGCGTCGAGAGCCTGATCGGGCACCCTGCCTCGATGACCCATGCATCGGTCCCCATCGAGCTTCGAAAAAAGATGGGCCTGACCGATAGCCTGGTCCGGCTGAGCTGCGGGATCGAGGATCCCGAGGACCTGATGGCCGACCTGGACCAGGCGATGCGGGGATCGTAGGGTCGCACCCTGTGCCAATTTGAAACCTTATGTGGGGCCTCCCGTACGGCCAACCACCTCTCTCCCCGAGCGAATCCATGAGCACGTCCCTCGCCCCGCGACCCCGCCGGGCCTTCCCTGAAATCGCCCCGGTCAGCTGGGAACATCCGGCGGATCGCGCCGCCCTCCAGGCGTTGCGCAGCGTTCCCGGATTCGAAGAAGTGGTGCGAAAGATCCTGGCGCTGCTGGGCGGCGAACGGGGGATCCGGCTGCTGTTCCAGGGCAACTCCGTACGGGTCGGCCCCGACCAGTTTCCCAGGGCGTGGGCGATCCATGTCGAGGCATGCGCCACCTTCGATTGGCCCAAGATTCCCGAGCTGTACGTCACCCAGACCCCGATCTTCAACGCCGGCGCCTACGGCGTGGACGATCCCTTCGTCGTGCTCCACTCCGCCGCGCTGGAGATGTTGAACGAGGAAGAAATCCGCGCCATCATCTGTCACGAGATGGGGCACGTGGTGAGCGGGCACGCGTACTATCGCACCATCGCGGCGATTCTCGCCCTGGTCAGCCTCAGCTCGCTGCCCTTCCTCGCCGGTCTTGCGATCCTGCCGGTGAAGCTGGCCTTTCTCGAGTGGTCGCGGAAATCCGAGTTGTCGGCGGATCGCGCCGGGCTGCTGGGCGGCCAGGACGTGGTCGCGTCGCAGCAGCTGTTGATGAAGATGGCCGGCGGCGGCCGCGAGATCGGCTTCAACGACCAGATGAACGTGCAGGCCTTCATGGCCCAGGCCCACGAGTACAACAACACCAACGACGGGCTGGCCTCGGTGTACAAGATCATCAATACCCTGGGCCTCACCCACCCCATGAACACGGTGCGCGCCGCCGAGCTGCAGCAGTGGGTCGCGGCCGGCGAGTACGACCGGATCCTTCGCGGGGAATACACCCGGCGGGGCCAGGAGGCCAAGGATCGCCCCCTCCGGGAAGAGATGGCGGACGCCGGCAACTACTATGCGAAGGAAGCCCGGGAGACCGCAGGCAAGATGGCCCAGGCCGCGCGCGACGCGGCAAGCCGGGTGGGAGAGGCGTTCCGGAAAGGCTCCGGGCGCTGAGAATACTTGTTGTCGGTTCGGGCGGACGGGAGCACGCGCTGGGGTGGTCGATCCGACGCGATGCTCCCGATGCTTTTCTGTTCTACGCTCCCGGCAATCCCGGCACCGCCGAGCTGGGCACCAACGTTCCCGTTGCGGCCCATGACGTCGAGGGCCTGGTCGGGCTGGCCCGGGAACGCGACATCGATCTCACGGTCATCGGCCCCGAAGTCCCCCTCGCACTGGGCCTGGCCGACCGGCTCCAAGCCGCCGGCCGGCCAGCGTTCGGTCCCACCAGTGCAGCTGCCAGGATTGAAAGCTCCAAGGCATTTGCCAAGGACCTGATGCGGCGAGCCGGGGTTCCCACCGCCGCAAGCCGCACCTTCCGCACTCTCCCCGCCGCTCTCGCCTACGTCGATCGTCATGCCGAGCCACTGGTGGTGAAGGCCTCGGGCCTGGCCGCCGGCAAGGGCGCCGTGGTCTGTGCCACCCGGAAGGAGGCCGCTCAGGCCGTGCGGGCAATGCTGGAGGCTCACACGCTGGGCGACGCGGGAAACGAGGTAGTGATCGAAGAATTCATGGAAGGGGAAGAGCTTTCGCTCTTCGCCCTCACCAACGGCCGCGACCTGACCCTGCTTCCGGCCGCGCAGGATCACAAGCGGCTGGAAGAAGGCGACCGGGGGCCCAACACCGGCGGCATGGGCGCGTACTCCCCGGTCTCGCTCGGCACCCCCGCCCTGCTCGCTCGGGTCACCGCGGAAGTCCTGGAGCCGACGCTCTCCTCCATGGCCGCCGAGGGCAGCCGGTTCGCCGGACTCCTGTACGCGGGACTCATGATTGGACGCGATGGAGCGCCCCGCGTCGTGGAGTTCAACTGCCGGTTTGGCGATCCGGAGACCCAGACCATCCTTCCCCTCCTCAAGCCGGGATTGCTGGGCGCCCTCCACCGGGTGGCTCGCGGGGAATCACCAGGGCCATTGGAACGTCTACCTGGACATACCGTCACAACCGTACTCGCGAGCCGGGGATACCCGGAGAGCCCGGAGAAAGGCGCGGCCATCACCATCCCCGCCGATCTCGATCGGAACGTCTCGGTGTTTCACGCGGGGACGACGCGAGGCGATGACGGAGTGCTTCGGGTAGCCGGGGGACGGGTGCTCAACGTCACCGGGACTGGCGCCACCCTCCAGGAAGCCCAGCGGCGGAGCCGGGAAGCAGCAGAACGAATCACGTTTGCGACCAGGATCTTTCGCCGCGACATCGGTTGGCGGGAAATGGCGCGGACCTAAAGCAAAAGGCGAACAAATGCGCGGCCTCCTCATGGCAGGACTCATGCTTCTCGTAGTGTCCTGCAGCAGCATGGACAACAACGGCTCGATGGTGCCTGCCCACGACATCACCATTAAGAAGAATGCACTGACCCTGGGAGCCAATGCCTTCTCACCGGCGAACCTCACCATCTCGCTGGCCCAGAAGACCAAGGTCATCTTTTACAACGGGGATATCACCAGCGGAGGGAGCTACGGCGGATCCAGCGGGACATCCCATCGGCTGATCACGGATGACGGGACGACCTTCCATTCCAGCACCCTTGCCCCCGGGGATTTCTTCAGCCCCATTTTCCATATTACCGGTACCTTTACCTACCACTGCGAGATTCACCCTGCCATGACGGGGACGGTAACGGTCAACCCGTAGGGATTGAGGGGATTGAGGGATTGGATGATGATGTAGATTCAATCCCATCAATCCCCTCATTCCCTTCAATCTTCTCAATCCCTTGCCCGAGCTTCCTGAAGTCGAAACCATTGTCCGCGACTTGCGACCCGATGTAGTGGGGCGGGAGTTTCGCGCGGCCACTCTCAGCCATAGCGATGTGCTGCGCGGGGTCAGCAAGCGGCGGCTGGAGCGGGACCTGCCCGGCAGCCGGGTGGTCGAGTTGTTCCGCCGAGCCAAGCATGCCGTGTTCGACCTGGGCGACCAGCGCATGATCGTCCAACCCGGCATGACCGGCGGCCTCCTGGTCCATCCCCGGAAGCCCACCGGTGAGTCGGCCCGGTACAACGTGCTCACAATCCGGATGGACGACGGTCGCTACCTGGTGTACGAGGATGTGCGTCGCCTGGGAACCATCCTGCTGGTGAATGCCCGGGAATGGGGGCGCTACCACCAGTCCATCGGCCCGGAGCCGCTGGACAGCGACTTCGGTCCCGGGGAATTCGCCGCCACTCTCCGTCGCACCCGCCAGGCCATCAAGAAAGCGCTGATGGACCAGAAACTCCTGGCCGGGGTGGGGAACATCTACGCCAACGAGGCTCTCTTTGCCGCCGGCATCGATCCCTCCCGTCCGGCGACCAGCCTCGACCCGGAGGAGTTCCACCGGCTGTACCTCGAGCTCCGGCGAATCCTGGAGGCTGCCGTCGCCTCCCAGGGCACCACGATCCGGGACTACCGCACCGGCACCGGTGAACCGGGCAACTTCCAGCTCGAGCTGCTGGTGTACGGCCGCGAGCACCAGCCCTGCCGCAACTGCGGGACCCGGCTGGTTGGGACCCACGATATCGATGCGAGAATTACGGTTTTCTGTTATCGTTGTCAGACGTAGCGGAGAACGCGGAGAACATATCCTCAGGAAAACCCGAAATCGCGCGAAAGCCACGAAAACATAGAACAACGAGAAACAGGTCCTCGCGGAACTCGCGGAAAATTCGCCGAACGCTTCTTGACCACACCAACTCTAGCTGATAGAAACCATTATTACTTCTGTTATGATTCCAGCACCTGAGCGTTCCGCGTTGGTTCCGCGTGTTCCGCGAGGAGCCGTTGCAGTATCCGCGGCTTTCGAGGAATTTCGTGTCTTTCGTGAGCAACGCTTCTGAGAAGATCTTCCCGCGTTCTGTTACCGCTCCCAGCTACTGACCTCGACGCTTTGCGAACTCGGGTCGGCCAGCTGGCCGAGAACCGGCCGGCGGTCTATCGGATGATCGACCCTGCGGGGCGGGTGATCTACGTCGGGAAGGCCAAGCGGCTCCGTAATCGTGTCCTTTCCTATTTCCGGGCCAGCTATCCCGAGGACAAGGCAGCCCGGATCCTGCACGCCGCGAAAACCGTCGAGTGGGATTACGTCCCCAGCGAGTTCGCCGCCTACCTCACCGAGCTACGCCAGATCCGCCGCTTCCGCCCCCCGCTCAATCACAGCCTGAACCAGATTCGCCGGGTCTCCTTCATCCGGATGTCGGACGGGCCGGCGCCCCGGCTCTCCTCGGGCAGCAGCGTCGGGACCGGCGAGGTTCGTTGCTTCGGGCCGTTCCAATCGGTCTCCCGAACCCGCGACTCGGTGCGGACACTCAACGACCTGCTGGGACTCCGGGACTGTGCCATCAACATGCCGATGGTGTTCGCGGGACAGATGGATTTATTCGACCGCCCGCTCAAGGCGGCCTGCATCCGCCACGAGCTGGGGTTTTGCAGCGGTCCCTGCGCCGGGTTCGTGACTGAACCGGACTACCGGCGTCGGGCGGAAACCGCGGTGGCCTTCCTGGATTCCCGGGCGATCGCCCCGCTCGACCAGGTGATCGTGAACATGCAGCAGGCATCAGACTCGGCGGAATTCGAGCGGGCCGCCCGCTGGCGCGAGAAGTTCGAGACCCTGGAATGGCTACTGGCCGCGGCGACCCGGTCACGGGCGGCGCTTGACCTGCTCACCTTCGTGTACCGCGACCCCGGGACCTTTGGCGACGACCGCGCCTACGTGATCCGGCGCGGCCTGGTGCGAACCAGCTATCCCTATCCGCTGACGCCGATCGAGATCGATGCGTTCCGATCGGTGGTGACGGCGGAGTTGGCCGAGCCGGATCCCGGGCTGGAAGCATTGGCGGCGCAGGGAATGGACGAGGTCCTGCTCGTCATGTCCTGGTTCCGCCGCCATCCCGATGCATTGCGCCGAACTGTCAAACTCGAGGAGTGGCTCAAGAACCACTAGCAGCGTCTCCCCTTCATCATGCGATCACCCGCCATTCTTCTGTTAGGCCTTTCTGCGGCTCTCCCGCTCCAGGCGCAGGACCGAGCCATCATCGCCCAGCTGGAGACGCTCCGGGACAGCCTGGCCGCCATTGCCGATTCATCCCTCCTCGACCCGCTGAGCCGGGACCTCGGGCAAGCGGCGCGCCGGCGGCGGCGAGATCCGGTTACCGCCCTGCGTAATGGACTGCTGCTGCTGCGACGGGCCGAGCTCGCCGATGGGCGGACTTTTTCCGTGGCGCGAGAAGAGCTTGAGCGGGCAGGACGGCTGGAGCCGGCCTGGCCGTACCCCAGGTTTGGGGTCGGGTTGGCGGAGCTGGGTCGGGGCCGCTGGTTGGCGGCCAATCCGGCCGAGTTGGGCAACCGGGTGGGCTACGGGTCCTACCGGGCGGCCGTTCGCTCGTTCGCGGCGGCGCTGGCGATGGACCCCGGGTTCGAACCCGCCGGCCCGGTGCTGGCCCGCCTCGCCGCCGAGCTGCGCGATACCGCGATCGTCCGGGAAGCATTGTCCGCGCTGGTACCGCTCATCGCCGCCGACTCGGTAACACCAGAGTTCCTGCTCAGCGTGGGAAGGCTGGAACGGGACGCCGGAGATTACGCCGCCGCCGTCAACACTTTCCTGCGATTCAGCAACCGTGGCGGCAAGGCCCCGCTCGCCGACCTCGAGACCGCGCGGAGCCTGCTCGCAATGGGCCAGGCCTCCGGGGAGAGCCTGTACTATGCCTCGGCCGCCAGCCGCGATTCCCTGGTCATTGCCGGGTACCGCTCCGACCTCGCTCCGATCGCGGACACCGGTGAGCTGGCCCTTTTCGATCGCCTGGAGGGTGAGGAGCGCGGCGCCTGGCTCCGGAACTTCTGGCTAGAGCGAGACCGGCGCGATCTTCGGTCTCCCGGGGAGCGGCTCCGGGAGCACTACCGGCGGCTGTATTACGCCCGCCGCCACTTCGCGCTCCAGGTAAACCGCCGATTCTTCACCAGCGCGGACCTCTTCCGGAATCTCGATCGCGAACTGGATGACCGCGGCGTGGTATATGTGAGGCAAGGCGAGCCGGACGAAAGGATCAGCACGCCGATGTTCGGCCTCAATGGCAACGAGACCTGGGTGTACCGGCAGCCCGCCGGCGACATGGTTCTTCACTTCGGCGCCGGGGGTCTCGGGGACCAGGGCGGAGCTTCCGACGACTACCGCCTGGTTGCCAGCCTGCTTGACCTGTGGCGGCCGGGTGTGCCGACCGACCTTCTGCTGCTTACGCGGACCCCAGTGTCCGATCTCTACAACCGGATGCTGACGTGGGGACCCTATGGCCAGGTAAGAGCCAGAGCCCAGGAACGTGAAATGGTCGAGCAAAGCGCGATCACCAGTGTGACCAGTGACGACTATCAACTCCGCTACGCCCATCCGTTGAATGCCGCCGCAGAACTGCTGGTCATCGGCGAGACCTCGGCTCCCCAGCTGCACGTGGTTTTCGCGGTGTCTCACGACTCAGCTCAGAGAGAACCGGTCCGGATCCGGCTCGGCCTGTTCGCTGCCGCGATGGAACCAGCCACAACTCTCGATACCACGGTAAACCCCGAGTCCTATTCACCGGCGCTCGATGCTGACCTCGGCCATGTCATGTTTCCGGTACCAGCCGGGCGTTGGGAGTATCGCCTTGCCATCGAACGAGGAGATGGGGGGCGGCTGTTCCCAACCGACAGCATCAGGGTAGGAGAACCCGGCGGCGGCGGCCTGAGCGATCTGGTGCTGGCCGCACCGGAAGCGGGGATTGTATGGCAACCGACTCCCGGTGACTCGGTCGTGTTCAGTCCGGTCCAGGCCTTCCGGCCTGACCGCAGCATCGAGGTCTATTACGAGGTGTACGGATTGTCTCCGGGACGGCAATACGAAACCAGGATTGCCGTGCTGGAATCTCGGGGCGGCCGGGAGCGGCCTCGGGTGGAACTCCGGTTCGACGAATCATCGGGCGGCATGGTGAGCCGGCTCCACCGGACGGTTCAGTTGAATGGGCTCCGGAAAGGAAGCTACTGGCTGGAGGTCAGAGTCCGGGACGAAGGAGGGATTGAACGAAAGGCGCGAACACCATTCCAGATCTTGTAGCCAGGTAGCGATATGGCTGGCGGACGATTCCGGCCAAACCGTTACAGGTTGAAACCAACCGAACCCAAGGCTCGTCTGGGAGGCAACTCAAGAAACTGGAGGCAGCACGTGAAGCATTTTCCCAAGATCCTGACGCTGGCCGCGCTGTTGATTGGAACCCAAGCCGCCCAGGCACAGAACACGCCCCAACCAGTAGACTCGCTCGCACTCGCAAGGCAATACACCCAATGGTTTTACGCCGGCATGGCCGACAGCCTTCTGGCCCACTTCGACCCGGCAGACAGCGCCAACCGGGGGAGCGCTGAAGACATCCTGGGAGCCCTCGACAATTTGACCGCGCGGGCGGGCAACGAGGTCTCGGTGATCGAAGAAAAATTCGTTAAGCGCAACCACCGCACCCAATACTGGCGGACCGCCAAGTTCGACAACATCGAAGAGCCGATCCTGCTTCGCTGGGTGATCCTGCCTGGTGGGTACATCGGTGGGTTCGGGCTGGGTACGTTGAGCCAGGCGCCGCCGATAGACCCGAATTGATTTAATGATTGAGAGATTTAGTGATTTAGTGATTGAAAAAGCCTTGCCGGAGCAGTTCAATCGCTAAATCACTAAATCATCAAATCACTATATCGATCAGTCGCCCAGCGTCACAATCCGTCCTCTAGGAGGTATCCCCGCCTCCAGCTCCAGGATTCCTACGGAAGGCCGAAGGTTGAATCGCCGGTGGCCAGCGCCGCCGGGGTTCATGGCGGTGACGACCAGGTCAACGGTGGTAAGCAGCGGCCGGTGGGTATGGCCGAAGATGATGACCTCGGCAACGGGATATGCATCGTGCAGTTGATCGGCGGTGGGCGAGCCGAACTGGTGGCCGTGGATCAGCAGAAATTCGAATCCCTCGATCCTGGTCTCCACCACCTCGGGGAGTTTGTGCCGAAGATCAAATCCGTCGGTATTGCCGAAGACCGCCGTGACCGGGGCAATCGCCTCCAACTCGGTCAGGATATCCGCGGGTCCCACGTCACCAGCATGCAGAATATGATCGACTTCCTTGAAGACCTCGAACACTTGAGGACGCAGCAGTCCGTGGGTGTCGGCTATGATCCCGAGGCGCATTTCAATCCCTTCAATCCCCTCAGTCCCTTCAATCCCTCAATCACTTGTCTCCCCAGCGTTTGGTGATGTCAATCTCCAGCCCCAGCTGGTCGAGCACCCGCTGCACCACGAAGTCCACCAGTTCTTCAACCTTGGTCGGCCGGTGGTAGAGACCGGGCGACGCCGGCAGCACTACCGCTCCGGCCTCGGTGGCGAGGGTGAGATTGCGGAGGTGTATGAGCGAGAGCGGCGTCTCCCGGATCACCAGCACCAGCTTCCGCCGTTCCTTGAGGGTCACATCGGCGGCGCGCTCCACCAGGGACCGGCTGCTTCCCTGGGCGACCGCCGACACGGTCCCCATGGAGCAGGGGCAGATCACCATCCCGGAAGTCTTCCGCGACCCGCTGGCCGGTAGTGCGCCCCGGTCAGTTTCCGGAAACATGGTGATCGAGCCCCACTTTTTTCCGGTCGCAGCCCTCAAAGCCGCTTCGTCCCGGATCGCGCACTCCTCGTCCAGCAGGCGCCACCCATGGCTCGACACGACAAGCCAGACCGGCACCTGGTTCCGCGCCAGTACCTCGAGCAGGCGAACGCCGTACGGCGCACCGGACGCGCCGGTGATCGCGAAGACCAGGGGCAGCCGCTTCATCGCCCTCGACGGCCGGGACTGGGGAAGTGAGCGGGGTGCTTGGGTCCGGCGGGGGGGCCCGGGCGGCGGCCCGGCTTGCCGGGTTTTTCGCGCCACACTGGACCAGGTTTCTGGGGGCCGGGCGGCTTGGGCGGCGCTGGCTTTTCAGCCGGATCAGGTTTGGTCATGCTAAACCGTACTCTCCCCACCGCCGATCCACCAGCCGCACGATCTCTTCGGGCATGGTGAGCGGTAGCGGGTACCCTTCCTTCCAGCTCGCATCGATGCCCAGCCGCCCGGAGTAGACCGGCCGAGCACCGCGAAATGTCTGCTGGGCAAAGATGAAGTCCCGGGCCGGGTCGAACCGGGTGAAGATGCCCCAGATGGTGCTGGACTCGTCTTCCAGGTCCACGTCGTCGCTGACGACGGCGACCATTTTCACCGGGCCCAGCCCTTTCCAGCGCACCAGTTTCTCCAGCACTTCGCGGGCGCCGCTCCGCACAGCGACAACCACGAAACCTCCCGCCAATACCTTGTAGCGCACGATCCGGTTGTCCAATGAGGCCGGGTCCGCGATCCGGGTTGGCGGCGGTTCGGTGGTGACCGGCTCGCCGGTCGCGTCGAACACTACCTTGCTGCCCACGTGGAGCTTGAAAGATGTGTAGTCCAGCGTGTCGAGCGGCGCGATAGGGATGAGCAGCATCCGTTCTTCCGGCTCCCAGCGATACCACAGCTCCCGAAGCAGCGTCTTCCAGTTCCGTGGGTCGATGTCCTCCTGAAGCATGACCGCCGCCTTGGTCAGGGAGAGCTGGCCGGTGCCGAGCAGCGCCAGCGCGGTCTTCAGGACTTCCTTGGGATGCCGCTCCTTCAGCGCGACGGCGAGCAGGTTGTGGAAGCAGGCGTCATCGTAGGCATAGAGGTCAACGATATTGGGATTCACCAGGCGAATGAGCGGACCCACCAGCTCCCCGACCGCGATGCCCATGAACTTGTCTTCCTGGGGCGGCTTGCCGACCACGGTCGCCGGATAGACTGCATTGCGCCGGCGGGTGACCGTCCTGACCCGGAATACCGGAAACTGTTCTGCCTCGGAGTAATGGCCGAAATGATCGCCGAAGGGACCTTCCAGCCGCCGGACCTCGGGCGGGACCTCACCCTCCAGGATGAACTCGGCGTTGGCTGGCACCAGGAGCCCGCTGGTCTTCCCCCGGACCATCCGGGTGGCTTCGCCCCGCAGGAATCCGGCAAACGCCAGCTCGTCCACATCCTCAGGCAACGGCATGATGGCCGCCAGCATCGTGATTGGATCGCCGCCCAGCACCACCGCCGCCGGAAGCGCATGCCCCACCCGCTCGGCCTCGAAGTAGTGACCCCGTCCACCCTTCATGCTCTGCCAGTGCATTCCGGTTTCCGCCGGCCCGAAGACCTGCAGGCGGTAAAGCCCGTAATTGCGCCGATGAGTGTGGGGATCCTCGGTAATGGTAGGTCCGAACGTGATGAAGGGGCCGCCGTCACGGGGCCAGCTGGTGATGACCGGCAGGCGATCGAGCGCCGGAGATTCTTCCACCTCCTGCACCGGCGCGCGCCCTGTTTCCTTGAGCCGCATGTGCCGGGAGCGGGCCAGGAATCCCCGGGAGCGCCAGAATGCGCTGAGTGATGGAGGATTGAGCCGCTGCACCGCGGCCACCAGGTCGGCGCCGATCTCGCGGGGAGGCCGCCCCAGTGCCATCTCGATCCGGGCCATGGAGCCGAAGAGGTTCATCACCAGGGGGAAGTCGCTGCGATTGGGCCGCTCGAACAGGAGCGCGGGACCGCCCTGCCGGATTACCCGCTGCACGATTTCCGACGCTTCCAGCTTGGGATCCACCGGGACGGGGATCCGCTTCAACTGTCCCACCTTTTCGAGGTGAGCAATGAAAGACTGGAGGTCGGGAAACGGGTAAGTCATTTGGCTTAGGGGCAGGATCTAATGCGATTTGAGCCTTGCAAAAGCACCTCGCGGCGACCGCGGAGGAGCGCGGCGACCGCGGAGAACAAACTTCTGGTTTTCACCGCGGCCTCCGCGTGTACACCGCGTCCTCCGCGAGGAGCTTTTGCAGAACTCAAGTCAATAACCGATCAACAAGGGCAAAAGAGAATACAGTGATCGACATGACGGCGTTCATGGTAAAGAAAGCGGCATTCAGTCTTGAAAGATCGTCGGGTTTGACCAGTTGATGCTCCCAGACCAGAATCCCGGCCGCCGCAGCCACGCCGGCATAGTACACCCAACCGAATCCCGCGCCGTAGCCGAACAGGACCAGCGACGGAATAGTGAGGCCGTGCAGCAGTTTCGCCAGCAGGATGCTCTTCGCCACGCCGAGCCGGACCACCGCGCTCCGCAAGCCGGCGTCGCGGTCGAAGGCCTCGTCGGGAAGTGCGTAGAAGATATCGAAGCCCGCCACCCAGGTGGCCACCGCGACCGTGATCGCCGCCAGGACCCACCACGGCGTGCTCCAGGCCCCGCGCACGGCGAGGTACCCGCCGACCGGCGCGATGGCGAGGCTCAGCCCGAGCCACAGGTGGGGCCACCAGGTGAAGCGCTTGGTCAGGCTGTAGGTCGTCACCCAGAGCAGGGCGACGGGGCTCAGCAGGAGGCACACCCGGTTCAGCATTCCAGCCGCGGCGACAAACAGCACCGCGGCCACGACGACCGAGATCCAGGCCTGGGCGAGAGTGAGCCGGCCCTGGGGAAGTTCCCGGTCGCGGGTGCGCGGATTCAACGCGTCGAACCGGCGATCCGCGATTCTATTGAACCCCATCGCGACCCAGCGGGCGGCGGTAAAGGCGATGACGACGAGAAGAGCAGTGCGCCAGGGCACCCGGGCCTGGAACGATGCGGCGAGTACCCCCAGGAGGGCGAAGGGCAGCGCGAAGAGGGTATGCGGCAGCTTGACGAAGTTGAGATACCGGGTCACCACCGAGCTGCCGGAGACGACCTGGCCTTCGGATCGCGCGACGGGCGTCACGGGCGGGTTCCCCGGTGCAGCGCGCAGACTCCGCCGAAGAGGCGCTGGTAGCTGACGTCGGTGAAACCGGCTGTGTGCATTCGCGCCACGAGGGCGTCCGGTTCAGGAAAGCTCAATACCGACTCTGGCAAGTAGGAGTAGGCACTCCTATGTTTCGACACCAGGCGGCCGATCAGCGGCAGCATGCGGCGGAAATAGAAGAGGTAGATACCACGCAGCGGCTGCCGAATCGGCGTGGTAAACTCGAGAATCACCAGCCGCGCGCCCGGTTTCAGGACCCGCAGGGCTTCACGCAGTCCTGCATCGAGGTCCGCCAGGTTGCGTACGCCGAAACCGACCGTGGCGCCATCGAACACCTGGTCGGAGAACGGAAGTTCCAGCGCGTCGGCATTGAGCGGCACCACGGCGGCGGACTTGTGGCGCCCCAGTTCGAGCATGGGCCGGACGAAATCCAGCCCAACCACCCGGCCGCGAAAGCCGGGAGTCGATCCGAGAGTCGCGGCGAGATCCAGGGTGCCGGCGCAGAGATCGAGATAGCGTCCTTCGGGAGCCCGGTCCCAGCCGAGCAGGCGCACCGCCTGCCGGCGCCAGCGCCGGTCTACATTGAGGCTCAGGAGATGGTTCAGCAGATCGTAACGCGGGGCGATCGCCGTGAACATGCCCCGGACGTACGCGCGTTTTGCGGCGCCACCGACTGCAACTCCTTCCTCCGAGGCCGGCATCGGCGGCGAATGTAGCCGGACCATTACTGCCTCCGCAAGCTGGATAGACGCGCGTGGCTGAGCCCCGCTCCGATCTCGCCACCGCGACCGATCAGGAGGTGGTGGTCCTGGCCCGCGCCGGCCGGGACGCGGCGTACCGCGAGCTGATCCGCCGGTACGAGCGGCCGGTATTCAGCCTGATCTACCGTATGGTTCGGGATCGGGAGCTGGCCGAGGACCTCGCCCAGGAGACCTTCGTCAAGGCGCTGAACGCCATCGAATCCTACCGTCCCGAATTCAAGTTCTCCTCCTGGATCTTCAAGATCGCCAACAACGCCGCGATCGATCAGTTGCGCCGGCGTGAACTGGACACCCTCTCCCTCGATGGCTCGCCCAATGCCGAAACCGCTGACGCGGTCGAAGCGACCGCCCTGCAGATCAGCGACCGCAAGGAGACCCCGCTGGACGAGCTGGAAGCACGCGAGCTGGGCGGCGCCATTGAAGACGCGATCGCCCGGCTTCGACCGGAATATCGCGCCTGCATTCTGCTCCGCCATGTCGAAGGCCGTCCCTATGAAGAAATCGCCGAGATGCTGAGTCTTCCACTCGGCACCGTGAAGACATACATCCACAGGGCCCGCAACGAGTTACGCATGGCCCTGGAAGACCTCCGTGAGTGAAACCTCTCCGCTATCCGTCCCGTAAGAGGAGCAGTTATGACGAGTGAATCCCTGCACCTGAGCCTCGACGATCTCGACGCCTTCCTGGAAGGACACCTGGAGGTCGTCAAGCTGCGTCATCTCGAACAGTGCGATCCGTGCCGCGAGTTTGCCAGGGCCGAACAGCAGCTCGCCGGCCGCCTGGCGGCATTGCCGCTGTTTGACCCGGGCGCCGGATTCGCGGACCGGGTCATGATCTCGTTCCGCCCCGCGCTGGCGCCGGCCCAGGCCGCGCCGATGTGGCAGCGGACCCGGGACCGGGTATTCGCGTCCCGGCGTTCGCTCGCGCTGGCTGCGGGCGTGGCGCTCGCAGTCGTCGGCTCCATGGGGGCGAGCGTTGCCTGGAGTCTCAGTCACCAGGACACCATGACAGCCGCCGGCCACTGGCTCACCAGCCAGGCCGGCCAGGCGCTCTGGGTCACCTTGCGAGGGCTCGCATCCAATCTCTTTGAACAACCGTGGTACTCCAGCGTTCGCTCCTTCATCGGCTCGCCGGAGCGATTGGCGCTGGTTTCCGGCTCCCTCTCTCTCGCGTATCTTACCGGCGTGCTGACGCTTCGGCGTCTTCTGAAGGCCCCCGCCTCCGGTCTGGTGCGCGCCAATGCCTGATCGCCACTTTCCGCGGAACTGGTACCGTCCAGCTCGGCTAGGGTTCGTCCTGGCCGGGCTGCTCGTGTCGGTGGTCGTGCCGGCTCGGGCGCTGCCGGGCCCCAACGACCTGCTGGACCAGTCGCTCGCCTACCTGCGCAGTCTCCTCAGCTCGGATCACCACCAGATTCTCGTCGTCGATCACCAGGCCAACATCGCCGCCGATCGTATGGGGCTGAGCTTTACCCTGGCGTCGCTGCCCGATGCCGGCAGCCAGGCCACCCCGCGGATCATAGCCATCGCCCTGACCCACGGCGACGTGTTCATCGATGACAAACGCGTTGGTCACTATCTGCCGGGCGGCGCGTTGCAGGACTCCTGGCGCGACCTGGTCTACCAGGCCAGCCGCCGGCCCACCGCGGACTTCGTCGCCCTGGCCCACGATTGGGAACCCGATGGACTGGACCAGACCGAGGCTCCCGTAGCGGGCCGGATGCACGCCCGGCTGGCGGCAATGACCGCGGTGCCGCCCCAGGCTCCCGCGCCCCAGGCCATTCCACCGGCGGCCCCCGGCGGGCTTAGCATCAGCCTCGACAACCTGAGCGACCCAGCCCGGCTGGAGACCGCGCTGCGCCGGGCGGCGGGCTTGAGCCCGGCCGATCTCCGCATCACGGTGCCGAACGGACGAGCCTGGCTGGGCAATTACACCGTAGGCTCCGGTGAAGCAATCACCGGCCACCTTTTGCTGCTCCGGGGCGACGCCAACGTGTACGGTGTATTGAACGGAAACCTGGTGACGCTGGATGGCAACATCGTGGTGCACCCGGGCGGTGTGGTGAACGGTGACGTACTGACCTATGGCGGGATGATCCAGGATGCCGGCGGCGATATCAGAGGAGAGATCCGCACCCTCGCACCGGCGGAACCCGGCAGCGCCAGCACCGCGGTGGCTGCGCCGCTCTCCGGCGTCAGGCTGGTGCTTCGGAACGCGGCGGGATTGGGGGGCGTTTTCCTTACCCTGGTGGCGCTGGGCTTCGGCCTGGTCCTGTTCGGGCGGCAGAACCTGGAGACCGTCGCCGACACGGTGAGCCATTCCTTCGGGCGGGCCTTCATGGTCGGCCTGGTGGCCGAGATGCTGTTGTTGCCGACCTTCGGCATGTTAGTCGTCGGCCTCTTGCTGAGCGTAGTCGGCGTGCTGCTGATTCCGTTCGCCGTGCTGGCCTATCTCCTCCTGCTGTTCATCGGCCTGGTCGGCGGTTGCCTGGCGGCGGCTCACGCGCTGGGAGAGAGCTACACCCGCCGCCGGCTCGCCATGGGCGTCACCGCCGGGATGCCGAATTCCTATCGCTACCTGGTCGTGGGTCTGCTCCTGATGCTCGGCTTCTGGGCCGCATGGGTCGTCTTCGGCTGGGTCCCGGTGGCGGGCACCCTGATGAAAGGCGCCGCGCTGGTGGTGACCTGGCTGCTGATTACGGCCGGTTTCGGAGCGACACTGCTTTCCCGCGCCGGAGTGCGCGAGGCGTTCACCGGTCGCATCATCCCGCCCGAGGCACTGACTGACGAATACCTGTGGGCGACCCCGCAGTTCGGGGTCCCGGCCGCCAAGCGACCGGCCAACCGCCCGCTCAAGGATCACTGAGGCCCTCGTGACTTCCCGCTCCCTGCTGGCCCTGGCCGGCGTCCTGCTGCTTCCCACCGCTCTGGGCGCGCAGACCATGCGCACGACCAGCGTGAGCCGGCAGCAGCACGGCGAGAAGGAGTTCAGCGCGAAGATCGACTTTGCCGCCGGTACCGTCACGGTGCGGCCGGCCACGACCGGGACGTTGTACAGCATGCGGCTCCGCTACGACGCGGAGCGATACACGCCGCTCAGTCACTTCAATTCAGACACTCGGCAGGTGGTCCTGGGAACCCAAAGCGTGGGCGATGGAGGGCTTCGGGTGAGCAACCGGGAGCACCTGGCGCAGGATGCCGTAATCGAACTCAGTCCCACCGCCGACCTGGCGCTGGACGCCAACCTCGGCGCGGTGGAAGCGGGGCTGGAACTGGGAGGGCTTCGCATTACCGAGGCGAGAATCCGCACCGCGGCCAGCAAGTCCACCCTCCGGTTCTCCAGCCCGAACCAGGCGGTTTGCCGGTCATTGCAACTGAACGCCGGTGCGGCGGAATTCCAGGCACTCAAACTGGGCAACAGCGGCTGCCGGGAGATCGGATTTGAAGGCGGCGTCGGCGACGTGACGCTGGACCTGAGCGGCGCCTGGCCGGTGGACGCGCACGTGAGCGCCCGGGTGTCGATGGCGGGCCTCACCATCCGGCTGCCGCGGTCGGTCGGGGTGAAGCTCAAGGTGAGCCGCTTCCTCGCGAGCTTCAACCCGGCCGGGTTCACCCGCCAGGGTGAACAGTACGTGTCCGACGGCTACGAGAGCAGCACCCGCCACCTGAGTATTGATATCACGAGCACCGTTGGTGATATCAATATCGTCTGGGTCAATTGAGACTTATCCATCCTTCGGGCTGTACTGAGTAGTTAGCCCGGCAAAATCCAACGCAGAGACGCAGAGAACGCCGGGCAGTCGCAGAGAGCAACTTTTGTAAGAAAGTTCTTTACAAATGTTCTTGTCTCCGCGTAAGCTCGGCGTTCGCTGCGTCTCTGCGTTGGCTGTTCTCCGCTCTCCTTCTAACTCCAGAAGCTCACCTGGGCCAGAGCCACCCGAACGTCCCCGCCGTCAACATCGCGTAGATCGCCCCGTCAATGATGTCTTTTGTGACGGTAGACCAGGGTCTGCCCATCCAGATCCCCTGGGAGATCGACCCACCCGCGTAACCCAGCAACGCCGCGGTTGCCGCCACTCGGAACACTACCATGTAGGTCGCGCCCCGTTCGAGTGTTATTTCCGCCAAGTACCCGACGAGTGCGCTGATCAGAATGGTGTAGAGGAACCATTTGAACAGCATCGGACCCATGTTCATCTTGCCCGGTTTCAGGGTGGTCAGCACGCCCACCGGACCGGTCTCCCATTTCTTCTGCATTGCCTCGGACTTCATGTCCTTCATATCGGCGCAGTATGGGAACATGTATTGCCCCGGGGCGATTGCCGGCCCAACCGCGTTGCGCACCGCATCTTCATTCGGCAGCCCTTTGTAGTCGCTGCGGTGGTAACGGAGCACCATGTGGACAATGGAACTGGCCACAAACACGATGACCGCGGCCACCAGGATGGGCATCCAGAGATCGACGAGCGTGACCATGCCAGCTCCTTCGTCTGAGAGGTTCGATTTTTGTTGGGAATGCTGCGGACTTAGTTCTACACTTGTTTAACGCGCCGTCAATCCCCTACCCCAGGCGGGCCCGGACCTTTCCGCCGACCCCGATTCCCAGGCGCCGGGCCGCCGATCCATTGCGCACCGCGATTTCCACGGTGTTGCCGGACCCGATATAGGCCAGCGGCTCTCCGGCGGGCACGTCGGCGAAGGTGCGGCGCACCGGACCGATGTCGAAGCCCTCGACCTCCAGCACCGCGTAGGGGGGCACCAGGTCTTCGGTCAGGTTGGTGACCATGTTGCCGAAGCGGTCGACATAGAGCACCTCGCCGATCACGGTCTTCCCCTGGTACCAGGGAACCGGCTCGACCAGGTGAAGCGGTTCGCCCGGAAACGGCTTGCCGAGCCGGTCCATCGGAGTTCCGATCGCCAGCCGGGCGGCGGCGGGACCGAAGAGATCGCGACCGTGGAAGGTCGGCGCGGCGACCTCGGGCACCGGGAGCTGCACCACCCGGGCCGCGACACCGATGAACGCCGGTGTCAGCACTCCGTTGTCGGGACCCACGAACATGTGCCCGCCGCTTTCGACCGCCAGCGCGGCCCGTTCACCGCCCACGCCGGGATCGACCACGACCAGGTGCACGGTGCCGCCGGGAAAGCGGTGCCAGACCCGGCCCAGCACGTGGGCCGCCGAGTAAATGTCGCCGGGAGGTATGTCGTGGCTGACGTCGATGACCGATAGACCGGGCGCGACGGTCGCGATGATGCCTTTGACTTCCGCTACGTAGGAGTCAGAGAGGCCAAAATCGGAGAGAAAGGTGAGGAGCGCCACGACGCATCGTCAGCGCAGGATGGGAAGCGCGCTGCCGCCACCGAGCCGGCCGGGCAACTCCTTCGCGATCGCGGCGAGGGCCTGGGCCGCGGGCGATTCAGGCTGGGCGATGACAATCGGCTGGCCCTGGTCGGCCTGGTCCGCGAGCTGGGCCTGCAGCGGAATCCGGCCCAGCACGGGAACTCCGACCTCCTCGGCCAGTCGCTGGCCGCCGCCAGTCCCGAACAGCTCGTGGCGCTGCCCGCAGCCCGGACAGACGAACCCGCTCATGTTCTCCACGATACCGAGGACCGGCACGTTCACCCGCTCGAACATCTTTGCGCCCCGCAGGGCATCGCCGATCGCGACCTCCTGCGGCGTGGTGACGATGATCGCGCCGGCTACCTGGCAGGCCTGTACCAGCGAGAGCTGCGCGTCGCCGGTGCCGGGCGGCATGTCCACGATGAAATAGTCGAGCTGGCCCCAGTCGACATCGCGCAGAAACTGGTGCACGATTTTCATGATGATGGGTCCCCGCCAGATGGCCGGCGCATCCCGCTCTACCAGGAGGCCAAGCGACATCAGCTTGATACCGTGAGCCTCGAGCGGCTGGATCTTGCCGCCCAGCACCGGCGGCTTCTCGAACACGCCGAGCATGCGGGGCACGTTGGGCCCGTAGACGTCGGCATCCATGAGCCCGACCCGGGCCCCGGACCGCGCCAGGGCGACAGCAATATTCACGGCGACGGTGGATTTCCCCACTCCGCCCTTGCCAGACGAGATGGCGAGGATCCGGCCCAGGTTCGGGAGGTCCATCTGGGGGGACGGGGCAACCGCCGCCGCGCCCTGTGGCTGGGGCGGGCCGTGGGTCGCGCTGGAGGGTCCGGCCGGATCGAGAACGGAGATCTTGAGCTCGGTCACCCCCTCCAGCGCCCGGACGGCAGCACGGGTTTCCCGCACCAGTGTGGCGGGATCCTGCCGGCTCAGCAGGAAGGTGAACGATACCTTTCCGCTCGAGTCGTCCGCGACGATATCACGGATCATTCCGGCGGAGAGGAGGTCGTTCTCGAGGCGAGGGTTCTGAATGCGGGCGAGCACCCGGGCGACACGGGCCGAGAGTGGCTCGCCGGGAGACTCCTTAGACGGACTCAACCTGCCTCACTTCCGGCACCTGCTCCCGGAGCCGGGATTCAATCCCCTGCTTCAGGGTCACCGAGGAAGCGGAGCACCCGTGACAGGTTCCTCCCATGCGGAGCAGGAGGACACCATCCTGCTCGTCAAAATCCACTACCTCGACATGGCCTTTGTGAGAGGCGATGTAGGGGCGCATGGTGTCCAGCGTCTGCTCAATGCGGTCGAGTATGCTCATGTGCCTTCAATATGTCATGACTGGCGTGGCGCCGCCCAGATAGGTCCGGGCCGCGGTGAGAATCGTCTCCTGGGCCTGGGCCATGGTGCCTTCCACCGAGATCCCGGCGGCTTTGGTATGTCCGCCGCCCCCGAACGGCTTGGCGAATGCGGCGACATCGACGTCACCGACCGAGCGGAGCGAAACCTTGATCCGCCCGCTGGCCAGCTCGCGAAACAACAGGGCCATCCGCACGCCGGCGATGCTTCGGGGGTATTCCACCACGCCATCGAGATCGTCGGCGGTGACTCCGCGCCGCTCCATGGCGCCGGGGGGCACCGTCACCCAGGCCAGGCCGTACTCCGGCTCCACCACCAGGGTCTGTAAGGCGTCCGCCAGCAAGCGGGCCCGGCCTTCGGGCGCATTGGCGTAGACATCCAGGTAGATCGCCTCGGTATCGAGCCCGGTCTCCAGCAGGGCCGCCGCGGTGCGCAGGGTACGCGCGTCGGTGTTGCTGAACCGGAACCCGCCGGTGTCGGTCAGGATTCCGACATACAGACTCCGGGCCGCGTCCTTCGTGATCGGCCAGTCGTTGCCCAACGCGATTTCATACACCAGGGCGGCGGTGGCAGCGGCGTTGGGGTCGAGGTAGCGCGGCCCGTTCGGCAGCTCACCCGGGCTCACGTGATGGTCGATGCAGGCCACCGGCACGCCGCGTTCCCGCACCGGTCCCGCCAGCATGCCGATCCGGCCGAGGTCGGCGATATCCAGCACCACGATCATGTCGGCCCGGCGCAGTTCTTTTACGGCGTCAGTGCTGCGATCCACGCCGGGCAGCGGCTGAAACAGGAAATCGTACCGGGGCGGGGTCGCAGTCGGATTGGTGACGACCACCTCGACGCCGCGGGCCCGGAGCAGGTAGGAGAGTCCCGCTTCGCTGCCCAGGCCATCGCCGTCGGGATTGACGTGGGTGGTCAGGCAGACCCGCATCCCCGGCTTGAGGGCCGCCGCAAACGCATGTGCCGCAGTGAGTTTCGCGGGTGATAGATGCATGCTCATAGTCGAATATTAACAGCGTAAGAAGTAAGAAGTGAGAAGTAAGAGGGAATGCGAAGGGGGCTACGACCCACCGTAACCCCCTTCTCACTTCTTACTTCTCACTTCTCACTTTGTCATCTCTGTTGTGGAGTCCCCGCGTCCAGCTCCTTCTGCAGCACGCTGTGCCGCCGGCTGTAGCCGAAGTAGATGACGAAGCCGATGATGAGCCAGACGATGAGCCGGATCCAGGTATCGGCCGGCAGTGTCGCCATGAGGCCCAGGCAGCAGAGCACGCCCATGATCGGGACGAACGGCACCCACGGAGTCCGGAACGGCCGGTCCAGTTCGGGCCGCTTCTTCCGCAGGATCATCACGCCCAGGCACACGAGCACGAACGCCAGCAGGGTGCCGATGTTCACCAGCTGACCCAGCAATTGCAGCGGCAGCATGCCGGTAGCCACGCCCACCGCGACTCCGGTGAAGATGGTCGAGAGATATGGCGTACGGAACTTGGGATGCACCGCCCCGGCCCACTTCCCGAGCAACCCATCGCGCGACATCGAGTAGAACACCCGGGACTGGCCCAGCAACATGACCAGGATGACCGATCCGAGGCCCAGCACGGCTCCCACGTCTACCGAGAGCCGGACCCAGGTGGGAGCGCCGATCCGCTCCATCGCCAGCGCCATCGGCGCGGCGACGTTGAGCTCGGTGTACGGCACCATGCCGGTCAGAACCGCGGAAACAACGACATACAGCAGGGTACAGATCGCCAGCGAGCCCAGGATGCCTTTCGCCATGTCCTTCTGGGGATTCCTGGCCTCCTGGGCCGCCGTGGAGACCGCATCGAAGCCGATATAGGCGAAGAAGACCAGCCCGGCGCCGCGCAGCACACCGGACCACCCGTAGGTTCCCCATTCACCGGTATTGGGTGGAATGAACGGCTTCCAGTTTTCGGTGTGAATGTGTCCAACACCGATCGCGACGATCAACAGGATGATCGTGACCTTGAGGAGCACGATCATGTTGTTCACCGAGGCCGATTCCTTGATGCCGATGACCAGGATCGTGGACATCAGGGCGACGATAAACACCGCCGGCAGATTGATGACGGCGCCGGTCAGATTCAATCCGGCGTGGGCACAGTCGGGGTTCGCCATGGTTCCCACCTGGGACGCGGTGCACCACGCGGTGGGCGAGTTGGTGAAATGCGGCGGGATATGGATACCCAGCTGGGCGAGCAGGCTGACCAGGTGACCGGACCAGCCCACCCCGACGGTGGCGGCCCCGGCGGCGTACTCCAGCACCAGGTCCCATCCGATGATCCAGGCGACCAGCTCGCCCATGGTCGCGTAGGAGTAGGTGTACGCGCTGCCGGCTACCGGCACCGCGCTCGCCATCTCGGCGTAGCAGAGCCCCGCGAAGGCGCAGGCGATGCCGACGATGATCATGGAGAGCGGCACCGCAGGGCCCGCGTGCAACGCGGCCGCCTGCCCGGTCAGCACGAAGATGCCGGCGCCGATGATGGCGCCGATGCCCAGCGCGGTCAGTCCCCAGGGGCCCAGGTGACGGCGCAGCGATTTCTCGGAGACGTTGTCAGCCTCGGCCCGGAGCGAGGTAATGGATTTGGTTGCCCACAGGTTCATACGGAGTGTACCTCGTAGTCGGAGAAACCAGTCTGACGAAGGAAAGGCACTGCATGAACTGCGACAGGCGTGTTTTGGGTGACGATTGGGCGGTCTAGGCTACCGCCTAAACTCCCACGTGTCAATACGTAAGCAAGTCAGAGTACTTCAAAAGCGTGCAGAGTGCAGGGTTCAGGGTGCAGGGCGAAAAGCGTTCAAGTTCACTGTGCAGGGTCGGCGGCGCTTTTACCTGCACCCTGCACTCTGCACCCTGCACTCTCGCGCATTTAGCGCGAGTAGTTCGGCGCTTCCCGGGTGACGGTCACGTCATGGGGATGGGATTCCCGGAGGCCCGCCGAGGTGATCTGCACCAGCTCCACCTGGGAGCGGAGCGCGGCGATGTCACCCACCCCGCAGTATCCCATGCCGCTGCGCAGCCCGCCCACCATCTGGAACAGCACGTCTCCCACCGGCCCCTTGTAGGGCACCCGCCCTTCGATGCCCTCGGGCACCATCTTGGACGGTCCCATTTCGCCCTGCTGGAAATAGCGGTCGGCTGAGCCGTCCTGCATGGCGGAAAGGCTGCCCATTCCACGGATCATCTTGAAACGACGGCCCTCGGCGAGAATGGATTCTCCCGGGCTCTCCTCGGTACCGGCCAGCATGGCGCCCATCATGACCGAGCTGGCTCCGGCCGCCAGTGCTTTCACTGCGTCACCCGAGTATTTGACGCCCCCGTCGGCGATCACCGGCACATCGCCGGCGCCGCGGACCGCGTCGATGATCGCGGTGACCTGGGGCATGCCGACTCCGGTCACCACCCGGGTAGTGCAGATACTCCCTGGCCCCACTCCGACTTTGACCGCGTCTACCCCGCGGCGGACCAGCTCCCTGGCCCCGGCCTCGGTGGCGACGTTCCCGGCGACCAGCTGGACGTCGGGGAACGCGGAGCGCAGGGCGTCGACCGTCTTCAACACGCCTTCGCTGTGGCCGTGGGCGGAATCCACCACGAGCACGTCGACCCCGGATCCGATCAGGGCCCGGGCGCGGGTTTCGACATCGGGAGTGGCGCCCACTGCCGCCGCGACCCGAAGCCGCCCGTGCTGGTCCTTGTTGGCATCGGGGTGTTCCCGGCGCTTGAAGATGTCCTTGACGGTGATGAGACCCTTGAGGGTGCCGTCCTGGTCCACTACGGGAAGCTTCTCGATCCGGTGTCGGGAGAGAATCCGCTCGGCTTCGTCCAGGGTGGTGCCGACCGGCGCGGTGACCAGTTTTTCCCGGGTCATCGCCTCGCGAATCGGCTGGTCCAGGTTGCGCTCGAACTGGAGATCCCGGTTCGTGATGATCCCGACCAGCCGGCCCTGGCCGTCCACGATCGGAACGCCGGAGATCTTGAACCGGTTCATCAGCGCCGCCGCCTCGCGCAGCGGCCGGTCCGGTCCCAAGGTGATCGGGTTCAGGATCATCCCGCTTTCGCTGCGCTTGACCTTGTCCACTTCGGCGGCCTGGCGCTCGATGGTCATGTTCTTGTGCAGCACCCCGATGCCGCCGTGCCGGGCCATGGCGATGGCCATGTCCGCCTCGGTGACGGTATCCATTGCGGCAGACACAAACGGGATGTTGAGGGGGATCGATCGAGTCAGACAACTGGAGACGGAAACCTGGCGGGGATGGATCGCGGAATACCGCGGAGCCAGCAGGACGTCGTCGAAAGTGAGCGCGACTCCGGGGCGGAGGGTGCTCATCGCGCTGAATTGATTGAGGGTTCCATCTTGAAGGATACTGGCGGGTGCAGCAATGGGTCAAGCTTCGGACGGGCCCGGCGGCCCGTCCTACCCACCCGCTGGCTTGGCGCGGTCCGGTGGAGGAAGCGTCTTGCTCTCCTGCCCCGGCGGCACCGCCGGAGGCGAGCCTTCGGCCGCCCGAACCGCTTCGTCCACCACCGCCTTCCCCGCAGCGCTCAGGCCTTTCATCAACTTGCCGGCGCTGTCCATCAGGTTCATGGTCCCGCTGATCGCCTTGATCGGGATCTTGCCGGCCCGCATGGTGTCTTCCACCGTCTCGGTGATCTTGGCGAAGATGTTCGACGGTGACTGGCGCTCGGCGTACTTGCTTTCCAGGTACTCGACGAAATCGAGGATCTGGTATCCCCGCTCGTCGTTGAGTGCCTCGAGCCGGCGGAGGATGCGCTGCTTCAGCAGGTCGTTCATGGGGTGGCCTCTGCCACGGAGATCAGTTCCAGGACCGGATTGGGGAGGTAGCGGCTGGAGGCCGCCTTGATGGTTCCCCGCACCGCCAACTCCTGGAGCGGAGTAAACGCGCGAAAGCGGTCGACCTGGTCCTGGGGAATGATGACATAGACGAACCCGGATTCGGGTAGCGGGCCCCGGGTCAGCAGGTAAGAACGGCCCTGGGGGATCTCGGGCCGCAGTTCGTCGGCCGTCTGCACCGCCAGGAACTGCAGCCGCCAGTCCACCGCCTTGCCGACATAGCGGCCCGGATTCGCCCGCACCTCGGCGGCGCTGACGCCTTTGAGCGCGCCGCTGTCGATCGTGGCGCGGGTGTCCTCTTCCTTAACCCACGCCTCGACCTGGACCCGCACCCACCCGCCCGACCGGCTCAGCACCCTGGCGCTGGCGCCCGGCTGCAATGCGCCGATCACCGGCCCCTGCGGGGTGGCCTGCAGTGAGGTGGCGCCTATGGCCTGCACCACGTCGCCCGGCGCGGCCGGTGCGGCAATACCGGCGCCAACCCCGGCCGGAGTCCGCGTGGTGTCACGCCGGGGAGTGCGGACCGAGTCCCGCGCTGCCGGACGCGGTGTTGGCACCGTCGCGATGGGCGACTGGAGCGCGCTCCGTTGAACCCAGACGTCGCGCTGAACCCGGGTCCAGGAACCTCGCTCCTCCATCCGCTTCAGCAGTGCGCCCATGGTCACCCGCGCCACCAGCGCACCGTTGGGAGCCACGCGCAGGTTCTCGCGCTGCTTCACGCTCAGGTCGAATCCTTCCCGATCGACGCGCGTCGTGGAGCTGGTGAAGATCCAACCTTCCAGCCGGAACTCGACCCAGCCGCCGCTGGTGCGCCGGGTGGTGAGATCGTAGCCCCGGGGAAGGGTGCCGAGCGCCACCCCGTTGGCCGCTTTCCGGAAGGAAGTCTCGCCCGAAACGCGAAGCCGCTCCTGGGCATCTCCAGAAGCGGCCGAGAGCAGCAGCAACGCGAGCGCACAGGCTGGTAGCCTGAGGAGCCCGGGACTAGATTGCGGCGCGGAAGAGGGCATATCGCATTGTAGAAACCCCGGAGAGCCATGTCAAACCGAACGCGGCGGGGACCCGTCGTCCTGGTTGTACTGGACGGTTGGGGCTATCGCCCCGAGCGGGAAGGCAATGCGATCGAACTGGCCAACACTCCGGTCTGGCACCGGCTCTGGGAGCGCTCGCCGCGCACGCTGCTGGAGGCGAGTGGACTCGCGGTGGGCCTCCCCGCGGGCCAGATGGGCAACAGCGAAGTGGGCCATCTCAATCTCGGGGCCGGGCGGATCGTCCCCCAGGACCTGGTACGAATCTCCCAGAGTATTGAAAGCGGCGAATTCTTCCGGCTCCCGCCACTCATCGAGCTGGCCGCGCAGATGAAGCGCACCGGCGGCACCCTCCACCTGATGGGGTTGCTCGGCCCGGGCGGGGTGCACGCGATCGATCACCACCTGCTCGCCGCGGTGGAGTGGGCAGTGAAGGGCGGACCGCCCCGGATCGCGATCCACGGTTTCCTCGACGGGCGGGACACGCTGCCCACGCTGGGACTCGAAGTCGTCGGCAACCTGGTGAAGGACCTCAAGCGGATCGCGGGTGACCGCGCGAAGATCGCGACCCTGACCGGGCGCTACTATGCCATGGACCGGGACAAGCGCTGGGACCGCACCAGGCTGGCGTACGACGCGATGGTGCATGGCACCGGGCTCGCCGCCGCCGATCCGGTGCAGGCGATCCGCGATGCCTACGCCCGAAACGAGACCGACGAGTTCATCCGCCCGATCGTGCTGCAGGAGGGCGGCAAACCGGTAGCGACGCTGCGCGATGGCGACGGGGTGTTCTGCTACAACTATCGCAGCGACCGGATGCGGCAGATCGTGCGGGCGCTGATGATCGATGGTTTCGACGGATTCACCGTGGCGGACCGGCCGAAGCTCAGCATGGTCACGATGACGCAGTACGACCAGACCTTCCCGATTCCCCAGGTGTTTCCGCCCTTCAGCATGGCGAAGATCGTCGCCGAGGTGCTGGCCGGTCAGGGCATGAGCCAGCTGCGCACGGCGGAGACGGAGAAGTATCCCCACGTCACCTATTTCTTCAACGGTGGGCTGGAGACGCCGTACCAGGGCGAGGAGCGGCGGCTGGTTCCCTCCCAGAAGGTCGCGACCTACGACCTGGCGCCGGAGATGAGCGCGGCGGGAATCACCGACGTACTGTGCCAGGCGATCGAAGCGAAGGAACACGATTTCATCCTCTGCAACTACGCCAACGCGGACATGGTCGGCCACACCGGGGTGATACCGGCGGTGATCCGGGCCGTGGAGACCGTGGACCAGTGCCTGGCGCGCATGGTGAAGAGCGTCGAGAAGGCGGGGGCGGTAGCGCTGGTGACGGCCGACCATGGCAACTGCGAGCTGATGCTGGACCCGGAAACCGGCGGCCCCCACACGGCGCACACCACCAACCCGGTCCCCTTCGTCGCGGTAAACGCGGACGCGACCCAGCTCCGTTCCGGCGGCTCGCTTCGCGATGTGGGACCGACCGTGCTGCGGTTGCTGGGCGTGGAACCACCGCCCGAGATGACCGGGCGGGACCTGAGAGATCTGGGAGACTGATCTATGGCGGTAAGGCGGTATGGCGGTAAGGCGGTAGGTAAATCGGTGATGACACTGGGCCTCTTGTGCCTCCTGGCGACGGCGAGCCTTGCGGCACAGGTGGGTCATGAACCGCGGAAATCTCCCTATCGGGATATAACGCGCGGGTCCTCCCTCACCTTTATGGCAGGCTATCTCGGTGGCGATGGCGGTTCGCTGGGCATCGGGCCCCGGCACGGCATGACCTACGGGGTGCTCTACGACCTCCGGACGTCGGGCTTCGTGACGGGCGGCCTGGCCCTCACGTACATGGACCTGGAACGGGATGTTCTCGACGCTGACGCGCCGAAGGCCACCCGGCGTACCGGCCCCTTCAAGCAGACCATCATTAACCCGGAAGCGATTCTTCAATTCAACCTGACCGGCGGAAAGTCCTGGCATCACATCGCCCCGTTCTTCGTCGGCGCCGTGGGCTATGCCCTGGGAAGCGACGTCAAGAGTGACACCAGCGGTTTCCAGTTCGGGAACCGGTTCACGGTTTCCCCCGGCTTCGGCTTCCGGTATTTCCTCGGCAGTCATCTCCACCTGAGGTTCGAGGCCCGCCGACACTTCTGGAAACTCAAGTACCCCTCATCCTACCTGGATGATCCCGCGAACGATCCGACCGGCTCTCCGGTCATCACCAATGGCAAGACCTCGGACTGGATGTCGTCCTGGTGGATGATTGGGGGCCTCTCTTTTTCATTCTAGGATCGGCGAAAGTGAGCAGAAGCGGTAAGCAGTAAGCGGGATTGGAAACCGGATCCGGCAACCAAGTCACCGTCAACCTGGCAGGTCTATGTCACCGGTCCCGCTCCCTTCTTACTGCTTACTGCTTACGCTTTTGCCATGATCTCGCTCACCCGGACCGTCCGCTTCCCCGCCACACACCGGATGTTCCGCTCCGACTGGAGCGAAGCTGAGAACCGGGCAGCCTACGGCCCGCTCGCCCAGTATCATGGTCATGAGTACGAGTGCGGTGTGACGGTCACC
This sequence comes from Gemmatimonadales bacterium, assembly GCA_036006525.1. Taxonomy (GTDB): domain Bacteria; phylum Gemmatimonadota; class Gemmatimonadetes; order Gemmatimonadales; family GWC2-71-9; genus DASYPP01. The sequence continues at coordinate 52,186 of DASYPP010000033.1, forward strand.
GGTGTCCTGGATCCGGCCACCGGCATGCTGGTGGACCTTTCCCTGCTGGACGCCGTCCTCAAGGAAGAGGTGGTCGGGCGTTTCGGTGGCCAGCCCCTCAATACCCTCCCCGAGTTTGCCTCGGGCCGTCCCCTCCCGACCTGCGAGGCGCTAGCTTCCGTTCTGTACACCCGCATCGCCGCGCGACTCCCATCCGGGGTTCGCCTGGTGCGGGTCATGGTCGCCGAGGATCCCACGCTGTATGCCGAGTGCACCGGAGCACCCTGACACCAGGACGCTGAGCCGGCGGTTTGTGTTGGCCCATGGCTCTGAGGCCGTCTCCGTTTAGAACGTGGCTACCGACCCCCGCCTGGTGCGCGATATCCTGACCAGCGCAAAACGGATCGCCGTCGTGGGACTGAGCCCCAATCCGGACCGGCCCAGCCACGGCGTGGCGAAGTATCTCCAGCGGGCCGGTTATCAGATCGTCCCGGTCCGGCCGGAGCCCGAAGGCACCATCCTGGGCGAGCCGATCATGCCGGACCTCGCGGCCGCCGGAAAGGGCGGCCTGATCGACATCGTCGATATCTTTCGCCGGTCGTCGGCGATCCCGGACCTGGTGGATGGCATTCTTGCGCTCCGGCCGCGGCTGGTATGGATGCAGCAGGGTGTCGTCAGTGAGGCCGCCGCGGCCCGGATCGAAGCCGCCGGTATCCCCGTGGTGATGGACCATTGTCTCGCCGTCGAACACCATTCCCTGGTGGGGGGCTGATGCATAAACGCTGGATGACACTGACTGCACTGGCGACGCTCGCGAGTTCTCCCTTGCTGGCCCAACGCACGGCCGATCAGGCCCGGTTGAGCCTGGGACTCGCCTTCGGAGTTACCTCCGGAACCGATCTCTGGCGGGTCCCCAATCAGCCGATTTTCGGCGGGCTGTCCCTGGTCGACACTCTCAATATCGGGCGAAAGGTTCGGCCCTCACTCGCGGTCATCTTTCATGGGACCTACTTTCCGGGAGAGCATTGGGGCATTACTGGAGAGGCGATGCTGATCGGGCTGGGATTCGAGGACGACTGCGAGGTAAAGTTCTTCAGTGGCTCAGTGTCCGATACCGAGGTGTGCAACAGTATCAATGGGACCAATACACCCGCCAGCGCCGCGGCGCTCAGTATAGGCACCGAATACCGGATCCGGAGCCACCAGACTGTTTCTCCCTACCTTCGGGCTCACGTCGGTCTCGTGATGACGCAGCACAGCCCCCTCAAGATGGACGGCACCTTCACCACGACCGATACGACGACCGGCATCACCACCGTGGTCCTGTATCGACTGTATGACGACCCCAAACAGCGCCGGATCAGGCCGGTATTCGGCCTGGGGTTGGGGTTTACCGCCTTGATGGGCCGGGGCTACCAGCTGCGCATCGAGGGGCGCGACAATATTACGGGAACCGAGCGAGTAACCGGACCCACCTTCGGCGCCCCATTTCTGGTACCGCCCAGCAAAACGGTCTACAAGCACATCTTCAGTGTCACCTTCGGATTCGACGTGGTACTGGAACGGCGGCGAGGCCGGCGGTACTAGGATTGAGGGGATTGAGGGGATTGAAGGGATTGAGGGGATTGAAGGGATTGAAGGGATTGAGGGGACTTGGAATTGGGAAAGGGGATTGAAGATGAACGTGGCTTCAATTCCACAATCCGATCAATCCTCTCAATCCCGTCAATCCGTTCGGGGTGTCATCCTCGCCGGTGGGGAAGCCGCCCGGTTCGGCGGCAGGCCCAAGGGGCTGGAGCTGGTCGGCGGAGAGCGGATTCTCGATCGATTGGTCGCGGTGTTTGTGGCCGCGTTTGGAACCCCTCCTCTCCTGGTGGCGAACGATCCTGCCGCCGCGACCTGGCGGAACGATCTTCAGGTTGTTCCCGACATCGAGCCGGGACTCGGCGCCCTGGGCGGGATCCTGACGGCGGTCACCCAGGGACCGGCTCCGGTGGTGCTCTGCGCCTGGGACATGCCGTTCGTGACCTCCGCGCTCCTCCAGGCCCTCGCCCGAGGGCTCCAAACCCATGATGCGTATCTTCCCCAATCCGATGGCCACCGCGGCCTTGAGCCGCTCTGCGCCGGCTACGGCCCCGCCTGCCGGGCGGCGATCGCCCGGGCGTTGGAGCGCGGCGACCGCCGAGCCATCGCCTTCCATCCCCAGGTAAAAGTCGGTATCCTCCCTCTGGAGCAGGTCCGCCCCCTCGGAGACCCTGCGACCCTGTTCTTCAACCTGAACATTCCCGACGATCTCGCCAAGGCGGACGCTCTGTGGCGCCACGGATCATCTCGATAATCGGCCGGAAGAACACCGGAAAGACCACGCTGGTCGTGGCTCTAGCCGCCGAGTTTGTGCGCCGCGGCAAGCGAGTGATGACCATCAAGCATGCCAGCCACGCCGCCGATCTCGATCATCCCGGCACCGATACCTACCGCCACTATCATGAAGGCAAGGCCGAGCGGGTGTTGCTCGCCACGCCCGAGCTGCGCGCGGTGATCGAGCGCTCGCCCGACGACACCGATCCCATCACCCTGACCCGCCGCTATCTCGCCGACGCGGACCTGGTCATCGTGGAGGGATTCAAACTCGAAGCCCTGCCCAAGGTCGAGGTATTCCGCAAGGCGGTTGCTTCGACGCCGATCTATAACGCCACCATGCCCAATGCCGGCGACTGGCTGGCCATCGTCACCGATGACGCCGCCCTCACCGCCGAGTGCCCGGTGCTCCGCTTCAAAGACACGATCTGGCTGCAGCTGGTCTCGAGCCTGGCGTGGGATGGAGCCCTTCAACTGTAGCAGGGCTTCATCCAATGAATCCCCCCAGGACTAACCTGTCGGCGCGTGAGGCTGCGCTGGAAATCGTCGGCCTTGTCCGCCGGCAGCCTGCCCTACGGATTCCGCTGGATGATGCCCTCGGCCTGGTGCTGGCCGAGCCGATCGAAAGCCCGCTCGATATTCCGCCCCACACCAACAGTGCCATGGACGGCTATGCGGCCCGCGCGGCGGATGTGCGCGGGGCGTCCACCGCGCGGCCGGTTCGGCTCACCGTGGTCGAGCACATTGCCGCGGGCCAGTTCCCCACCCGGTCCATCGGCGCCGGCGAGTGCGCCCGCATCTTTACCGGCGCGCCGCTTCCCCCGGGTGCCGACAGCGTCGTGCGCCAGGAGGATACCGACTTGGGTACCCAGGTCGTCAGCATCAACCGCGACCGGGATGTGGGGGTCAACTGGCGGGCGGCGGGGGAGGACATCAGGCGTGGCGAGCTGGTGCTGGAGGCCGGTGTCGAGCTGGAGGCCGCCCAACTGGGTGTGCTTGCCTCGCTCGCGGTCGCCCATCCCCTGGTGTATCGGCGGCCCCGGGTCGGCATCCTCGGCGGCGGCAATGAAATCGTGGACCTGGACCAGGCCGAGGCGATCCTGGATGGATCCCGCGTCGGCAGCTCCAACACCCACGCGCTGGCGGCGCTGGTCCAGCGCGCCGGCGGATATCCGGTCAACCTCGGCATCGCAGCCGATTCACCGGCGAGTCTCCGGGAACATCTCGAACGCGCGCGGGACTGTGATCTCCTGGTCACCACCGCTGGCATCAGCGTCGGCGAGCACGACTTCCTGAGGGAAGTGATCGAGTCGATGGGCGGGGCGCTCCGCTTCTGGCGGATCCGGATCCGGCCGGGAGCGCCGGTGGGTTTCGGCGTGCTGGGGGACGTGCCGTGGATCGGCCTGCCCGGCAATCCGGTAAGCACAATGGTCACCTTCGAACTGCTGGTCAGCCCGGCGATCCGGGTCATGTCGGGGCGGGCGCTGCCCTTCCGCCGCGCGGTCCCGGTGACCCTGGCGGAAGCGGTCAGCGTCACGCCGAAACTGCAGCATTTTCTCCGGGCGATCGTGAGCGAAACGGCGAGTGGACGAACCGCGAAGCTGACCGGTCCCCAGGGCTCCGGGATTCTCACTTCGATGGTGAAGGCGAACGCGCTGTTACTGCTTCCGGAAGGCCAGTTCGATACGCCGGAAGGAGCCCTTGCCCAGGCCATCGTGCTGAACGACCCCAACTTTCAGCTGGAGCCGGCATTTTCGTAGGGTGCGGACAGGTTGGATCGTACCGGTTTGCAGTCCAGCCAAAACTGGAACACGAAGAACACGGAATGACTGCGGAGTGCACGAAGCACATCAAACCATTACAAGCTTTTCTTCGTGATTTCCGGCCTGCTTCGTGTCCTTCGTGTTCCAGTTTTGGCCAGGCTCACATTCGGAACCAGCTGACCCCGCGCATCGCGCCCAGCACGATGTTGAATGCCATTTTGAGAGAGCGGGCGACCGATGAGGCCCTTCCGTCTATTTTGGGCGGAAGGGCGAGATGATGGTCGCCGCGAGGCGCCTGGGCGAAGCCACATTGAAGCAGTCCTCGACGATCTGGCCCTGCTGCTCCATGCCGAACTGATCGAACGGCTTCCCGGTCTCCTCCCGCCATCCATAGACGTCCCTGCGCAGCAGCAGCCTGAGGACTACCTGGTTCCAGGCCCCCGTTAGGTAATAGCGCCACCAGCCCCAGCGCTGATACTGGGAGACGTGGGTCAGCTCGTGGGCGAGGAGGGGAAGGCTGTTGGTCGCGGGCAGAAAGATCCGGTAACCCAGGGCGACGGCCGCGCCGCCGGACACCCGGGCCATCACGCGGCCCAGCCAGCTGTAGCGGGTGAATATCCGGACTCGGTCCAGGTCCACCGACTGGGCGAAACAGGCCAGCAGCTCGCGCTCCGCCTGGTGCAGCGGGCGAACCGGGACGGTGCTGTGAGGTCCTGAAAACCGGAAATTCATGGCCCCGGAAAATAGTCGTTCCGGCTTGTCCCGTTGGGACAATTTGGCTACTCTTGAATCAAGAAGGGGAGTAGCTCGTCGCTTTCACAGGGGCGGTCTCAGACCCGCCCCCTGTGAAATGCGAATGCTGGATCGTCAAGACTGTCCGGGGCGACCCGGGCACGGTCCAGTGGGGACGGTCCCTCCGGGACGTCAGAGCGAGACCTTCGTCCGGTGCACCACGCACCAGGCGAGGTCTCGCTTTTCTTTTGGAGGCAGTATGAACGAAGTGATGGCCCGCTGATGGGGCACCACGGGCTCGTGGTATGGGTCGGCTTCAGCATCATGGTGGTGGTGTTGATGGCGCTGGACCTCGGAGTGCTGAACCGCCGGGCCCATGTCCTGAGCCTGAAGGAGGCGCTGGCCTGGAGCGGCAGCTGGATCGCGCTGGCGTTCCTCTTCGGACTCTTCCTGCTGTTCAAGGAGACTCCGCGGCACGCACTGGAGTACTACACCGGCTACCTTATCGAGTTGTCGCTCAGCGTCGACAACCTGTTCGTCTTCATCCTGGTTTTCCAGTACTTCCGGGTCCCCGCGGAGCTGCAACCCCGGGTGCTCAAGTGGGGCATCATCGGGGCCGTCATCATGCGGTTCGTGATGATCGTGACCGGGGCGCTGCTGCTCCAGCGATTCGCGTGGGTGATCTACGTCTTCGGCGCCATCGTCATCTTTACCGGCATCAAGATGATGCGGGCGGCCGACATCGCGATCGACCTGAAGCGGAACCCGGTCGTCCGCATCGCCCGGCGGTTTCTCCCCTTTTCCGACTCCTTCGACGGCCAGCACTTCTTTACCCGGGAGAACGCCCGGCGGCTGGCAACGCCCCTCTTCCTGGTGCTCCTGGTCATCGAGACCACCGACCTCCTGTTCGCGGTGGACAGCATCCCGGCCATTTTCGCCATCACCCGGGACCCGTTCATCGTGTACACCTCGAACGTGTTCGCGATCCTGGGATTGCGATCGATGTTCTTCATCCTGGCCGGCATGCTTGACCGGTTCGAGTACCTGAAGCCCGCGGTGGCCGTCATCCTGATCTTCGTCGGCCTCAAGATGCTGCTGTCCGAATGGGTCCACCTGCCCATATCGGTGTCGCTGGGCGTGATCATTGCCCTGCTGGTGGCCGGCATTGTGCTTTCCCTCCTGAGAACCCGCCGGACTACTACCTGAAACCATACCAACCACGCAAAGGCGGGAACTCGCAAAGGACCCATGTAGTGGCGTGCCTTTGCGACTTGGCGACTTTGCGTTGGGCAGTTACCAGTCTTACCTTACGCCGGACCTTACCCACCCACGATGACATCAGCCGAAAAACCCGCCCGCCCGTCTCTGCTTGAACGACTCGCTCTCCACCGCCCCGAGTTGCGCGCCTGGGCGATGTACGACTGGGCCAACTCGGCATTCATGGTCGTCATCATCACAGCGATCTTCCCCATCTATTTTTCCAAGGTCGCCGGGGCCGGACTGGCGCCCAATGTGGCCACCTCCCGGTTCACGGCGGCCACCACCATCGGCCTCACCATCATTGCGGTGTTGTCCCCCCTGCTCGGCGCCATCGCCGACTACGCCGCGGCCAAGAAGAAGATGCTCGCCGGGTTCCTGCTGCTGGGAGTCGCTTCGGTGGGCATGATGTTCTTTATTCAGCGGGGGGACTGGCTGCTCGCCGCGGTGCTGTTCATTCTGTCCAATATCGGGGCCAACGGCAGTTTCGTCTTCTACGACGCCCTGCTGCCCCATATCGCACAGCCCGACGAAGTGAACCGGGTGTCCACCGCAGGCTATGCGCTGGGATACCTGGGCAGCGGGATGCTGCTCGCGCTCAACCTGGCGTGGATCCAGAAGCCGGAATGGTTCGGTCTCCCCCACGGAGCCGGCATCTCGCCGTCCGATGCCACGCTTCCCACCCGGCTGGCGTTTCTCTCGGTCGCCATCTGGTGGCTGCTTTTTTCGATCCCCCTGTTCCGTAAAGTTCCGGAGCCCCCGGCGACGATCGACCCGGGCGGATCGCGCGGCGAGCATCCGGTCCGGGCCGCGGTACGGCACCTGGCGGAAACGTTCCGCAAACTCCGGGAATTCCGCCATGCCTTCATCCTGCTGCTGGCCTTTCTCATCTACAACGATGGGATCGGGACCATCATCCGGATGGCCACGATCTATGGCACCGAGGTCGGAATTGGCCAGGGGTCCCTGATCCTGTCGATCCTGCTGGTGCAGTTCATCGGAGTGCCTTTCGCGTTTCTCTTCGGCATGCTGGCCGACCGGATCAGCGCCAAGCGGGCGATCTTTCTCGGACTCCTGGTGTACGCCGGCATCAGCGTGTTGGGCTATTACATGAAGACGGCTACCCACTTCCTGATCCTGGCCCTGCTGGTGGGCATGGTCCAGGGCGGGACCCAGGCGTTATCCCGCTCGCTCTTCGCCACGATGATTCCCAAGCAGCAGTCCGGAGAATTCTTCGGCTTTTTCGGGGTGTTTGAAAAGTTCGCCGGGATCATCGGCCCCGCCACGATCTGGCTGGTGATCAGGCTGACCGGTTCCACCCGGCTGTCCATCCTGTCCGTGATCATCTTTTTCATCATCGGGGCCTGGCTGCTGCTCAAAGTGGACGTCGAGGCCGGTAGGCGACAGGCCCGGGCGGCGGAGGCGGCGCTTCCGACCTGACCATGGCGAGTCATACTCACTACCTCTGGTTCGAGACCAGGAAGCGCCAGGAAATCATCGACATCACCGACCAGGTGGCGGAGCAGGTCACCCGGAGCGGGATCCAGGAAGGCATGGTCCTGGTGTCGGCCATGCACATCAGCGCTTCGGTGTTCGTCAACGATCACGAGTCGGGCCTGTGGCATGACATCCTGCACTGGCTGGAACACAGCATCGCGCCGTGGGACCCGGAGCGGTACCGGCACAACGACACCGGGGAAGACAACGCGGCCGCCCACTTGCGCAGTCTCACCGTCGGGCACGAGGTGATCGTGCCGATCACGGCGGGCCAGCTGGATTTCGGGCCCTGGCAGCGGGTGTTCTACGGGGAATGGGACGGGCAGCGGAAGAAACGGGTGGTGATCAAAGTGATCGGTGAGAAGTGACAAGTGACCGGTGACAGGTGACACGTAACAAGTAACGAGGAGCTTATGGCAGAACAGGCGACGCTGGCCGGGGGATGTTTTTGGTGTTTGGAAGCAGTCTACCTGAACGTCCGTGGAGTAGAAAAGGTCGAATCGGGGTACGCCGGCGGCGAAGTCGCCAACCCGACCTACGAGGCGGTTTGCACCGGGCGCACCGGCCACGCCGAGGTGGTCCAGGTGACCTACGATCCCCAGGCCATCAGCTTCCGCGAGCTCCTGGAGATCTTCTTCACCATTCACGACCCCACCACCCTGAACCGCCAGGGCGCCGACAGCGGTACCCAGTACCGTTCGGCGATCTTCTATCACTCGGCGGCCCAGAAAGCCGAGGCCGAGGAGATGATCGCGACCCTGGAGCGGGAGAAAGTCTACGATTCGGCGATCGTCACCCAGGTCGTCCCGCTGGAGAAGTTCTATCCGGCCGAGGAGTACCACCGGGACTATTACCAGCGGAACCCCAACCAGGGGTATTGCCGGGCCGTCATCGCGCCCAAGGTGAGCAAGCTGCGCAAGCAGTGGGAGGACAAGCTGGTTTCGCGCTGAGCCGGTGTGGGCTACCTCACGGCTGAAAAAGGCCGACAGGTGAAGGTTGGGAAACGGCCGGAGCGATGAACCTGCAGCGACCAGGAGTGATCCATGCGGTGGACCCGGGGCGGAGACAGCAGCAACGTAGAAGACCGGCGGGGCATGGGATCCCGCTTCGGCGGCGGCATGCGCCTCGGCCTGGGCGGCACCGTGGTGCTCCTCATCCTGAGCGTGATCTTCAAGAAGGATTTCAGCTCCATGCTGGGCGGAGGCGACCCCAGCAGCGCCGCGACCGAGCCGGGCACTCCCTACCAGGAGACCGCGACCGAGAAGGACCGGCGCGAGTTCATCACCTTCGTGTTCAACGAGGCCCAGACCGTGTGGCAGCAGACCCTCAGCCAGAAAGGCGAGCAGTACCGCGACGCCAAGCTGGTGCTGTTCACCGACGCCACGGACTCCGGCTGCGGCGCCGCGCAGAGCGCCAGCGGCCCCTTCTACTGCCCGGAAGACGAGCGGGTGTACATCGACCTCGGTTTTTATGACGAGCTGCAGCAGCGCTTCGGAGCCGCTGGTGACTTCGCCCAGGCTTACGTCATCGCCCACGAAGTCGGCCACCACGTCCAGCACCTGCTCGGCATCGATGACCAGGTCCGGACCGCGCAGCAGCGAAACCCGGACAACGCCAACGAATGGTCGGTGCGGCTCGAGCTCCAGGCTGACTGTTTCGCCGGGGTCTGGGGGCATGCCGAGGAGCAACAGAACCGGCTGGAAACGGGAGACGTGGAAGAGGCATTGAACGCGGCGGCGGCGATCGGCGACGACCGGATTCAGCGGATGTCGGGCCAATCGGTGTCGCCCGAGTCGTTCACCCACGGGTCGTCAGCGCAGCGGGTGGAGTGGTTTCGCAGAGGGATGCAGGACGCGAGGATCGAGAGTTGTAATACGTTTGAGGGGTGACGGGCACGGAGGGGACGGGCACGGAGGCCCGTCCTACCATGCAAAAACAACACGGGGCACGTCAGCAGGGCCGTTGTGGTAAGGACGCGGACGCGCCCTTCTTCTGCTGACATACCGCCGTGTCGTCTTCTACCTACGGCTGCGAAACCGGGACGCTTCCTCCCTCAAAGACCTGGCTGGCAAGCGCGAATCCTCGATCGTTGGTCACCGGGGCGATCACCTGCCGAATCGAGCCGGGGAACGGCTTCGGGGCCGCGTGGGCGCCGAACGGATCGGTATACCAAACTGTCGGCCCGCCGACATTGTAGATGCCGGTCTGGTTGAAATAGACGCGCCGACGCTCCCTTAAGGTGGGGAACGCCTCACATCCGCCGCTGTGTGCCCCGTCACCACCTGTAACATCCTGGCCGCAGAGGTCCATCAGCATCTGGCTAGCGCTCTGGGGGTCGGCATCAACCACCCTGACCGGCGTCACCAGCCCGAATCGCGGGTCGAAGAATGCCAGGCGGGCCCCGTCTCCCGTCGCGATCGTCGCCGGCTGGTCCGCGCGCACCAGGGTGGTGGCGTGGATCTCGGTCCCATCGTCGCACCTCACGTGGTACACCAGTTCGGTGGGGTTGCCGGTTGAAGGATCTCCGGGAACCGCCTGGTGAAACTTGACCAGGAAATCACAGCGAACCCCGATGTCCTCCCGCTGCCCGGCCACCTCCTGCTGCAGCATCACCCCGTTCTGCCACTCGACTTTCTGCGCCGCGTGGTCCTCCGGCAGGGCACGGCCCGAGTCCCAGATGCTGAGCGCCTCGCCGGCCACGCCGAAGGGCACCTCACCTATGGCTTGGTAGAGGGCCGAGCCGCGGGGGTCTCGGCCGTGCTCGTGGCCGTAGCTGCAGCCTTTCACCGGATCCACGGCGGGATGCCAGGTGGGATAGAGCTTGCCATCGGGTCCGGCGACGACGTAGCGATCGTGATCGGCCCTGCTGCAGGTGGCATAACCGGCCGGAGACCAGAGGCTCATGGCGCGGCTCCTCGCGCCCAGGGAATTGTCGGCGATGCCGCCACCATCACAGCTGGTGACGAGCAAGGCGGAGGCGACCAAAGCGCCAGACACAGCGAAAGTTCCCAGTCTCAGCATAGCCATCTCAGTCACGAGGAATCGGGCTGCCGGGTTATATGAGGGGAGGTGTCGCAAACTGGGGGTCGGGTGGCTGTCGCGCAATATCAATTAATTACACAGCCAGACGAAAATTACGAAGTTTGACATATAACTGGCTTCGAGACAGGGCATTACACAGGCGCAATATATGGCAGTTACGTCAGAAATTCGTTATTCGACAGGTCGAATATCGCTGGCGGACGGCCGCGGACGGCCGGAGCCCGGCGTGCCCACGACCTTGTTGCGGCCTTCCTGTTTGGCCTGGAACAGCCGCCGGTCGGCGAGGTCGAGCAGGTCGTCCTCTTCCAGGCCATCCTCCGGCAGGCAGGCCACACCGGCGCTGATAGTCAGCCGGGCCTGGACCCCGCGCTTGGGAATGTCGATGACCTGGCTGGCCACTTCCAGGCGCATCGCTTCGATCTTGTCCACGGCCACCCCGAGCGGAGTCATCGGCAGAATGACCACGAACTCCTCGCCGCCATAGCGCGCGATCACGTCGCTCTGACGGAGCGAGCCCCGGATGGTGCTGGCCAGGACCTGGAGCGCGGCGTCCCCGGCCGCGTGCCCCATGGTGTCGTTGAACCGTTTGAAGTGGTCCACGTCGATCATCGCGACCGACATCGGGTGATTGTAGCGGCGGGCCCGGCTCACCTCGGACGTCATTCGCTCGTCGAAATAGCCCCGGTTCATCAGCCCGGTGAGCCGGTCGCTGGTGGACAGCCGGCGCAGCCGCTGGGCCCGCAGCACCACGGCGGTGCTCAGGATCGATGCGGCGAACAGGATGACGAGGCGGGAGACCTGGGAACCCCAGTCGAACATGCCGTAGCGGAAGGGCGCGAACATGTCATTGTTCAGGTCCCAGTGGGACTGGGCGTACCAGACGATCGCCCCGTACTGGATCAGGGTCAGCAGTCCGGCCACCAGGCAGATGCGGACGTCGTAACGCAGACAGCTCGCGGCGATGGCGAGGAAGTAGACCTCGAAGACCACCCGGCTGTTGACGGCGGTGTGGGGCAGGTCCACGACCAGGAACATCGCCAGCGCGCCACTCACCATGCTCACGTCGAGGATGCTGGTCAGCATCCCGAGCCAGGGCCGGTAGAATCCCTGGCGCACCAGCAGGTAGACCGAGATGGCGAGGAGAAAGGCGGCGAGCGCGGTGCCGAGGCCGATCAGAGTCTCGATCGAAGTGTTGCTGGGGACGGCGAACAGCGGAATGAGCACCAGCAGGGCGGTGAGGAGCAAGCGGATCCGGGCGACCAGGATCTCGCCCTCGGCGCCCGCATCCAGCATCAGCGGATCCGGCGGACGCAGGATGCGCTGGACGCTGATGGTGCCCGACGGTCGCCTGGTCACATGGATCGGTATTTCGGCCCGCTGCCGCCTTCGCGCGGGGTCCAGCGCGGACCCAGCACGTCGGTGGCTTTGCAGTCCACGCAGTTGGGGGCGTTGATCCGGAGCTCGTCACCGACCCGCTCATAGACCCCCGCGGGACACACGTGGCTGTAGAACTCGGCGACGTCCCCGGTAATGTCTTTGCCGACCAGCAGGTGCACCGGGATGGAGTCGCGGGTCGCGTTGCCCGACTTGAACACCGCGTCGACCTTGCTGAAGGTGAGTCTATTGTCGGGCACGAACGGCTCCGCGGGTGCGACGTCGCGCGGTTCCGCCGCGTCCTCCTCGGCCGCGATACGGCCGCCGAACAGCCGGCCGCCGGTCACCGTCATCAGGCCGGCTTTCATTCCGCCGGCGTAGAACCCCGACTTGAACGCCAGCCGCATGTTCCGGGTCTTCTTGAGGTCGGCCATGACATAGCTACCCGCCAGCGCGCGGTCGTAGGCCGCGAGCCGCGCCGCTCCGGTGTCCCCTGCCTTGAGCGCGTCGAAGATCGCGCGCGCGGCGAACATGCCGCTCTGCATCGCGTAGTGGATTCCCTTGAGCGAGGGCACGTCGACCAGCCCGACCGTGTCCCCCACCATGACAATGCCGTCGCCGGTGTTGCGATCGGGAATGGCGTAGTAGCCGCCCTCGGGAATGGTCTTGGCGCCCCACTCGAGCATGTCGCCGCCCTCCAACAGCGGGCGAAAAAGCGGATGGGTCTTCATCCGTTGCAGCAGCACGTGAATATCGAGATTGGCCTCCCGGTAATCCGTCCCCACCACGATCCCCAGCGCGATCTGGCTGGGTCCGCAGGGGTACGCGAAACTCCCGCCGAAGGCGTCACGCGGGAGCGGCCAGCCCAGCGTGTGGATGATCCGGTCCAGCGGCTTCGGGCTCTGCCACACTTCTTTCACGCCCAGCGCGAACATCTGAGGATTGGGCGATTTTACCCCTTGCCACTTGCGCCAGGCCTGGCCGAGAGCGCCCCGGGTGCCCTCGGAAAGCACAGTGACCTTCGCGCTCAGGTCCGTGGGCTCGGCATAGCCGGAACCGTGGCTGCCATCGCGCTCGAGGCCGGAGGGCGTGGTGCGGACGCCAATTACCCGATTGCCCTGGGCGAGCAGGGCGTCGGCGGGGAAGCCGGGAAAGATGTTGACGCCGAGGGCTTCGGCTTGCTCTCCCATCCAGCGGACGACTTCGCAGATGCTGGCGACGTAGTTCCCGTGGTTCTTCATGGTAGGGGGAACCGGGATCGCGATCGCCTTGGACGCAGTGAGCAGGTACACCGACTCGCCGGTGACCGGCTGGCGGAAGGGAAACTCGGCGTCTTTCAGGCCGGGGAAGAGTTCCCGCAGCGCTCGCGGGTTAACCACGGCGCCCGAGAGATTGTGCTCGCCCAGGCTGCCGGCTTTTTCCAGGACCCCGATCTGCACGTCGCCGAGCCCGCCACCCGCCTCCTGGTCGCGCTTGACCAGCCGGGCCAGCTCGATGGCGCCCGCCAGACCGGCCGGCCCGGCTCCGACGAAGAGCACGTCCATTTCGATGGCTTCAGCGCCGGGCGGCTGCTGGAGAATCAGGCGATCGAGGGGGAGGTCGGGCTGGTGCCGGGAGGGGAGGATTTGGGGCACTGGCATGCGCCAATATAAGCCTTGACAAACCTCGTCCGGGATACCACTGTATGGGTACACTAATACACTGGATACCTGCCACCGATGTTCGACCAGATCGATCCCCGCAGCTCAACGCCGCTGTACGCCCAGATCGCCGAGCGATTGCGGGTGGCCATCGCGTCCGGTGAATTGAAGCCGGGTCAGCCGCTGCCCTCGGTGCGACAGCTGGCGGCTCGGCTCCGGGTAAACCCGGCGACGGCGGTCCAGGCCTATCGCGACCTGGAGACCGATGGGTTTGTTGAGTTGCGGCAGGGTGCGGGGACCTTCGTGCGAGAAGTATCACCCGAGCGGCGGGCGGAGGAACGGCGGAACCAGGCTCGACAGCTGGTCCGCGCCATGGTGGCCGAGGCGGGGAAACTGGGCATCAATCCGCGCGAGTTGCGCGCGGCGTTGGACCACGAACTGGGAGCCAGGACTCAATGACGAACGCCATCGAGACAAAGGACCTCACCTACCGACCCGGGAAATCGTTCCTGCTCGATCATCTCAATCTCCGGGTCCCCACGGGAGCGATCTACGGGTTCCTGGGACCCAACGGCGCCGGCAAGACCACGACGATTCGATTGGTGCTTGGCCTGCTCAAGCCTGAGGCCGGAAGCATCGCGGTCCTGGGTAAACCGGTGCCTTCCAGGGTGCGCGAGGTCCTGGCACGCACGGGATATGTGCCCGAACGCCCGCACCTGCACCTGAGCCTCACCGTGGAGGAATCGCGGCGCTTTCACCGCGCGTTCTATCCAGGCTGGGACGACCCCTGGGCGACCGAACAGTTGCGCCGGTTCGGTCTCGAACCCAACCGATTGCTCCGGCAACTCTCCAAGGGAGAGATGGGAAAGCTGATGATCACCCTGGCCCTGGCCCAGCGGCCCGAGCTCCTGGTGCTGGACGAGCCGACCGACGGTCTCGACCCGGTGGTCCGCCGCGAGCTGCTGAGCGCAATGCTCGAGTATGTCTCGGAACGGGGCGCGACGGTGTTCATCTCCAGCCACCTGGTCCATGAACTGGAGCGGGTCTGTGACTGGGTCGGCGTGCTCGATCGCGGCCGGCTGGTGAGTGAAATGCCGATGCAGGATTTCAAGAACGGGATCAAGCGACTGGTCTTCACCTCGCCACCGCACCTGGTTGACCAGACACCGTTCCAGATCCTGGCCCGAGAGACCCTCGACAGCGGCAGCGAGGTGTGGGTGGTGCGTGGCTGGCAGCCGGACATGGTGACCTGGGTGCTGCACCAGGAGGGCAGCCTCAGAGAAGTCCAGGATCTCGACCTGGAGGAAGCATTCGTGGAGCTGCTAAGCTCCGCGCGAGGCGGCGGCGCGCCGAATGTCGGGCGCCCAACAATGGCGGCGATGGCCTGATTATGGTCGATCAAGGAGAGAGATGATGTTCAAGGCGATCCTCTTTACCCAGTGGAAATGGGGCCGGCTGCTACTGCTGCTGGCCACGCTGGCCGGATTTGCGATCCCGCTGCTGTCGGTCCAGGGCCTGACTACCACATATGGAAATTTCTATGTGGTCACCAGTCTTCAGGCCTTCGGCATCGCCTATCCGCTGCTGGCCGGAGCCGCGGGGCTGCTCTTGAGCCTCAGCGCCTGGACGTCGGACCACCGCGGCCGGCACGTCTATGCGCTGTCGCTTCCGGTTGCCCGGTGGCGGTATGTCCTGATGCGCTACCAGTCCGGGCTCGTGCTCCTGCTGCTCCCCATGCTGGGGATCTGGCTCGGCGCCATCCTGGCTACCCGGTTCATTCACATTCCTCCCGGGCTGCATCCCTACGCGTCCTCGTTGGCGCTGCGCTTCGCGTTGTCGGCGGCACTCGCGTACACCGCCTTCTTCGCGATCTCCTCCGGCACCCCACGGACCGCCGGCATCGTGCTGGGGATAGCGGCAGTCCTGGTGGCAATCCAGGTCCTTGCCTCGGCCGCGGGCTTTGATTTCAACCTGCTCAAGCCGGTATTCGACCGGCTGTTCATCTGGCCGGGGCCATTCGAAATATTCACCGGCCGATGGATGCTGCTCGATGTGTAGCACAGGGAGCACGAGCAACGCCCGTTGGGTCCTGGGATTGGGACTCATGCTGGGCCTGCCGCCCAGCGTCGGTCACGCCCAGGATGTGGCGAGTATCAGGCGGCACATTGCGGAGCTGGAGCAACGCAAGGTCGAGCTGATCGCGGCCACCGATTCCCTCCAGGCATTGGAACGCGCGCGCAGACTGGAATCCCTCGACTCCCTCCAGGTGGGGGCGCTCAGGCTACTGGCGGCTCATCCGATGGTCGGCGTCGCGCGCCGACAGGCTGCAACGGCTTGGGCATCACTGAGGGCGACCCTGGGAGACAGCGTCGCCGCACTGATGCATCAGCGTCGTTTTGTTTTGGTGACCGAAGACGCGGAGGATTCGACGCAAGTGGATGCGCAGGGCGTTGCCACCCTGGGGACGGTCCTGGTGATACCCCGGAACAGTCCGGAGAACCTGACCGCAATCAATATCATCGTTGCGGTGTACGGAGAACTCTGGCGCAGCCTGGACCCTGGGCTCCGGGATTGGCTCAGCGCGCCACTCACGCCGACGCTGGATACGATCGCCGTCACCTCGGCCAGCTATCTCGAGCTGGTGACCTCAGGATCTCCGGTTTCGCGCGGCTGCTACCAGGGAAGCCTGGCAGACTGTGCCGGGGCATTAGGGCTGACGGAGCCAGACCATCCCGCCCTGGCCTGGTACTCAGCGGAAGGCCGGCGTGAGCTGGTGGCTCGGCTGAGCCAGGCGCTGAGCGCTGGGGCGGACCGCGAGGTGTTTGCCGGATGTGTCATCCAGCGGGTTGATGCTGACTGCGTGGCCCTGTTACAACAGAATGAAAGACTGGTACCGCCGCCCCTGTCCGGCGGCACCCGGGCAAGCTACTTCCTCACGGCATTGAAGCTCGGAGGATCAGGAGCCCTGTCACGACTGCTGGGCAGCTCCGGCGAGCCGTCGATGGCCCGCCGGCTGGAACTTGCAGCGGGAACCAGCCTGGATGCGGTCACGACGCGCTGGCGCAGCGCGGTCCTGGCGACCCGCCCACATCCCACGCAGCTGACGGCGTCCACGGCATGCGCCGGCATGGTATGGATAGCCGGCCTTCTACTTCTGTCCTTCCGGAGTTCGCGATGGCGCTAACGTTGGGTCGGTGGCTCGCCTGGATGGGACTGGGCTCCGCTGGACTGGCGGTTGCCCTGCTGCCGCCCAGTCCGCCGAAAGACTGGCCCCCGCGGCCGGTAGACAACCAGGTTCGGACGAGCGCACGGCTGGAGACCAAACTGCGTCAGGCCTATGATGAACTGCATACCGCCGAGCTGGTGCTGACTATCGACAGCCTGGCGCGGATTGGCCTTCCGACCGAAGGCTACCCTGTCGTCCTCCCCCTCGGCGGCGCTTCCTCGGGAACTCGTGATTCGCTGCAGCAGCAGATCATCCGGAGCTGGGCCACGCTGCCGGGCACGGGCCACGAAGTCGTCCCGATATACCTGGTCCTTGCCGGCTCTGACTCCGACAAGGTTTGGCAAAGCAGGTACCTGCTGCCCGATTCGGTACACCGGGGTGGTTGCGTCACTCTGCTCAAGAGCGATGGCTGGCTTGGCCGGAGAAGCGACAGCGAGTTGCTGAGGACATTGTTCGATGAAACCGGCCCCTGCATGTGGTATGCAGTTCACGGAACTCCGGGCCCGACGATCGACCGCTGGATTCGCGGACCCGGCATTAACCTGATGGTCCGGTACGACACCGCTGGCCGCTCTGAAAACGACGCCTTCCAATTGGATTTTGGTTACTACGTCCCGGGGATGGTGTACCAGGCTTCGGAGAATCTGCTCACCTGCCTCCACGGTGACGAGGTGGTCTGCGTGAAGCTGGTCATGGGCGAAGGCGCGCGACAGGACAGCTCCCTCGTCCGGGTGATTGAGCCGGAATGGTCCTGGCGTCTGCCGATGGGCGGTGAGAGTTCGGCCTGGCTATCGGATCTGCAGCGGGAAATGGGAGTCGAGCGGTTCAGCCGTTTCTGGCACTCAGAGCTGCCGGTGGCCGAGGCATTTCAGCAGGCGTTTGGAATGGGGCTTGGCACTTGGAATCGGCGCTGGTTGACCCGGACGTATTCGGGGATCCATCCGGGTCCGCTTCCCCGGAGCCGTTCGGTCGCCTATGCGGGAGGAGTCATGCTGCTGCTCTTTGGGCTTGCCGCGGCGGTCGCGGTGCGGAAAGTCGGCTGACCGGCTCGATCTCCAGCGCCAGGTCGGCCGCCACGACGCTGTGGGTGAGGGCACCCACCGAGATGAAATCGGCACCAGCTGAAGCGCCTCAATAGAGGAGAGAAACGGGCGGAGAATATGAGCGCCCAATCACGTTTCCGTCACCGGCGGCTTCCTCTGCGATTCACCGTTTTCAACTCAGAGACTCAGAGACCCAGAGAAATCGAGAGCACCAAGCTTGAAGTAATGACATTTTGTGCGGTACAGGTCCCGGCTTTTCCGGGGTTTGTCCCTGGGTTGCCGGAAACAGCGAATGACCGTGTCACCAATGCGCCATTCAACGTGTATTCTCTGAGTCTCCGAGTCTCTGAGTTGAAAATGGTGGCTTCGCAAAGAAAGCTCACGGGCTCACTAACTCCCTAGCTCCCGGGCTCGATCTCCAGCGCCAGGTCAGCCGCCACCACGCTGTGGGTCAGCGCGCCCACCGAGATGAAATCGGCCCCCGCTTCGGCGTAGCGGCGCACGTTCTTGAGCGAGATCCCGCCGGTAGCTTCGATCTCGATCCCGGGTTTCAACTCCCGGGCATGGGTTCCCCATGTCTTGAGCCGCTCCGGGGTCTGGTTGTCGATCAGCAGCCGGTCGGCACCGGCGGCACAGGCCAGCCTCAGCTGCTCGGCGGTCTCCACTTCGACCTGCACCGCCCCGGCGCCAAGCCGCCGCGCTTCCTGTACCGCGTCGGCGAGGCTGGTACCGCTCCGGGCCAGCGCGGCCCAGTGGTTGTCCTTGATCATCACGGTATCGGCGAGATCGAGACGGTGGAGACTCCCACCGCCCTGGAGCACGGCCTGTACGTCGAAGACCCGGAGACCCGGCGCGGTCTTCCGGGTGTGGAGGATGGTGCACCCGGTGCCTTCCACGGTATCCACGAACTGCCGGGTGATGGTCGCGATTCCGCTGGCCCGCTGGAGCAGGTTGAGAATCGACCGCTCGGCCCGAAGCAAGGAACCCAGGTCACCGACCAGCACACCTACGATGCCGCTCGCCGGGACCCGCTGGCCATCGTCCGCCATCCACTCGAGCTTGATCTTCACCAGCTGGGCGATCGCATCGGCGTAGCGGCACCCGGCGAGCACGGTTTCGCTCCGGGCTTCGATCCGGCCCTGGGCGGTGACCCGGCCGGCGTGAACGGCCAGGCTGGTCAGGTCGCGCTCGCCGTCCTCGGCCAGGGCAAGCCGGGCCAGGCGAGCGGCGTCCTGCTCGATCACAGACTTCCACTCCATTGTCCTTTTAGTCCTCTCTCAATCTGGTCATCGAAAAGGCCGAGAGCGCGGAGAACGGCACACCGCTGAGAAACAGAGGCTCGCAGAGGTATTTCGCAGAGGAAAAGGACAACGTTAAAGTCTCTTCTCGTCGTGGCGCCTTCGCGTTGTGCAGTTGATATATGCTTTTGCAGTCCTCAGCGAAAGCCTCAGCGGAACTCAGCTTCTCAGCGGTGTGCCGTTCTCCGCGCGCTCACAATCTCGTTGAGCTCACTTGCTCCGTTGAATCGCGAATTTGAAGACCCGGTACAATGGATAGCTCGAGGCCAGGACGATCACCGACCGCACGCTGTTGGCGCGATCGCCGAAGAAGCCGGAGACCAGGAACGCGATAGCGCCCAGCAGCGCAATCCCGGTCAGGTAGGGATACCCGGGCACCCGGAACGGACGGACGGCATCGGGCTCGCGCCGGCGCAGCACGAACAGCGAGATGAAGGACATGGCGTAGTTGAGCACGAAGAAAAACGCCAGCAACGCCAGGACCTGGTTGAAGGAGCCGGTCAGGATGAATGCCGCGGCGACAATCGAGCTGGCCAGCAGCGTGATACGGGGCGTGCCCGACGGGCTCACCCGGATCGCCACCTTGGCGATGAGCCCGTCCTCCGCCATCGCGACCGGGACCCGGGAGGACATCAACAGGGTGGCGTTCACCGTGCTCAGCATACCTACCACGACGATCACCCGGATGATCACGTCCCCCGCGGTCCCGAACACCGCGCGCGCCGCCGTGGCGGCCACGAAAGGATCGCCCGCCATGGTGCCGATCGGCACCACCTTCAGAAAGGCGATGTTGAGCAGCAGGTATACCCCGATAATAGAGAACACTCCAAGGATCGTGGCGCGGGGAATCTCGCGTCCGGGATCGGTGAGCTCGCCGGAGAAGTAGAAGGTGCCGTTCCAGCCATCGTAGGTATAGATGATGGCCTGTACCGAGACCACCAGCGCGGTGATCAGTCCCGCGCCGTGCGGCAGCGGCTGGGCAGGAACCGACGGCGCATGGCCGCTTACCACGATGCAGGCGACCGCCAGGGCGATCAGGCCCAGGGCCTTGACCAGGCTGGTGATCTGCTGGGTCTTGTCCCCGGTGCGAATCCCGGCCCAGAGAATCGCGGTGAAGACGGCAATGATGCTGAGCGCGAGCAGGTTCTGGTAAGGGGCGAGGGAGGGAACCAGCTGGGCCGTGTACTCGGCAAAGACCATGGAGACCAGCGAGGCGGTCCCGGCGGTCGAAATCCAGTCGCTCCAGCCGATGACGAATGCCGGATACTCGCCGAGGCCGCGGCGGACGAACACGTATTGGCCCCCCGAGCGGGGAATCATGGCGCCCAGCTCGGCCATGGAGAGCGCGCCCATCAGGGCGTACAGCCCGCCGGCCAGCCAGAGCAGCAGGAAGATCATGGCATTGGGCAGATGGGCGGCGATCTCGCCCGGGGTCCGGAGAATGCCGACGCCGATGGTGTTGCCGATGATGATGGCGACGCCGAACGCGACGCCGAGGACCTTCAGGAGACCCGCTCGAGCCTGGCGATCGGGTGTCGTCACGGGGGCCTTAGTGTTCGGCGCGGAGTCTCTTCACTTCTTCAGTGAAGCGGGGCAGGATTTCGAAGAGATCGCCCACGATGCCGTAGTCGGCGACCTTGAAAATCGGCGCGTCCTTGTCGCGGTTGATGGCGACGATCACCTTGGCGGTGCGCATGCCGGCGAGGTGCTGGATGGCACCGGAGATGCCGACCGCGATGTAGAGCCCCGGGCTTACCGTTTTACCGGTTTGCCCGACCTGGGCGCCGTGCTCCCGCCAGCCGGCGTCCACCACGGCTCGGCTGGCGCCGACCGCGGCATTGCCAAAGGCGGCCGCCAGGTCTTCCAGCAACTTGAAATTGGCCGGCTCCTTGAGGCCGCGACCGCCGGAGATCACCACCTGCGCTTCGGCCACGTCGAGCGCCGCCGACGATGCCGCCTTGATCTCCTTCACCGTCACCCTGGTCGTCCAGGACGGCACGGCGACCGTTTCCGCCGCACCCGCCTTGCCCGCCTGGGCAACGGGGAAGGTGTTGGGACGGATGGAGAGAATCGCCGGTTTCCCGTTCAAGCGAACCTTCTGGAGCGCCTTGCCGGCGTAGACCGGCCGAGTGGCGATGATCTTGCCGCCCTCCAGCGCCACCGCCGTCACGTCGGTGGCGCATCCCTGCTCCAGCCTGGCCGCGACCCGCGGCGCCAGGTCCTTGCCGGTGGCGGTGGCCGCGAAGAAAATCGCGGCGTAGTTCCCCGCGATCGACGCGATGGTGGCACTGTAGCCGTCGGGCTGGTAGAGCGCGAAATCGGTGTGCCGCGCGCTCAATACCCGGTCGGCGCCGGCGGGGCCCAGCACTTCAGTGCCGGTCACCGTGTCGCCTCCCAGGACCAGCACATCGACGGTGGCGCCCATCGCATCGGCGATTCCGCGGGCCGCGGCGACCGCTTCCTGGGAGACTTTGCGCAGGCTGCCGGAGCGCTGCTCGGCAATGGCGAGAATGGCTGGCATGCTAGAGCACCTTCGCTTCGGTCCGGAGCAGGGAGACCAGCTGGACGACGGCGTCGGGGCCTTCGCCCACGATCTTGCCGGCCTGGCGTTCGGGAGGCATGGAGAGACCCACCAGTTCGATGGTGCCGGCGCCCAGCGCGGCCGGCTTCACCTCGAGCGGCTTCTTCTTCGCGGCCATGATGCCCTTGAGCGAAGGGAGCCGCGGATTGTTGAGACCCTTGTCGCAGGTCAGCACGGCGGGCAGCGAACAGGTCGCGACCTCGAGGCCGCCTTCGATTTCCCGATCCGCCTCGACCTGGCCCGCGCTGATCTTGAGGTGGGCCACCGTCGTGATGCAGGGAAGCCCGAGCAACTCGGCGGTCATGGGACCGACTTGGTGGTTATAGTCATCCACCGCCATCTTGCCGAACAGGATGAGATCGTAGTTGCCGCTCTTGAGCTCGGCCGCCAGTGCCTTCGCGACTTCGAGGCCATCCAACGAGCCGGGGGACTGCAGCAGCACGCCGCGATCGATCCCCATGGCCAGCGCGGTGCGCATGGTCTCCTGAGCCGCATCGGGACCGAGTGAAATGACGACGGTTTCACCGGAACCGGCTGTTTCCTTCAGCTTGATGGCCTCTTCAATGGCGAACTCGTCGTAGGGGTTGGGAATGAACTTGACCCCCGCCTCGTCTATGGACCTGGCGTCCCCAGCCAGGACGATCTTGGTCGTGGTATCGGGGACGCGCTTCAGGCAAACGGCGATCTTCAAACGGGTTACCTCGTCCTGGGTTGGGGAACCGGGAGCCGGTGGAAGGGGCAAAAGTAGCGCGGGAAGGGGGGCCAAGGGTAGGTCTCACTAGCCGATTGGACCCGGAGGGCTGATACTTCGGCGCGGGAAAGTCACACCGACGACACCTTTCGTAACCAATAATGCCGAAACGACCCTGGGTCCTGCTCCTCGCCGGCCTCGTCCTGCTGCCTTGGACGGAGCTGCAGACCGTCGTTCCATTCACGATCTGGGTGGCGCCGGCCCTCCTGCTGCGGTACAGCCGCACGGCCAGGTCCGGGTGGCGCGGCTGGATCGGCATCGTGGTGGTGTACGCGGTCACCGCGCTCATCAGCCTGCGCAACGGCCTGCTCCCGATCCCGCTCGCCTTCAATATTCTCATCGCACTGAGCACGGCGCTGATCCGATCGGTCCCCTATTCGCTGGACCGAATTCTCAACACGCGACTCAGGGCGATGTCGCGTTCACTGGTGTTTCCGGTCTGCATGACCAGCCTGGAATGGCTGGCGATGCGTTACGGACCCTATGGCTCCTGGGGGTCCACAGCGTACAGCCAGTACTACGACCTGCAGCTGATCCAGCTGGTTTCGATCACCGGCATCGCCGGTATCACTTTCCTGGTGCATTGGACCGCGCCGGTGATCAACGCGCTGGTGGAGGAGGCGCCGGAGACCAGGGCCAGTCGAGGACCGGCGCTGGCATTTCTCACCGTCCTCGGCCTGGTGCTGACGTACGGCGGAGCCCGGCTAGCCCTCGCCGGCCGGGATGCCGATCCGGTCGCCGTGGCGGCAGTGGTCCCTTCCGAAGCTGAATACGCCAGCACCTTCGGGGGCACCGATCTGAACTCCCTGGCCTCCGGGGCGGATTCCTCGCGCCGGCAGGCGGGAGTCCGGTTCAACGCCAACGTGGAACGGCTGGTCGCTCGCACGGTAGACGCAGCACAGCGCGGCGCCCGGATCGTCGCATGGCCGGAATACGTACCGGTCCTCGATGAAGACCAGTCCGCCATGCTCGAGGCAGCGAGGACCACGGCGCGAGCGCATCACATCTGGCTGATGATCACCCCGCTGGTGATCATGAAGGCCAGCCGCTTCCCCTACCTGCAGAATCTCACGGTCCTGGTGGATACCGCGGGAGAGGTGCGGGGGCGCTACGCCAAGACCTATCCCGTGGTGGGCATCGAGACGGGTTCCTATGAGGGAGGAAACGGGCGGGTCGTGGTGGTGACCACGCCGTTCGGCCGACTCTCCTCCGCCATCTGCCAGGACCTCGACTTTCCCTGGCTGATCCGGCGAGCCGGCGTCCAGAAGACCGCGCTCCTGATCGGGCCGTCGGATGACTGGCGAACCATCGAGCAGACCCACGCCCACATGGCGGTGTTCCGGGCGATCGAGAACGGGTTCTCGCTGCTCCGGCCCGCCAACAATGGAATATCCGAGGCGGTGGATCCCTACGGGCGGGTGCGCGCGATCAGCGCGTCATCGGAGAGCGGGACGCCGCCCATGATCGTACAAGTCCCGATCCGGCGGGTGCAGACCGTATACGCGCGCATGGGTGACTGGTTCGCGTGGTGCTGCGTGGCAGGGATGATCTGGTTCATCGCGCTGATGGGGCCGCCGCCGGGGGTGCTCGAGATGCGCAAGAGCCCTTGAGGCTCGCAGAGAACATATCCTCACGAAAGCCACGAAATCGCGCGAAGACCACGAACACCTGCAACAACTCCTCGCGGCGAACCCGGTGAAGCGCGGCGACCGCGGCAAAACTCCAGTCTGCTAACTGCCTGTCAAGAACTCTTCCACTGAATCGACAGTAACAGTACAAGACGTCATTCGTGGTCTTCGTTGGGTTTCGTGGTTTTCGTGAGGAATTCTTCCGGCTAAAACGCCGCCAGCCCAGTCACCGCCTGGCCCAGGATCAGCGAGTGCATGTCATGGGTCCCCTCGTAGGTGTAGACCGATTCCAGGTTGGCCATATGCCGCATCGAGTGATACTCGGCGAGGATGCCATTGGCGCCGAGCAGGCGGCGCGCTTCCCGGGCGCACTCGGTGGCCATGTTGACATTATTGCGCTTGGCCAGTGAGACCTGTTCCGGGGTCATGGTGCCGGCGTCCTTGAGCCGGCCGAGGTGCAGGGCCAGGACCTGGGCCTTGGTGATCTCGGTCAACATGTCGGCCAGGCGGACCTGCTGGATCTGGGTCTGCCCGATCGGCCGGTCGAACATCACCCGGTTCTTCGCGTAGCGCAGCGCCTCGTCGTAGCAGGCCATCGCCGCGCCGATGGCGCCCCAGGAAATCCCGTAGCGCGCCTGGGTGAGGCACATGAGCGGGCTCTTCACCCCGCCCGACTTGGGAAGAATGGCGTCCTTCGGCAACTGGACGTCTTCAAAGACGAGCTCGCTGGTGTCCGACGCCCTGAGCGAGAGCTTGCCCTTCTGGTCCTTCGCGCTGAATCCCTTCACATCCTTGGGTACGATAAACCCGCGGATGGACTTGGGGTCTTTGATGTCCCCGGTCTTGGCCCAGACCACCGCCACGGTCGCCTGGGACCCGTTGGTGATCCACATCTTGGCGCCGTTCAATACCCAGCCGGTCGGGGTTTCCCGCGCAGTCGTGATCATTCCCGCCGGGTTGGAGCCGTAGTCCGGCTCCGTCAAACCAAAACAGCCGATTTCATTGCCCGCCGCCATCCGCGGCAGCCAGTGCTTCTTCTGTTCCTCGGATCCGAAGGCGTAGATGGGGTACATCACCAGCGCGCCCTGGACCGAGGCGAAGGACCGGATGCCTGAGTCGCCCCGTTCCAGCTCCTGCATGATCAGGCCATAGGCGACGTTATTGAGGCCGGCGCAGCCGTATTCCTCCGGCAGGTTGGCGCCGAACACGCCAAGCTCGGCCATGCCGGGGATGAGTTGTTTGGGGAATTTTCCGTCGATGTAGGCCTGACCGATGACCGGCATGAGGTTTTCGTCTACCCAGGCGCGCACGGTATCGCGCACCGCGCGCTCTTCTTCGGAGAGGACGGAGTCCAGGTTGTAGAAATCAACACCGGTGAATTGCCCGGTTGCCGCGGTGGTGGGCATCGCGTCAGGGCCTCGAAAGGGGGAGGGGTTTCACCGGGAAAATAACATCTCCCACCACCTTCCGCCGCGCACGGGGCGCGATGCCCACCTCGCGCGCTTTCCGGCGGAAGCCGGGGCCGTGATCCAGCGGCAGGTGATTCTCCACCTGCCATTGATGCACCATCTCGTGAAGAACGGTCTTCTCGACCTCGGCCCAGCCATTCCTGAGGTGTTTCCGGCTGATGGCGATCTCATTCACCTCGCCGGTCTTGAGGTTGACCGAGAGCTGACCCAGCCGGGTGCGCATCCGGGCGGAAAGACGAAAGGGGATCTCCCGGAGCTGTCCACCGAAATGCTCCCGGTTGAACCGGGCGTAGGTTCTCGCCAATTCATTCAGGATGCGAAGATCCCCGGGCCGGGGGCGCTCCCGCGGCGCTACCACTTCACCCGGACCCGGTAGGTCACCACGGTCTCGCCGCGGGCGGGAACCGTCGCCCGGAAGCGAGTTGTGGAGGAGGACAGCCTGGTACCCGGCACCGAGCTGGAGAGGACCGACCACTCACCCGGCCGCTGTTCCAGCACATCTACCGTCACGACCGAATCGGTCGCGTTGCTGATGGTGACCGAGTAGTCGGCCGTGGCCCAGGTATGGAGGCTGTCCCGCCGCGTGGTGTACGTCGTCTGCACCCGCTTAGCCGTGATGTCAAAGGCGGTGCCGGCGAAGAGACGCAGGTCTTCGCCCGCGGGAGTGTGATCAATCGCTGCCTCGCCGACCAGCTGCAACCGCGCCGAGCTGTCCGGCTGATAGAGCCGCGCGGTGCCGCCGGGGAGGGGTCGGTTGCCGAACTCGGATGCCCGCGGGCGCTTCACGGTATAGGTGACTTCGACCGGCACATCCTGGGGATCGGGATACTGCGGCAACATGCCGTACCAGGGCAGCGCGCCACGCACCACGTAGTTCTTTTCGTACGGCGCCTGGACCGGATCGAACAGCGCGATGGACGAGGTAATGCCGGGAAGCAGCGTGGTCTTGCCAGGCAGACTGTAGAGGTGGAACTCACCCACCCGCTGCTCCGTGGCGTTCCCGAACTCCGCGGCAGCCCGGGCCATCACCACGCCGCCATCGGCCTCTTTGCGGCCGCCTCCGCTGGAAACGCTGCCGGCCAGCAACTGCAGCTCCGCGTTCTCCAGCCGGAGCCGATCGTTGCTGATGGTGGCATCGCCTTGCACCGTCGCCGTGGTCCGGCCCAGGATCACCTCGTAGTTGGCCTGCCAGGAGGCGCCCGCGGTGAAATAGCCGAGCCGGAGCGTGGTCCGCGCCGCGGAGCTCCTGAGATTCATCGTCGCCACCGGATCGATCACCACCAGCTCGGCGGGATAGTAGGGCGTCCCCGGCATGGAGAAACTGATGGTGCCATCCGGCATGAGATAGCGTTCGGGGTCCACGCCCAGGACCGTGACGGAGAACGTGTCGGCCGGGCCGCCCATGCGAACCTTGAGCTTCTTGCCAATGGCCCGGCGCAGCACGCTGGCCTGGTCCACGGCTCCGTCGTAGCTGACGCCGGTGACCACCACCGACGAGTCGAGGGAGAAGAGGGTGGAAGGATCCAGCGATCCGACCGCCACTTGCACCGTCGAGCTGCCGCGCGCGACCTCCATGGCGATGGACCGGCGAACCAGGACCCGGCCGTCGTTGTAGATAGTGAGACTGGTTTGACCAGAAAGCGGCAAGCAGAAAGCGGTAAGCAGGAACAGCGCACCCGCAACCGGCAGAACCTTCCTATGGGATTTCATTCCAAGCTCTCGTTTAGAGGGGCTCCAGAGATGCCCGAATCGACGTTTGGTGCACATGAGTCGGGCCTCGGCTGACAAACTGA
>DASYPP010000034.1:0-41859 GCA_036006525.1 Gemmatimonadales bacterium
CGCCGCTGGTGGCATCATCGGCTACCTGTTGATCGGGACCGACAACACGGCGCGCAAACTAGCGGAAGACGCGCTGCTCAAGGCGGGCGCCCTGCAGAGCGCCATCTTCAACAGCGCCAACTTCTCCAGCATCGCCACCGACGCCAAGGGCGTCATCCAGATCTTCAACGTCGGCGCCGAGCGGATGCTGGGCTACACCGCCGCCGAGGTGGTCAACAAGATCACGCCGGCCGACATCTCCGATCCCCAGGAAGTGATCATCCGGGCCGAAGCGCTCAGCGTCGAGCTGGGAACGGCCATTGCCCCGGGGTTCGAGGCTCTGGTGTTCAAGGCGTCGCGCGGGATCGAGGACATCTATGAGCTGACCTACTTTCGCAAGGACGGGAGCCGGTTCCCCGCCGTGGTCTCAGTGACGGCGCTGCGTGACGCCGCTGGTGGCATCATCGGCTACCTGTTGATCGGGACCGACAACACGGCGCGCAAACTAGCGGAAGACGCGCTGCTCAAGGCGGGCGCCCTGCAGCGCGCCATCTTCAACAGCGCCAACTTCTCCAGCATCGCGACCGACGCCAAGGGCGTCATCCAGATCTTCAACGTCGGCGCCGAGCGGATGCTGGGCTACACCGCCGTGGAGGTGGTGAACAAGATCACGCCGGCCGATATCTCGGATCCGCAGGAAGTGATCGCCCGGGCCGAAGCCCTCAGTGTCGAACTGGGGACTCCCATTGCACCGGGGTTCGAGGCCCTGGTGTTCAAGGCGTCGCGCGGGATCGAGGACATTTATGAGCTGACCTACTTTCGCAAGGACGGCAGCCGCTTCCCCGCCGTGGTCTCAGTGACGGCGCTGCGCGATGCCCAGAACGGCATCATCGGCTATTTGCTGATTGGCACCGACAATACGGCGCGCAAGCAGGCCGAAGATGCGCTGCTCAAGGCCGGGGCGCTGCAGCGCGCCATTTTCAACAGCGCCACCTTCGCCATGCTTGCGACGGATGCCAAGGGCGTCATCCAGATCTTCAATATCGGCGCCGAGCGCATGCTGGGGTACACGGCCGCGGAAGTTGTCAACAAGATTACGGTCAGCGACCTGCACGATCCGCAGGAAATGATCACCCGCGCCACGGCGCTGAGCGCGGAATATGACACCTCGATCGCGCCCGGATTCGAGGCGCTGGTGTTCAAGGCCTCGCGGGGAATCGAGGATATCTACGAGCTGACCAAGGTCCGGAAGGACGGGAGCCGGATCCCGGCCATGGTGTCGGTGACGGCGCTGCGCGACGCCCAGGACGTGATCATCGGCTACCTGCTGATCGGCACCGACAACACCGCGCGCCGGCAGGTCGAAGAAGAGCGGATGAAGCTCGACCAGCGGCTCAGGGACCAGCACTTCTACACCCGCTCGCTCATCGAGTCCAACATCGACGCGCTGATGACCACCGATCCCCGCGGCATCATCACCGACGTCAACAAGCAGACGGAAGCGCTGACCGGGTGTACCCGGGACGAGCTGATCGGGGCGCCGTTCAAGAATTACTTCACCGATCCGGCCAGGGCCGAGGCCGGGATCAACCGGGTGCTGGCGGAGGGGAAGGTCACCAACTACGAGCTGACGGCCCGCGCCCGGGATGGTACGCTCACCGTGGTCTCCTATAACGCCACCACGTTCCACGACCGGGACCGGAGCCTGCAGGGGGTGTTCGCGGCGGCTCGCGACGTGACGGAACTCAAACATTTCGAGCAGACCCTGCAGCTGAAGAACGTGGAGCTGGAAGACGCGAGCCGCATGAAGTCGGAGTTTCTGGCCAATATGTCGCATGAGCTGAGGACGCCGTTGAATGCCATCATCGGCTTCTCCGAAGTGCTCCGGGACGGCCTGCTGGGCCAGCTGACCGACCAGCAGCGGGGATTCATCGGCGACATTTTCAGCAGCGGCAATCACCTGCTCGCGCTGATCAACGACATCCTGGACCTGTCCAAGGTGGAAGCCGGCAAGATGATCCTCGAGCTGGAGCCGGTGCAGGCGGCGCCGTTGCTGATGAGCAGCCTGTCCATCGTCCGGGAAAAAGCGGCATCCCGCCAGATCCGGGTGTCGATCGACGTCGCCGACGAGCTGGGGTCGATCCAGGTAGACCCGCGCAAGGTCAAGCAGATCGTCTACAACCTGCTCTCCAACGCGGTGAAGTTCACCGCCGCCGGCGGCACGCTCATGCTCCGCGCCAGCCGCGTGGTGCGGGCCGACGTCGGTCAACTTTCCGGGCCCTGGCTGGGCCGGAGGTTGCCCCTGAGCGACAGTGAGTTTGCCGATTTTCTCGAGATCAGTGTCACCGACAACGGCATCGGCATTTCGGCGGAGGGGATGAAGCACCTGTTCAAACCGTTCAGCCAGATCGACAGCGGCCTGTCGCGCAAGTTCGAAGGCACCGGGCTGGGCCTGGCCATGGTGAAACTCCTTGCCGAGCTGCACTGCGGGGCGGTGGCGGTGCAGAGCGCAGTCGGACACGGCTCCCGCTTCACGGTCTGGCTGCCGTTCCGGACAGCGGGCGAGAGCGCTCGTGTTCCGGGTGAAGCGCCGGCCCTGGTCGCGCACCCGACACCGCTGCCGGGAGCACCGGTGGCGCTGGTGGTGGAAGGCGACAACAACGCCGCGGAGCTGATCCGGATGCACCTCGAGTCCGAAGGGTTCGAAGTGCTGCACGCCCGGACCGCCGAGGCCGCCCTGGAGCTGGCGGCGCAGCAGCCGCTGGCGCTGATCACTCTGGATATCATGCTGCCCCAGATGGACGGATGGGAATTCCTCGGGCGCATCAAGCAGTTGCCGAAGCTGCGCCGGATTCCCGTAGTGATCATCTCGATTGCGGCCGACCGCAACAAGGGCTTCGCGCTCGGCGCCGCGGCGGTCATGCAAAAACCGACGTCGCGCAAGGACTTGTACGATTCGCTCGTGGACCTGGGCCTGTTTCCTACCACCGACGGCGAGACCCTGACAGTCCTGGTGGTGGACGACGATCCCAAGGCGGTGGAGCTGATCGCGGTCCGCATCCAGGGCCTCGCCGGCACGGTGCTGCGCGCGTCCGGCGGCCAGGAGGCGATCGATACGGCACGGAGGGAGAGGCCGGACGTGATCGTGCTGGACCTGATGATGCCGGAGGTGAACGGCTTCGACGTGGTGGAGGCGCTCAAGGGACATCCCGACACGGCGCGCATTCCGATCCTGGTGGTCACCGCGAAGCGAATCACGCCCGAGGACCGCGAGCAGTTGTGCGGCTATGTCACGGCGATCATGGAAAAGGGCGACTTCGACCGGGACCGCTTGACCGCCGAGATTCGGCGGGCCATGTCGGGACGCCAGGTGATCGTCTGACATGGCCAAAGTCCTGGTAGTAGAGGATAACGCGGCCAATATGACCCTGGCGATTTTCCTGCTGGAGTCGGCGGGCCATACCGTGCTGAGCGCGACCGATGCCGAGGCCGGGTTGACCCTGGCCCGGGACCAGCACCCCAACCTGATCCTGATGGATATCCAGCTTCCCGGCATGGACGGACTGGAGGCCACCGCGTTGCTACGGAAGGACGACACCACGCGCGCCATTCCGGTCATCGCGCTGACCGCGCTGGCCATGAAGGGTGACGAGGAGCGGATTCGCGCCGCGGGATGTGACGGCTACATCGCCAAGCCACTCCGGTACCGGGACTTCCTGACGACTATCGCCGACCAGTTGGCCCACGGATGACGTCGCAGCCTGGTATCGCGGACCGCGCCCCGCGCATTCTGATTGTGGACGACGAGCGCCACAACCGGCAGCTGATGGAGATCATGCTCACCCCGGAAGGCTTTCACCTCCTCACCGCGGCCAGCGGCGAGGAAGCGCTCGACATGGTGGCGAGGGAGGCGCCCGACCTCATCCTGCTCGACATCATGATGCCGGGCATGGACGGGTACGAGGTGGCGGGCAGGATCAAGGGCAACCTCGCCACCAAGGACATCCCGGTCATCATGGTCACCGCCCTTGGCGATCGCAACGCCAGGATGCTCGGACTCGAGGCCGGGGCCGAGGATTTTCTCACCAAGCCGGTAGACCGGGCCGAGCTGGTGGTGCGGGTGAAAAACCTGGCGCGGCTCAAGACGGCCGGCGACGACAAGCACCACCTGATGCTGGAGGACGAGGTAGGCTCGCGAACGGCGGACCTGGTCACCCGGACGGAAACCCTCGAGCAACAAGCCGTAGACCGGGAGCAGGCCGGGGCCGCGCTCCGATTGCTGACCGAGCGCCTGTCGCTGGCCACGGCGGTCGCCAGGCTGGGCGTATGGGAATGGGATTTGGGCAGCGATTCGCTGACCTGGGACGCCACGATGTTCGACATGTATGGACTTCCCCACCAGGCGGACCTGCCCTACGCCAGGTGGGCGGCGGCGGTGCTGCCGGAAGATCTGCCGGCGGTTGAAGCGGGCCGGCGGAGTTCCATCGATGCCAAGGGCCAGGGATCGTCAGAATATCGCATCGTTCTGCCGGACGGGATGCGACGAAGCATTTCCTCGGTCGAGCGGGTGATTCTCGATTACCGGGGCACCGTCAGCCGGGTCATCGGCGTCGACATGGACGTCACCGAGCGTAAGAGCGCCGAGGAAGCGCTGGAGCTCATTCGCCAGGACCAGCTGCGCTTCAAGGATGACTTCCTGTCGCATGTCTCGCACGAGCTTCGCTCGCCGCTCACTGCCATCAAGCAATTCACCTCGATTCTCCTGGGCGGACTGGCCGGCGAATTGAACAAGGAGCAGCGCGAGTACCAGGAGATCGTGCTCAAGAATATCGGCCAGCTGCAATCGATGATCGACGACCTGCTGGAGGTCACCCGCCTGGAGACCGGCAAACTCACGATCGCCCTGGAAAGTGTGAGCCTGGGGGACGCGGTGACGGACACCTTCAATACCCTCCAGGAGACGGCCCGGGCCCGGGGCATCACGCTGTCCTGCACCATGCCGCCCGACCTGGCCCAGGCCTACGCCGACCAGACCCGGGTTCGGCAGATCCTGATCATCCTGCTCGACAACGCCATCAAGTTCACCCCGGAGGGCGGAGCGGTCACCGTCCAGGCGCGGCTACACAAGGAAGACCCGCGGTTCCTGCTGCTCGAAGTGTCCGATACCGGGTGCGGCATCAGCCCGGAAACGACCGAGCGGATCTTCGAACGACTGTACCAGGTCTCGGAACCGACCCAGACCAGCCGCAAGGGATTGGGACTGGGCCTGTACATCTGCAAGGAGCTGGTGACGCGACAGGGCGGCCGGATCTGGGCCCAGAGACGAGAAGAAAAGGGCAGCACGTTCTCGTTCACCCTCCCGGTGTTTTCGCTCTACAGCACGATTGCCCCGCTGTTCAGGAACGACAAGTGGCCGGCCGAGTCGGTGGCCCTGGTGATGCTGGAGGCTTCGTGGCCGGGGGCCTGGCCGGCGGCGCAATCCCGGGAGGAATGGTCACAGGAAGTCCGGGACATCCTCCAACGCTGTCTGCTGCCGAACCTGGACGTCCTCCTGCCGAGCGTGAGCCCCGGGTCCCAGGGGGAGCGCTTTTTTGTCGCAGCGTTCGCGGCTGAGGCTGGCACCGCCATCCTGGTCAACCGGATCCGGGGACAACTCGAGCGGGCGCCCGGCCTGAACCCGCCAGGCCTGACCATCGCCACATCGTACACCATGTTGCCCCCGTGGCCACGGGACGCTGAGGCAACCACCGAAGCGGCCCTGTCGGGTATGGCCACCCATCTCATTCAAGCCATGACATCTCACATCTTCCCAGGCTGTCTATCATGAGCAACAAGAAGATTCTGATCGTTGAGGACGACGCGGACGTGCGTCTCGGGTACCGGATCCTTCTCAACGCACACCACTACGACACCTCGTTCGCCGCCGACGCGGCCACCGCCGCCGGCGAGGCGCGGAAGCATCAGCCGGACCTGATCATCCTGGATCTTGGCCTGCCGGCCGGTGACGGTTTCTTGGTCCTGGAGCGGCTGCACAATATCCCGGAGCTTACCAGTATCCCGGTCGTGGTCGTGTCGGCCCGCGACTTCCACGGGAACCGGGAGAAGGCCCTGACGGCAGGCGCGAAGGCTTATGTCCAGAAACCCTGGAATGACACCGAGCTGCTGGCGATCATCAGCGGGCTCATCGGTGCACCGGAAACCGAGACACGGCCGGTGGCTCCGGCTGAAGTCCCCGTCGAGACCTGATTCAGCTCTTCAGGAACCCGCATTTCCAGCGGGTCTCGGGGTTGTAGGTGCAGTGGACCGGAAGCGGGGTAGCGTAGGAGAAGGTCAGGTCATACCCCGCCCCTTCGCGCTCGTAGCGCAGGGGGTGGCCCAGGACCTGGCTCGGCAACCCGCCACCCTCGGTGGCGAGCGTTTCGATGTCGGGGGGGTAGGCGCTGTGGACGGCGTGGTACCCTTCCAGCGCGTTGATCACCGGCTGGACCGCGGCCTTTCCCGCTTTCGCCTTGGGGCCTTCGCCGGGTTTTTCCTTGCGGACCAGGTAACCGAGATACACGATACCGGCGAGGACTGCCAGCCAGAAGAGCCTCTTCATGACAGCACCTGCAGAGAGGAGGGACACCAACGCGGGCTCCACCAGCGTACACGGCCTGGATGATAGTTGGAGTGACCTGGATTACACTTCCTCCATGATGAATTCCATCCGAGCCGTCCTGGTCCGGGAACTCGAGGCATTCGCCCGGGAAATCGATCTGTACCCCGACGACACTCTGCTCTGGGAGACGGTCCCCGGCATCCTCAATTCCAGCGGCGTCCTGGGTCTCCACGTGGCTGGCAACCTCCAGCATTTCATTGGCAGCGTGCTGGGCAATACCGGCTACGTCCGCGATCGCGCGGCCGAGTTCGCCCGCCGTTCCGGGACCCGGGCCGAGGTGATCGCCGAGCTCACCCGGGCCCGGCAGGTCGTGATCTCGGTGCTGGGCCGGCTTCCTGATGACAGCTTGACCCAGACTTTTCCCGAGCGCAAAGCCAACCAGGACATATCGACTGCCCTGATGCTGCTCCACCTGGCCACCCACCTCGCGTTTCACCTGGGCCAGGCGGGATACCTGCGTCGAGCGCTCACCGGAGACAGCACCAGCGCGGGCGGCCTGTCGAGCGCGTCGCTGGTCACGATCGCGGCGCCGAAGCCATAACAGGAAAAGTGCCGGTCAACCACGAGATCGTAAACTGCCACTGAGGACAGCATGATCATCGGGGCCCACGCCATCATTTCCAGCCGGAAGCCGGAGGCGGACCGCGCCTTCTTCAAGGACGTGCTGAAGCTGACCAGCGTGGACGTCGGCGGGGGCTGGCTGATCTTTGGCCTGCCGCCGTCGGAACTCGCGGTCCATCCGTCGCGCCGGAACAACGAGCACGAGCTTTACCTGATGTGCAGGGACATCAAGCGGTTCGTGGCCGGCGTGAAAGAGAAGGGTATCAAGTGCGGGCCGGTCAAGAACCAGGGCTGGGGCCTGCTGACCCAGCTCAAGCTGCCCGGTGGCGGCAGGCTCGGCGTCTACCAGCCGCGCCACGCCCGGCCGAAAGCCAGGACGAAGAAACCAGTTTGATATACAACTTGCCACAGATGAACGCGGATCACGCGGATAAAAGAAGTGGATTGATTCAGTCCTATCAGCGAAATCCGGGTAAATCCGTGGCAACATCATGGATGGCAAGAGGTAGCCAAGCAAATTAACTACGCAATTGTCTTCGTGAGCGACATGAAGCGGTCGGTGGCGTTCTACCGCGATGTCCTGGGATTGCCGCTCAAGTTCGAGTCGCCCGGGTGGACCGAGTTCGCCAGCGGGGGCGCCACGCTGGCGCTGCATCTCGCTGAAGCACCGGCGGCGGCCAGGGAAGACCCGCTCAAGGTGCCTCCCGCCCGCTGCCGGCCCGGTCTCCGGGTTCCCAACCTGGACGAGTTTCACCAGCGGATGCTCGAGCACAAGGTGACCTGCGTGGAAGAGCCGAGATCGCAGTTCGGCACCCGGATCGCGCAGTACCTGGACCCGGACGGGCTGGCTATCCCGGTCGGCGCGCGAAGCTGACTCAGGTGACGTCGGAGAAACCGATTCGGCGCAGCAGGTCGCGGAATTCGGGGTCGCTGCGGAAGCTGTCGAACTGGGGGTCCACCGCCAGGAACGTTAGATAAGGGGCCCGTTCCTGGAATGCTTTCTCGAGCCACTTGAGCGTATTGGCATGATCGCCCAGGCCGGCATAGATCGTCGCGATGTCGAATGCCGACGTGTAGGTCGTCCGCGCCCGCTCCAGTAATCCCTGCAGGATCTCCTCGGCCCGCACCCGGTCGCCGCTCACCGCATAGGCATGGCCCAGCGCGGCCTGGTAGACCGGAATCGGCGCCTGGACAACGCTCAGCTTCAATTCCCGAATTGCTTCCCCAGGCCGCGAAAGCTGCTCGTCGGCCATCCCCACCCAGTAGTGGGCACGGCCATAGGTTGAATCCATTTCCAGCGCCTTGTGAGCCTGGGCGATCGCCTCGTCGTATCGGCGGGCGTTGTAGAACGGCCGGGCTGCCGCGGATATGGTCCCCACGGCGAGAGGATCCAGGTCCTGGGCCAGTTTCAATTCGGCGAACGCCTCGGTGCTGCGGCCCAGGGCGGTGAGGATCATTCCATACAGGAAATGCCCGGTCGAATTCCGGGGGCTCAACTCCAGGCCGCGCCGGAATTCCCGCTCCGCAGTGGCAAAGTCCCAGTCGAAATAGAAGGTCACGTAACCGGCGGCGATATGCGCCTCGCCCGACATGGAATCCAGCGCCAGGGCGCGGTCGGCGGCAGCGTGGGCCTGGGTCCTGGTTTCCGCCGGGGCTTCCATGCCCAGGTAGCCGATACTGGCAAGCGACGTCGAGAGGCCCGCGTAGGCTGGCGCGTAGGACGGATCCGCATCGATGGCCTGGCGGAAGTAGGCGATTCCCTTGCGATAATCGGCCTCGCTGTTCGCCCGACCCACGAAATAGGCCCCGCGGACATAGGCCTCGTACGCGGCAGGATTCACGGCCGGACGCGGCGCATTGAGCCGGGATCGTTCCTGTCCGGTGGTCGATGCTTGAATCTGCTCGGCCACCGATCGCGCGACTTCGGCTTCCAGGTTCAGAATGCTCTCCATATCACCGTCGTAGCCCCGGGCCCACAGCGTCTGCCCGGTGCTCGCGGTGGTCAGTCGAACCGTGACGTGCACCGCGCTTCCCGCCCGCTGGAGCGACCCTCCCAGTATGGCCTGGACTCCGTTGTCTTTCAAAACCCTGGCGCTGGCCTCCTCGCTGCGGGAGTGCTGAAGCGAGATCACCTGGAGCGCGCCGACCTGCGCCAGGCTGGTCACCAGTTGATCGGTGAGGCCTTCGGTGAGATAGACCTGCGCCGTGTCACCCGTCAGGTTGGTGAAGGGGAGAACCGCGAGCGACCTGATGACATTCGCCGCGCCCTTGGCGGCAAGCTTTGAGCGCAGACCCAGCACCAGGGCCACCAGGACGAGAGCGATGGCGGGCCCGGCCAGAGCCCAGCGCTTGACGGGACGTCCGGCTGGACTGGTCAACCGGCCCCGATCGAGGGCCGTGGCGAAGTCCCCAATGGTCGGATAGCGATCGGCCGGCACCTTGGCCAGGGCGCGGACGATGGCCGACTCTACCCCTCGCGGAACGTTGCGTCGCACCGTGCGCAGACTGGGAACCGCATCCACCGCATGGCGGGAGAGGATCGCCTGGGCCGAGACGCCGGTAAACGGTGGCTGACCGGAGAGCATCTCGTACATGACACAGCCGAGCGCATACTGGTCCGCCCGGCCATCGAGCTCGCCCCGGCTGCCGATCTGTTCCGGGCTCATATATGCCGGTGTTCCGAGGGAGAGCCCGGTATCCGTCAGCCGCTCAGTCCCGGTCGCCCCGACCGCCCGCGCAATCCCGAAGTCTGCGACGATGGCGTGGCCTTCCGACAACATGACATTTTCCGGCTTGATGTCCCGGTGCACCACTCCGCTGGCATGGGCGCACGCCAGGGCCTGGGCGACCTCACACCCGATGCGCACCGCGTCATCGATCGGAAGCTGGCCTTCCCGGTCGAGCCGGTCTCGCAGCGATTCCCCCGCGATGTAGGGCATGGCATACCACAGACACCGCGTGGTTGCGCTGTCGTCGGAGTGGCCGGCTCCGCTCTCGAATACCGGGAGGATGAGAGGATGTTGCAGCCGGGCGGCGATTTCGATTTCCTGGAGAAATCGCGCCGGCCCGAGGACGTGGGCCAGTTCGGGTCGCAGGACCTTGATGGCGACCGACCGGCCGTGCTTGAGATCCCGGGCGAGGTAAACCGTGGCCATGCCGCCCTGCCCGAGCTTGCGCTCGATGGTATAGCGGCCCGCCAGTGTCGCCCGCAGCTCGCTTTCCAGGTCGGTCATGATGGCATCGTGAGGAAGCCTCAAGATAGTAGGGAGCCGCCTATTCCGATTACCTTGCGAACAGGCTGCTCGTCTTAAACCATCCCCGGAGGCTGGTATTGGCAATTAGGTTGCAACCGGGCATGCCCTCCGGTGAAGGCCGGGGACATCACAATCGAAATCGGTCAATGGCTGATACGAAGGAACGCCCCCGGTTCAAGAACGCCTGGGCCGAAGCGCGGCAAATAATCTGGCGCCATCGGCGCGGGCTGGCCATCGGGTTTTTGCTCATCCTGGTGAACCGGGCCGCGTCCCTGGTGCTGCCCGGGTCCACCAAGTTCGTGGTCGACACGATCATCGGCCACAAGCGGGGCGACCTGTTGTGGCTGGTGGCCGTGGCCGCCGGCGGCGCGACCCTGATTTCCGCCATAACGTCGTTCGCCTTGTCGCAGGTGCTGGGGGTGGCCGCGCAGCGGGCCGTCACCGATATGCGGCGCGCCGTGCAGGACCATGTCGCGCGGCTCCCGGTCCGCTACTTCGATTCCACCAAGACCGGTGTCCTGATCTCCCGGATCATGAGCGACGCGGAAGGGATCCGGAACCTGGTAGGCACCGGACTGGCCCAGCTCGCGGGCAGCATCCTCACCGCCCTGGTCGCCGTCGGTGTCCTGTTCTGGCTCAACTGGCACCTGACCGCCATCACCATCGTGGTCCTGCTCACCTTTGGCGGTGGGCTGTCCTACGCCTTCACGAAACTGCGGCCGGTGTTCCGGGAGCGGGGCAAGATCAACGCCGAAGTGACCGGCCGGCTGGCCGAGACCCTGGGCGGAATCCGGATCGTGAAAGCGTACACGGCGGAGCGGCGGGAACGTTTCGTCTTCGCCAAGGGCGTGAACCGGCTGTTCCGCAACGTTGCCCTGTCGATTACCGGGGTATCGGCCGTGGGCGCCTTCGCGTCCGTCATCGTCGGCGCCATCGGGGTCCTGATCATCGTGATCGGGGGACGCGCGGTGCTGGCAGGGACGATGACCGTGGGCGACCTCTTCATGTACGGGGTGTTTACCGGGTTGATGGCGGCGCCGATGATCCAGATCTCCTCGATCGGCACCCAGATCACCGAGGCCTTCGCGGGGCTGGACCGGATTCGCGAGCTGCGGCAAATGGCCACCGAGGACCAGGAAGACGCGGCCCGGATACCGCTCCCCGATGTGCGGGGCGACGTGGTCTTCGAGGACGTGAGCTTCGAGTACAACCCGGGCACGCTGGTGCTGAAGCACATCAGCTTCAACGCTCCGGCGGGGTCCACCACCGCGCTGGTGGGGTCCAGCGGTTCGGGCAAGAGCACCCTGATCAGCCTGGTGATGACCTTCAACCAGCCGCTCTCGGGGCGGATCCTGGTGGACGGCCGCGACCTGGGCGCGATCAGCCTGCGCGACTACCGGAGCCACCTCGGCGTCGTCCTCCAGGACAACTTCCTGTTCGACGGCACGGTCGCGGAGAACATCCGCTTCTCCCGGCCCCACGCCAGCAAGGACGAGGTGCGGGCGGCGGCCCGCATCGCGCACTGCGACGATTTCGTTTCCGGGTTCGAAAACGGGTACGACACCGTGGTGGGCGAGCGGGGGATCAAGTTGTCGGGCGGGCAACGGCAGCGGATCGCCATCGCCCGCGCCATCCTCGCTGACCCCCGGATCCTGATCCTGGACGAGGCGACCAGCAGCCTGGACAGCGAGAGCGAAGCCCAGATCCAGGACGGGCTCCGCTCCCTGCGCCGCGGCCGGACCACTTTCGTGATCGCCCATCGGCTGTCCACCATTGTGAGCGCGGACCAGATCCTGGTGCTGGAAGGCGGGGAAATCGTGGAGCGCGGGACCCACGCCGAGCTGCTCGCCCTGGACGGCCGCTACCGGCAACTCTACGACCGGCAGTACCAGATCGAACGGAACCGGTTCATCAATCCCGGCGAGGACTTCACTCCGGAGCCCGACGCCCCTGCCCCGGTGCCGTCCGGCGTCCAGCCCGGTTCCTTGTAGCATGACGTAGCGCGAACAGCGTCCCGGCTGAGAGCGCAGAGAACAGCTCCTCGCGGCGGACGCGGTGGACACGCGGCGAACGCGGTGCAATCCAGTTCGATTCGATATCATTCCCGGATGGAGTCGATATCATACCTGGATGAATAAAAAAAACATTTGCACTTGGGCTTTGCCGCGGCCGCCGCGCTTTCACCGCGGTCGCCGCGAGGAGTTGTTGCGAGACTCGCTGTCACAAATCCCTCCGTCACTGGCTCCCTCTTTACCGAGGTGAGACGACTCTTCCAGTGAGGAGAACCAAACGATGCGCTCGCACTTCCCCTTCATCGCCCTGATCGTGGGCATCCTGCTCGCCGCCTGCAGCGATTCGACCGCGACGGGCCCCAATACAGCCTCTGCCAATCTCCGCGTCAACCGTCCGACGCCGAGCCTGTCCGGTCACAGTTTCATACCCGGTTCGAACCATCCCTTCTTCCCCTTAGTCCCGGGCACCACCTTCCATTACCAGACTCATACCCCGGACGGCCTCGAAACCGACGCGTTTGAGGTGACCACCGACACCAAGACGATCCAGGGGGTCACGGTCGCAGTGATCCACGATGTCGCCAGTCTCAATGGCGAAGTGATCGAGGATACCTTCGACTGGTTCGCCCAGGACGACCTCGGCAACGTCTGGTACTTCGGGGAGAATACCCACACCTTCCAGCATGGCCAGCCCACCGGCAGCGAGGGAAGCTGGGAAGCCGGGGTGAACGGCGCCGAGGCCGGGATCATCATGGAGGCGCATCCCAAGGTGGGTGATACCTACGGCGAGGAGTTCGCTCCCGGGGTGGCCGAGGACAAGGCGACCATCGTGTCGCTGAGTGCCCGGGCCGAGGCGCCCTACGGCACCTTCACGGATTGCCTCAAGACCAGGAACTTTACCCCGCTCGAGCCCGGCGCGTTCGAGAACAAGTACTATTGCGCCAACATCGGCCTGGTTGGGGACGTGGACCTCGACGCCCCCTCGGAGAGGAACCTGCTGGTGAGCATTACCCATCCCTGAGAGGGCCCGACGCCGAGTCGGGAACCTGGGTGGCGTCGCGGTGGTTACCCTCAGTTGTCAGGAATCGGGTAACCACCGCAACGCCTTCAGGATCTCATCATGAACACAATCGGAATTCTCGGCTCCGGAGAAGTAGGACAGACGCTGGCGCAGGGATTCAAGAAGCACGGATATCAGGTCCGCATCGGGAGCCGCACCCCCGCCAAGCTCGCCGCCTTTGCCGCCTCCTCAGGAATCCAGGCCGGGACCTTCGCCGAAGTTGCCAGCTGGGGCCAGACCCTGGTACTGGCGGTGGCCGGGACCAAGGCCCTGGAGGTTGTCCGGCTGGCCGGGCCCGCGAGCTTCCACGGCAAGACCGTTATCGACACCACGAATCCCATCAGCGACGCCCCTCCGGTCGATGGCGTCCTCGAGTTGTTCACGGGGCCCAACGACTCCCTGCTGGAACAGTTGCAAGCCGCCTTTCCGGATGTCCACTTCGTCAAGGCGTTTAACAGCGTCGGAAACACCCGAATGGTGAACCCGAGCTTTGCCGATGGGCCGCCCACGATGTTCTATTGTGGGAACGACCAGGGCGCCAGGGCGGAGGTCGCCACCGTCCTCAAACAGTTTGGTTGGGAGGCCCTGGATCTGGGAACCGCCCGGGCGGCCCGGGCGATCGAGCCGCTCAGCCAGCTGTGGTGCATCCCCGGATTCCGCCAGGATCGCTGGAGCCATGCCTTCCGGGTGCTCTGGGACTGAACAGCCAACCTGAGTTCAAGGCCTCTATGTCCATTTCCGTCGGTCAAAAGGCGCAGCGAACCCTTCAGCTGACCGCCGACCACGTGAAGCAGTTCGCCGAACTCTCCGGCGACTACAACCCGCTCCATTTCGACCCGGCGTTTGCCGCCGGGACCAAGTTCGGCCGCCTCGTGGTCCAGGGCGGACTGACTACGGGCGTGCTGCACGCCCTGGTGGCCATGGACCTTCCGGGCCCGGGGACCGTATTCCTGAGCCAGAACTGGAAGTTCACGGCTCCGGTCTATATCGACGACACGATAACGGCCGAGGCCGAGGTGCTGAGCGTGCACCCGAGCAAACCGGTGACCCAGCTGGGGATCAAGGTGCGCCGCCAGGACGGGGAGACTGTCCTGGAGGGGGAGGCCTGGTGTTACACCTTTCGCCCGGAGGAGGTGTCTAGCACCGTGCCGTCACCGACCGCTCCTCGGTCCAGCGATAGTTCCTGAGGCTGCTGCCCGGCCAGGGCATGTGCAGCTTCCCGGTCACTTCCGAGGACTGGGTCGTGTCCCGGCCGCAGGCGGCTGGGTTGAGGGCAACAATGGTCAGGCCTACTTCAGCCGACCGGTCGGTGGCCAGGACTGGCTGGCTCAAGCCAACGTACGCGGCCCGGACGCTGTCGGGACATTCCAGCACGGTGAGCGCGGTGCACGTATGCTGAATCACGGCCGCGGACCGGAGCGAATCGATCCATACCTGGCGGAAATCGCCATGCGCGCTTCCCGCCATCAGGACGACCGGGAGCCCGCCATACCCTGGGTTGGTGGGGACCCACCGAAGTGCCGCGGTCAGGGTGGCCTCCGCGCGGTCCTGGGTCTCCGTCCCGGGAGTTACGGCCGGCGAGCGACCGTGGCAGGCGACCAGGGTGGCAATCAGGAGAACCAGCGGAGCGAGCCTGGGTCGGTGCATCGGTGCCTCCTGTCGGGGAGCCGAGCTCACCTAGAAATGGGGCGCCATCAGCCCGGGATGCCGTGATCTCCGCTACCTGGGAGATGGAGCTGGGCCTCCGGCTGGACCCTGCGCGGCGGTCGACTACCTTACACCACCCGCGATGGCTCCATCGCGAAACCTCCCAGACAGGATGGCAGTACTATATGGAGGCTTCCAAATGAAACCGTTTCAGAATAGAACCGTACTTGGTATCCTGGCCTGTCTAGTTATCGCTGCCTGCAGCAGCGCAACCCACACTACCGCAGCGAATAACCCGGGACCGTCCACGGCCAGTACTCCGGCGCCATCAGCCGCCATCCATCTGCCGGTCACCCAGGCGGATGTGGATTTCATGTCGGGCATGATTATGCACCATGCCCAGGCGGTGCTGATCGCCGGCTGGACAGTGAGCCACGGTGGCAGCACACCGATTCGGCTCATGACTGAGCGGATCGTCGTCGGTCAGAACGACGAGATCAACCTGATGAGCCGCTGGCTCCGGGAACACAACAAGCCGGTACCGGAGGCGGACACCGCGTATACCCATTCCATGGGTTCGATGCCCGGGATGGATCACTCCATGATGATGCCCGGCATGCTGACCGCCGAGCAGCTGGCCCGGTTGGACAGCTCACGGGGCCCCGACTTCGACCGGCTCTTCCTGACCTTCATGATCCAGCACCACATGGGTGCGATCACCATGGTCAACACGTTGTTCGGCTCCGCGGGCGCGGCCCAGGACGAGACCACGTTCCGGCTGGCTTCCGATATCTATGCCGACCAGACCACCGAAATTCACCGCATGCAATTGATGCTCGACGCTCTTCCTCCCGGAGAACACCACCCATGATCAGATCGTATTCGCGCCGTTCGCTCGCATTGGCGTCCCTCGCCCTGGGGCTCGTCGCTCTGGGAGGGTGCGCTTCCTCCTCGTCTTCCTCCGGCGCAGGCACCAGCATGGCGACATCGGCGTCGCGGCCGGATCCGCGGGTGGGCCTGCGCGCCGGAGTCATGAACACCGCGGCCCAGGCCGCCTGGAACATGAAGCTGGTATCCAACACGCCGCCCTCGGAGAAGTTCCTGGGCTCCACCAATTCCGATATGTCGTTCTCCCAGAATTACGTGATTCAGGGGAACTACAACGGCTACCAGGTCTGGGACATTTCCAACCCGGCCGCGCCGTCGCTCAAGATCGGGTACTTCTGCCCCGCGTCGCAGAGCGACGTCTCGGTGTACAAGAACCTGCTCTTCGTGTCGGGTGAGGGAAACTCGGGCCGGCTGGATTGCGCCGCCACCGGGGTCCAGGACAGCGTGAGCCATGACCGGCTCCGCGGGCTCCGGATTTTTGATATCTCTGACATCACCAATCCGAAGTACATCGGCAACGTGCAGACCTGCCGCGGCTCCCACACCCACACGGTCGTGGAAGATCCCAAGGACCAGGCCAACGTGTACGTCTACATCTCGGGTTCGGCCGGTGTCCGGTCTCCGACGGAGCTGCCGGGCTGCTCCCGGCTGCAGCCCAGCGAAGACCCCAATTCCGCGCTATTCCGGATCGAAGTGATCAAGGTGCCGCTGGCGCACCCGGAGCAGGCGGCGATTGTGAACTCGCCCCGGATCTTCAATGACCTGGTGGCACCGCCGGTCCACAGCGAGGCGCCGGAGGACATCGCCCGCGCCGCCCGCGCCGCTGACTCTGCCCGCGCCCATGGCGGTTATACCGCGAAGATCCAGGGCAACGACATCGTCCTTCCGAACGGATTCATCAAGCCGATGCTGGACAGCATCGTGAAGGCCCGGGGCGGCACCGGGGATCCGACCGCCGCCGACAGCGCCGCGCTCCGCGCCGGCCTGCAGCACATCGTCGACCAGCTGGTGGGGGCTCCGGCTCCGGGAACCATTCGTCCCGGCCCGACCCAGTGCCATGATATCACGGTCTACCCGGCGATCGGGCTGGCCGGCGGCGCCTGCGGCGGGTACGGCCTGCTGCTCGACATCAGCGATCCAGCCAATCCGAAGCGGATCGGGGCGGTGTCCGACTCCAATTTCTCCTATTGGCACTCGGCGACGTTCAACAATGACGGCACCAAGATCCTCTTCTCCGATGAGTGGGGCGGCGGCGGGCAGCCCAAGTGCCGCGCGACCGACAAGCCGGAATGGGGCGCCGATGCAATCTTCACGCTGACGCCCGACAAGAAGATGGTGATGCAGTCCTATTACAAGATGCCGGCGGCGCAGACCCAGTTCGA
Organism: Gemmatimonadales bacterium; assembly: GCA_036006525.1. GTDB lineage: Bacteria > Gemmatimonadota > Gemmatimonadetes > Gemmatimonadales > GWC2-71-9 > DASYPP01. The sequence continues at coordinate 17,442 of DASYPP010000034.1, forward strand.
GAACTGCGTAGCCCACAATGGCTCGCTGATCCCGGTCCCGGGCCGCGACATCATGGTGCAGTCCTGGTACCAGGGCGGCGTCTCGGTGTTCGACTGGACCGATGCCGCGCACCCGAAAGAAATCGCCTTCTTCGACCGGGGCCCGGTGGATTCGACCAAGATGGGCAGCGGTGGGACCTGGTCGGCCTACTGGTACAACGGGAGCATCTACAGTTCGGAAATCTCCCGCGGCCTGGATGTCTTCCAGCTGACGCCCAGCCCGATGCTTTCCCAGAATGAAATCGACGCGGCCAAGTCGGTGCACCTCGACTACCTGAACGTGCAGGGCCAGCCCAAGCTGGTCTGGCCGGCCAGCTTCGCGGTGCCCCGGGCTTACCTGGACCAGCTGGCCCGGTCCAACGGGATGGCGGCGGCCAGGATCGCTTCGGTCCGGAGCGAGCTGGATCGCGCGGAACGGCTGAGCGGGCAGGCGCGGAAGGATGCCTTGTCGGCCCTGGCCACCCAACTGCACACCGACGCGACGTCGGCCACCGACCAGGCCAAGGCGCATGCATTGGCAACATCGGTCGGGAACCTGGCCAGCGCGCAGTAGATCTTTGATCCATGGATTCAGGCCGGTTGGTCATGGTGACCAGCCGGCTTTTCCATATCCGCTACATGTTGAGAGGCTAATTCCATGATCAACTCGTCGCTGCTTCGCCCGCTCGCGTTCACCTCGCTTACGGCCGGATTGCTCTTTCTGGGTGGGTGCGCGTCATCGTCATCGTCCGGCGCAGGCGGGAGCATGGCGACGACGGCGCCGCATCCGGATCCCCGGGTCGGGCTCCGCGCCGGGGCCATGAACACGGCCGCCCAGGCCGCCTGGAACCTGCGCCTGGTTTCCAATACGCCGCCATCAGAACACTTCATTGGTGTCACCAATTCCGACCTGGGCTTCTCCAGCCACTACGCGCTCCAGGGCAGCTACAACGGCTTCCAGGTCTGGGACATCACCGACCCGGCCAAGCCGACCCTCAAGGACGGCTATCTCTGCCCCGCCTCGCAGAGCGACGTCTCGGTGTACAAGAACCTGCTCTTTGTGTCCGGCGAGGGAACTTCCGGCCGGCTCGACTGCGGGGCCCAGGGCGTGCAGGATACCGTGAGCCATGACCGGCTCCGGGGCCTCCGGATTTTTGACATCACCGACATCTCCAATCCGCAGTACATCGGGAACGTGCAGACCTGCCGCGGCTCCCATACCCACACGGTGGTGGAGGATCCCCGGGATCCTGCCAACGTGTACGTCTACATCTCGGGCTCGGCCGGTGTCCGGTCTCCGACGGAGCTGCCGGGCTGTTCCCGGTTGCAGCCCAGCGAAGACCCGAATTCGGCGCTGTTCCGGATCGAAGTGATCAAGGTGCCGCTGGCGCACCCGGAGCAGGCCGCGATCGTGAATTCGCCCCGGATCTTCAATGACCTGGCCGCGCCACCGGTGCACGGCCAGGCGCCGGAGGATTCCATCGCCGCCTTGCGCGCGCTGGCCGACGCGAAGGCCCATGGCGCGTATACCGTCATGGTGAATGGCCGAGAACAGCTGCTGCGCGATAACCGGGGATTCATTCAGCCACTGCTCGACAGCGTGGTGAAGGCGCGAGGCGGGACTGGTGCGCCGACCGCTGCGGACAGCGCCGCCCTGCGCGGGGCGATCCAGGGCATCTACGACCGGCTCACTGCGGCCCAACCACCCCAAGGTCCTCGGACCGGACCGACCCAGTGCCATGACATCACGGTCTACCCGGCGATCGGGCTGGCCGGCGGCGCCTGCGGCGGGTACGGCCTGCTGCTCGACATCAGCGATCCGGCCAACCCGAGACGGATTGCGGCGGTCTCCGATTCCAACTTCTCCTACTGGCATTCGGCGACGTTCAACAACGACGGCACCAAGATCCTCTTCTCCGATGAGTGGGGCGGCGGCGGGCAGCCCAAGTGCCGCGCGACCGACAAGCCGGAATGGGGCGCCGATGCGATCTTCACCATCTCTGCCGATCGCCAGCTGGTGATGCAATCGTATTACAAGATGCCGGCGGCGCAGACGTCGTTCGAAAACTGCGTGGCCCATAACGGTTCGCTGATTCCGGTCCCCGGCCGCGACATCATGGTCCAGGCCTGGTACCAGGGTGGGATCTCGATATTTGACTGGACCGATGCCGCCCACCCGAAAGAAATCGCCTTCTTCGACCGGGGCCCGGTCGATTCGACCAAGATGGCGGGCGGTGGCTCCTGGTCGGCGTACTGGTACAACGGGAGCATCTACAGCTCGGAGATCTCCCGCGGCCTGGATGTCTTCCAGCTGATGCCCAGCGGGTTCCTTTCCCAGAATGAAATCGACGCGGCCAAGTCGGTGCACCTCGACTACCTGAACGTGCAGGGCCAGCCCAAGATGGTCTGGCCGGCCAGCTTCGCGGTGCCCCGGGCCTACCTGGACCAGCTGGCCCGGTCCAATGGGATGGCGGCAAGCCGCATCGCTTCGGTCCGGAGCGAGCTGGATCGCGCGGAACGGCTGAGCGGGCAGGCGCGGAAGGATGCCCTGTCGGCCCTGGCCACCCAGCTGCACACCGACGCGACGTCGGCCACCGACCAGGCCAAGGCGCATAAGCTGGCCTCGTCGGTCGGAGACCTGGCGAACGCGGCGAGTTGAGGAGGAGACAAACAATGAGCGGAGTCAGACTGTTGGTGGGGACCAGGAAGGGCGCCTTCGTCATCAGTTCCGATGGCACGCGCAAGGCGTGGGAGGTCAGCGGTCCTCACTTCGCCGGGTGGGAGATCTACCACCTCAAGGGGTCGCCACTGGACCCGAACCGGTTGTTTGCGTCGCAGTCGAGCGGCTGGTTCGGGCAGAAGATTCAGCGTTCCGATGATGGCGGCACCAGCTGGGAGCCGTTGGGTGATGCCTTCGTCTACGATGGCGTGCCTGGTACCCACCAGTGGTACGACGGCACCCAGCACCCCTGGGAGTTCAAGCGAGTGTGGCATCTCGAACCTTCGCTGACCGATCGCGACATCGTGTACGCCGGTGTCGAAGACGCGGCGCTGTTCCGAACCACCGACGGCGGCAGGAGCTGGCACGAGCTCTCCGGGCTTCGAACCCACGGCTCCGGGCCCCGATGGGCCCCGGGGGCCGGCGGCATGTGCCTCCACACCATTCTCCTGGACCCGGCCAATCCCGGGCGCATGTACATCGCCATCTCGGCCGCCGGGGCGTTCCGCAGCGATGACGGCGGCACCTCGTGGCGCCCGATCAACCAGGGACTTCGGTCTCAACATATTCCGGATCCGACGGCCGATGTCGGCCACTGCGTCCACCGGATCGCCATGCACCGGTCACGGCCCAACACCCTGTTCATGCAGAAACACTGGGACGTCATGCGCAGCGATGACGCCGGCGACACCTGGCGCGAGGTGAGCGGCAACCTCCCTACCGATTTCGGCTTTCCCATCGACGTCCACGCCCACGAGCCCGACACGATCTACGTGGTGCCGATCAAAAGCGACTCGGAGCACTATCCGCCGGAGGGGAAGCTACGGGTCTACCGGAGCCGCACCGGCGGCGAGGAGTGGGAAGCCTTGACCCGGGGGTTGCCGCAAAAGGACTGCTACGTCAACGTGCTGCGGGACTCGATGGCGGTAGACTCGCTCGATCCCTGTGGAGTGTACTTCGGCACGACCGGGGGCCAGGTCTACGGATCCGCCGACAGCGGGGACAGTTGGACACCGATCGTGCGGGACCTGCCGCCCGTGTTGTCGGTCGAAGTCCAGACCCTGGCGTGATGGTTCGCGTCACCCTGCCGACCCACCTGAAGACGCTGGCCCGGGTGGAGGGCGACGTCGAGCTCGAGCTGGAGCCACCGGCCACGATCGGCTCGGCCCTCACCGCGCTCGAGGCCCGCTATCCGGTGCTCCGGGGAAGCATCCGGGACCACGTCACCCTCCGGAGGCGGAACTTCGTGCGTTTCTTCGCCTGCCAGGAGGACCTGTCCCTGGAATCCCCGGATACTCCGCTTCCGGACGCGGTGGTGCGAGGCGACGAACCCTTGATGATCATCGGGGCGGTGGCGGGCGGCTAGCAGTAAACCCGGGGCCGTGCAGCGGCATCGAACCGCTGGCAACTCACTCCCCCCGCACCGTGGACACCCGACAATGCTCTCGAATTCACTCCGCTTCGGTTCCGTCGCCCTGGTGGCGCTCGCGATTGCCGGCGACCCCTCGAGCATGCCGGTTGAGGGCAGCGGGCCGGCAGAGCTTTCCGGGCTCCGGATCGCGTTTGGATCCAAGCGAGATGGGAACTGGGAAGTGTATATCGTGGACGCAAACGGCGGCGGTCCCACCCGACTCACCAGGAGCGGGAGCCAGGACCGGTTTCCGATCTGGTCTCCCGACGGCAGCCGCATCGCGTACGGTTCTCAGGTCGACAACGGATGGGAACTCTGGGTCATGGGATCGGACGGTAATGCCCCGGTCCGGCTCACCCGGGGGATCGAGGCCAAGAGTCCCCGCGCCTGGTCGCCGGACGGTACCCGGATTCTCTTCCAATCCGACCGGGAAGGAAACTCGGAGATCTACACCATCAAGGCGGACGGCAGCGATTTGAGGCGGCTTACCGACAACCCCGCCAATGACGAGAACCCGACCTGGTCGCCCGATGGACGCCGCATCGCCTTTTCGTCATCGCGAGATGGGAATGGGGAGATCTACGTGATGGACGCTGAGGGCGGTCCCCCCACCCGTTTGACCAGCAACCCAGCCAAAGATGACACCCCGGCCTGGTCCCCCGATGGGAGCCGGATCGCCTTTGTCTCCGCCCGCCACGCGCATCGCGCGCTCTACCTGATGGGTGCGGACGGCAGCGCGCCGGTCGAGCTCTCCTGGGTTGCCGATGCGGACGACCACGTCCCGGTGTGGTCGCCGAATGGAAAATGGATAGCTTTCCAGGCAACCCGGGGGGAGAACTACGATATCGAAACGGTGGACGTGGCCCGCCATGCCCGGACTCGGCTGACATCGGGCCCGGAATACGACGGAGAGTTTTCCTGGTCGCCGGACAGCGATCATCTCGCCTTCATCTCCACGAGGGACGGAAGCGAAGGTCTCTACACCATGAGGCCCGATGGCAGCGGGGTCCGGCGCGTCATCAATGGGCCGGCGCTGGATCCGAAGTGGTCGCCACGCTAGGCGCAACCTCCCTCCACCCTTACCTCCAGCACCGATCTCGCCGTACTTTCCTGAATCATGAACGATCGCAACACCACCCGCACCCTGCGCCCGTGGGTGCCCATCTCCGCGGCGTGGATCGTTCCCGCGATCCTGGCGTCGCTCTCTTCCTATTTCCAGGCCCGGGTCGGCCACTGGGACGTGCCGAGCCCGCGCGAGCTGATCTGGCAGGGCGGCGACTGGCTGCTGTACGGCGCACTCACTCCACTCGTCTTCCAGCTGGCCCACCGCTATCCGCTGCGCCGCGGGCTCCTGGCGCGCAACATCCCCATCCACTTCGTCGCCGCTCTCCTGATGTGCGTGGCCTGGGCAGCTCTTGGCCTCATCCTTCGGCGGGTGATGCACCTGGCGCCCATGGCTCCGACCCGCTCCCAGGCGATCATCGGCTGGTCGCTCATTACCCTGCCCTTCGGCGTCGCCGTGTACTTCGCGGTGCTGGGGTTGGAGCATGCCGTTTCCTATTTCCAGGAAGCGCGCGATCGGGAGACCCAGGCGGCCCGGCTCTCAACCCAGCTCGCCGAAGCCCGGCTCGGCGCCCTCCGGATGCAGATGCAGCCGCACTTTCTGCTCAACAGCCTGAACGCGATCACGGTGATCGTGCGGGACCGGGACACCGCCACGGCCACCAGGATGCTGGAGCACTTGGGCGAGATCCTGCGCCGGGTCATGCGCGCCGACCGGCCCCAGGAGGTGACCCTGGCCGAAGAGCTGGATTTCGTGCGGCAGTACCTGGCGATCGAGCAGGTTCGCTTCTCCGACCGGCTGCAGCCGCTGATCGAGGTGGATCCCCGGCTCCTGACCGCACTGGTCCCTGAGTTTCTGCTCCAGCCGCTGGTGGAAAACGCGCTGCGCCACGGCCTCGCCAAACGGGTGACGGCGACCCTGCTCCGGATCGAGGCGCGGCGGGAGGGCGACGTGCTGGTACTCTCGGTGATCGACGATGGCCCCGGCCCGGGCGGCACGCCGGCGGACGTGATCGAAGGCGTCGGCCTGGGCAATACCCGCGAGCGCCTGGTCACCCTCTATGGCGACCGCGCGAGCGTGACGCTGGTGGGCACTCCGGAAGGCGGCGCCGCGGCGACGGTGCGGTTGCCCTGGCATGAGCCGGAGCAGGCCGGTGGCTGAGATCCGAGCACTGATCGTGGACGACGAGCCGCTGGCGCGCCGGGGCATCCGCCAGTTGCTGGCGCCCTATCCCGATATCGTGGTGGTCGGCGAGTGCCGGGATGGCCACGAAGCCCTCCGCGGCCTCGTGAGCCTGGCACCTGACCTGGTCTTTCTCGACGTCCAGATGCCGGGGCTCGACGGACTGGCGGTGATCCGCAAGCACGGCGTCGAGCGAATGCCGGCCGTCATCTTCGTCACGGCGCACGACGAGTTCGCGGTGCGCGCCTTCGAAACCCAGGCGCTGGACTACCTGGTCAAGCCGCTCAATGAGGCGCGATTCCGGGCGGCGATGACCCGGGTGCGGGAACGGGTGCAGATGAAGGACGCGGTGGCCCTGGCTCACCGGCTGCGCGCCCTGCTGGACGGTGAAGCCCGGGGCGCCAATCGAATCGCCATTGCCACCGAGACCGGCCAGCTGCTGATCGACGCGGACGAGATCGAATGGATCGAGTCGGAGGATTACTACGCGGGGATTCATGCCGGGGGGAAGCATTACCGGCTCCGCGAATCTCTCTCGACCCTCGAAACCCGGCTCGATCCGGCTCGTTTTGTCAGGATCCACCGGTCGGCGATCGTCCGGCTGGACCAGGTCCGGGAACTGATCGTCGATGGCGATGACGACGCTGAGGCCGTCGTAGTGCTGCGGGACGGCACTCGTCTCCCGGTCAGCCGACGCCGCATGCCCCAGGTGAGAGCACTGCTCCGGTCCCCGTAACACCCCGCTTGCCGCCTGCTGCAGAAAGGCTACCGCCCACGGCACCTTTACTTCCTTTTACCAAAGCGCCATTGACCGGGTGACCGCCGGGCTTCATGTTCGCGCGCATGAGTACCACGCTTACCGCCGGCGAAGCACCACCCCGGGACATCGCGACCACCCGCATTGCCGCGATCGATCTCATCCGCGGCGCGGTCATGATCCTGATGGCCATCGATCACGTGCGGGTGTATTCGGGCCTGCCGGCTGGCGGGCCCACGCCGGGCATCTTCTTCACCCGCTGGATCACCAATTTCTGCGCGCCGGCCTTCCTGTTCCTCGCCGGGACCAGCGCTTTCTTCTACGGCCGGAAGCACGCCCGCCTCTCCCGGTTTCTCTTGACCCGCGGCGCCTGGCTGGTGTTGCTCGAACTGACGTTCCTCCGGGTCGCCTGGACATTCAATTTCGACTTCGCCGGATACGAGATGGCCGGCGTCATCTGGGTCATCGGCTGGAGCATGATCCTCATGGCGGGGTTGGTCCGCCTCCCGGTGCGGGTGATCGGCGTCATCGGCCTGCTGATCATCGGTCTCCACAACGCGATCATGCCGAGGCTCATATCCCAGGGGCCGGATGGCGGCATCGCGGCGACCTGGAAGATCCTCTACGTGGGCTTCTTTGCCGGCCCGATCCAGTTCGGGGCGAACGGCCCCAGTCTCATCGTGCTCTACTCGATCATCCCGTGGATCGGCGTGATGGCGGCGGGATACGCGTTCGGCCGGATCCTGCTGCTGGAGCCGGCTCGGCGGAACCGGCTCTGCCTTGGACTCGGGTTGGGGGCGATCGCCCTGTTCCTGGTATTGCGGGGGTTCAACCTCTACGGCGATCCCCGGCCCTGGAGCGCCGGCGCCCAGGGAGCGGATGGTTCCCCGCCGATGCCGGCCCTGCTCGCATTCCTCAACACTACCAAGTATCCGGCTTCATTCCTGTTTCTCCTGATGACCCTCGGCCCCACCATCGCGCTGATTCCCCTGCTGGAGGGCGCGCGGGGAGTGCTGGCCCGGTGGATCACGGTATTCGGCCGGGTGCCGTTCTTCTTCTACGTGCTCCACATCCCGCTCATTCATGCATTAGCGCTCGTGGTCTCGAGAGTCCGGCTGGGCCTGGTCAGTCCCTGGCTGTTCACCAACCATCCCATGGGCAATCCGCCCCCGCCCGAGGGATACACCTGGAACCTTGGCCTGCTCTACCTGGTCTGGGCCGTGGCGATTGTTCTGCTCTACTTCGCCTGCCGCTGGTTTGTCGATGTCAAGTCAAGGAGGGACGCATGGTGGCTGCGATATCTCTGAGGCTGGTGCTGGTATCGGCGCTGGTCGCCGCGCCGTTGTCGGCGCAGGCCGGCGCCCGCACCGAGGAGCAGATCAAGGCTTCCTACGATGCCCACCAGGGAGACTTTGACTACCTGCTGGGCGACTGGGAGTTCACCGCGGTGAGCAAACAGTGGGGTGCCATGCACGGATTCTGGAGCGCGGCCCGACTGCCCCAGGGCGCGGAGATCCTGGATGAGTACCGGGTGGTGGGAGACAGCGGGGAGACCTACCACGTGTCCAACACCCTCCGCGTGTACAACGCCGTGCTCGACCAGTGGGAGCTGGTGACGACGGAAGGTGAGAGTGGAATGCAGGACCGGGGTACCGGTCACAAGGTTGGAGCCGAAATGCACATCGAGCAGCGGTTCGGGGTCATGAGCTCCACACCTTCGCTGTGGCGGATTCGGTATTACAATATCCGGCCCGATGGTTTTTCCTGGGCGGCCGCGCGCTCGACCGATGAGGGGAAGACCTGGGTAGAGAACTGGCTGACGATCGAGGCGCGGCGCATTGGGCCGGCGCGGCGGATGGAACCGATGGCACCGTGGCGCAAGCCAGGCACAGGCTCTTGAGGCACCCGGAGCCGGGCCCGGGGGAAGTCGGATCAATGGCCTGCAGAGGCCTCCGCCCCCTACTGGGGGAATATCGGATCAAACCGATGTTGGGCGGTAACCGGAAAAACGCGCAGGTCACCGGCCTCAAGAGTCGCCGCCTGAGGCCTCCGCCCCCTATATGGGGAATATCAGTCGGGCTCCAGGAAACGTCGGCATCCAGAAATCGCGAACCGGTACAAACAACCGCGGGCTAACCCAACTTGACTGAGTCTCTCGACCCTCGCACCGCGTTCATCAAGGCCGCCACCTGGCATGGCCCCCTGGAGCCGGCCCAGGCCATCCTATCCGCCAATCCCGGCGTGGCCAAGGGTGACATCCACATAGCCGCAATCCTGGGCGACGACGCCGAAGTGCGCCGCCTGCTCGCACTCAATCCTGCCAGCCACACCGAGAGGATTCCACCCTACGGTGCGGACGCCCTCAACTACCTGGGGTTGTCCAAGTATCTCCGGCTCGACCCATCACGCACCGGGGGATTCCTGCGGGCGGCCACCGCGTTGCTCGACGCGGGAGCCGATCCCAACACCGGGTTCTGGACCCCTGGGCCGCACCCCGAATTCGAGACGGCGCTGTACGGCGCCGCGGGTGTCGCGCACCATGCGGAGCTCACCCGGCTCCTGGTCGAACGCGGCGCCGACCCCACCGACGGCGAGGCGGTTTACCACTCTCCGGAAGGCGACGACTTCGGCGCCATGCAGGTCCTGGTGGAGACCGGGAAGCTGACGGCCGCCGACCTCTCCCTCATGCTGATTCGCAAGCATGATTGGCACGATTACCAGGGCGCTAAGTACCTGCTGGAGCATGGCGCCGATCCCAATTACCAGAGGAACCGGGGATGGCCCGCCATCCATCACTCCATCGCGCGCGACAACGACCTGGAGTTCATCGAACTCCTGCTCGACCATGGCGCGGATCCCCGGTTCCGCAAAGACGACCAGTCGGCCATCGAACTGGCCGCCCGACGGGGGCGCGGGGACCTGCTCGCACTGTTCGAGAAGCGAGGGTTCTCGGTCGAGCTGGGCGGCGTGGACCGGCTGATCGCGGCGTGCGCACGGAACCGCCCCGACCTGGTTCACGCGATCGCGCAGCAGGAACCTGGCCTGCTTCGCGAACTCCTCGTCCAGGGCGGCGCACGGATCGCCGAGTTCGCAGCGACCTGGAATACGGAGGGAGTGGGACTCCTTCTGGATCTTGGCGTGCCGGTGACGGCGCTCTACGAGGGCGACGGGTATCACGACATTGCGAAAGACAGCATGGCGCTGCACGTCGCCGCCTGGAGGGGCGTCACGTCGACGGTGAAGTTACTGATCGAGCGGGGCGCACCGGTGAATGCGCCGGATGGCAAAGGGAGAACGCCGCTGATGCTGGCGGTCAGGGCGACGGTGGATTCCTACTGGACTCATCGCAGGACCCCGGAGACGGTGCGCGCGCTGCTCGCCGCCGGCGCGATTGTCAGCGGCATCCCCTTCCCTTCGGGCTATGGCGAAGTGGACGAGCTGCTCAGGGCCGCCTCGATCGGCACCCGGTAGAGGTTGCCGTGCCCGTTGAGCGGCCCGTCAGCCATCTGCCGCACCTCGGCCGTGGTCAGCGGACGGCCCAGGGGCTCATCGATCCGCGCGCGATAACTGGTGAAGTAGAGCCATATCCCGTCGGGCGAGACGATCGGCGTGTACTCCTGTGCCTCGCTGTTGATCCCGTGTCCCAGCCGGCGCGCTGCGCCCCAGGCACCGCCGCGATTGGTCGCGACGTAGAGGTCACCGTCGCTATCGCCATCGGGGCGGCCGTAACTGGTGAACACGAGATAGCTCTCGTCCCGCGCGATGAAGGCATCCCCGTCGAACGCCGCGGAGTTGACCGAGTCGCCCAGGTTCTCCGGAGGAGCGTAGCTGCCGCTCTCGAAACGGCTCCGGTACACGTCTCCCCTGCCCTTGCCGCCGGGACGGCTCGAGCTGAAGTAAAGGTTCCCGTTCGCGGCAATCGTCGGGTAGTATTCGCCGGCATCACTGTTCACCGGCGCATCGAGATGGATCGCCGGCCCCCAGCCATCGCCGCGCCGCTGGACCATCCAGATGTCGTAGTCGGTCTTCGCCTTGCCGTCGACCGGGCGGCTCGAAATCCAGAGCAGCCGGCTTCCATCCGGTGCGACGAACGGGTCATAGTCGGGGTACTGCCCGGAAAAGGGCGCCACCTCAGGCGCGCTCCACCTGCCGGCGCGAAGGTGGGAAACCATGATAACGCCGAAGCGGTCGCCGAATTTCCTGGTGAAGTAGACCGTGCCCCCGTCGGGCGTGAAGGCGGCGTTGAGCTCGTCGTCGCGAGTGGCCAGGGGACCCTCCGCCAGCCGGGGAGCGAGGCGGTCGGCCGGGGCGGACGACTGGCCGAGGAGAACTGGCCCGGTTCCGGCACTGCAGGCGAAGGCGAGGACGGCGATTCGGGCGCGCATTGAGGGACTCCACCAGGGTAAGCCAACGAGGATGGTCCCAGCAGAACGGGCGATGCCGCCGGCCGGTTTCACACCCCGACCTGGCGGGTCAGGGATCGTTTTGGCACATGGCGTATGGCATATGGCTAATGGCAACAACCCAGGAGCCCGGCATCCTCAATGTCATTGCCATACGCTATACGCTGTTTTTAGCGAAACGTCCCGGGACTCACCTCATAGGTCAGGTGATATGCGCCTACTTCGTTTTCCGGCGACCAGAAGCCGAGTTGCTGGGTCCAGCGTTCGGTGGCCAGCCGGCGGCCGCGGAGAGTCAGGAATCCGGCCGCGCGATCGGTGATCATCCCGATCTTCTGCAGGTCCTTCACTCCGCGGAAGACCGTCGTCCCCCGGGTCTCCACGATACGTCGCGCCGTGGTCGGGCCGATCCCGGGGACCCGCACCAGCTCCTGGTACGAGGCGGTGCCCACCTCGAGCGGGAAACGCTCGGGATGCGCCAGGGCCCAGGCCGCCTTGGGATCGAGGCCCAGCGGCAGGTTGCCCCCGGCTTCGTACTCCACCTCGCTCGCCTCGAAGCCATAGTCGGTGAGGAGATGCGCGGCCTGGTAGAGTCGATGCTCGCGAAGGGCCGGGGCAGCCGGCATTTCCTCCAGCGGAGTCCGCGTGATAGGCCGGAAGGCGCTGAATTGAGGATGGTGCACACCACCGCCTTTGCGGAGATCCGCGATCGTCCCGATCAGCGACCGATCCGTGTCCGGCGTGGCCCCGACGACGAACTGCATCGTCATTCCGGCGACGCCGCCGGGATGCAGCGCGTCCGCCGGACGGCCATGGGCCCGCGCCTCCCGTTCCCGGAGCACCAGCCGGCGCACCCGCTCGAAGCCGTGGTAGGTGGTGGACCAGTCCTTCTCGGGCGCGATCGGCGCAAGCGTCGCCCCGCACGGCGTCTCGAAATTCACCGACACCCGGGTCGCCAGGCTGGTCAGCCGCTCGATCTGGGCATCCTCGGCGCCGGGGACCAGCTTTACATGGATGTAGCCCGCGAAGCGATCCCGCTCGCGCAGCAACTCGAGGGCAGCAATCAATTGATCCATGACGTGGACCGGCCGGCCCGGGATCCCCGTGGTGACGAACAGACCATCGCACCAGTCCCGGCGGAGCGCCCCCAGGAAGATGCGCACCAGCTCCTCGGGCTTGAGCAGGGTTCGGGGCAGGTCGCGGTCTCGCCGCATCGGGCAGTAGTGGCAGTTGAAGCTGCAGGCGTTGGTCATCAGGACCCGGAGCAGCCTGGATTGTTGCCCCGGACCGGTGCGAAGGTTCCGGATATTGAGGGGACCCAGCGCGCCTACCGCCGCAGCATGACGAAGGCGGGGCGGCGTCGGTCGCCCATCGCGATCATCCACCGCGAGGGACATGAGAGTGCCGAGTCTGTCTTTGAGATCGGGAGTGGAAGCCATGGACACCTCTGCTGAAAGGCGTGGCTACGATACCCGAAGAAACACCGAAAGTCAAGCCCGAATGACTACCTTCGGAACATGACCGACCAGCCCGAACGCCCCGCCCGTCCCCGCTCTTCCCGCCAGCGCTATCGCGGGTTCGTCGAGGACTACAAGCACCGGCGGCTGGACGCGGTGGCCGACGCCGACCTCACGCGCACCGGCGACGAGGCCAGCCCGGATGCGGGGCCCGGGCCCGAGAAGCACGGGAAGCGCCGGCGATATCTGCGGGAATACCTGCGCTGGCTCCGGCCGCACCGCTACGCGCTCACCGCCGTGTTCTTCTTCGCGCTGCTGGTGGCCGGGCTCCAGATGATCGAGCCGCTCTTCATGCGGTATATCATCGACCACGTCCTGCTGAACCAGGCGCTGGACACGGTGGCGAAGTTGAGCCGGCTGCACCTCGCCGGCATCGCCTTTCTTACCGTGGTGGTTTGCTCCAACCTTCTCGGGGTGGTCAAGGACTACCGGCAGAAGCTGCTCAACACCCGGGTCATGCTGTCGCTCCGCCAATCGCTGTTCGACCGGCTGCTCCACCTTCCCCTCCCCAAGCTCTGGGACATGAAGACCGGCGGGATCCTGTCGCGGCTCACCGGCGACGTGGAAACGACCACCGGCCTGCTGCAAATGGCCCTGGTATCGCCGTCCATTTCGGTGATCCGGCTGGTCGTCGCCATCGTCATCCTGATGACGCTGAACTGGCGGCTGGCCCTGATGGCGATGGTCGTTATCCCGGGCGCCATGCTGATGAGCTTCACGTTCAGCCGCCGGATCCGGCCGATCTATCGCGCGGTGCGAAAGGACGTCGAGCAGATCGACGGGCGGGTGGGCGAAACCTTCTCCGGCATCCGGGTGGTGCGCGCGTTCGGGCGGGAGATCCTCGAGCTGCTGGATTACATGCGGGGCCGCCACACGGTGCTCCGGAAGGAGCTGTTTGCCCACCGGCGCGAGCTGGTCCTGTGGACCTCGTGGGGGCTGCTGCAGGCCGGAGTGAATGTCGTCATCGTCTGGTTCGGCGGATACCTGAACGTGGTGGGCCGGGCCTCGATCGGCGACATCATGGCGTTTCAATGGTACACCTTCCTGCTGCTGGGCCCGGTGTGGAACATCGTGAATTCCTTTTCCGAGCTGCAGCGTTCGCTGGCCGCCATGGAACGGGTGTTCGAGGTGCTGGCCCTGGAGAACGACAAGCCCGACCGGCCCGGCGCGCGGGATGCGCCGGCCCGGGTGGACGAAATCCGGTTCGAGGGCGTGGAGTTCGAATACCGCGAGGGTCGTCCCGTGGTCCGCGATTTTACCATCGCGGTCCCCGGCGGCTCGGTCGTGGCCCTGGTGGGCCGGAGCGGAGCCGGCAAGACCACCGTGACCGACCTGGTGGCACGCTTTCACGACCCGACCCAGGGCCGCATTCTGCTCAACGGCGCCGACATCCGGGACTTCCGGCTCCGCAGCTACCGCGACCTGCTCGCCATCGTGCAGCAGGACGTCTTCCTGTTCGATGGCTCGGTCCGGGACAACATCGCGTACGGCCGGTTCGACGCTTCCGATGCCGACGTCGAGGACGCGGCCCGCCGCGCCAACGCCCATGAGTTCATCGACAAACTGCCCGAGCGCTACGACACCTTCATCGGCGAGCGGGGCGTCAAGCTGTCCGGCGGGCAGCAGCAGCGCCTGGCGATCGCCCGGGCGATCCTGGCGTCGCCCCAGATCCTCATCCTGGACGAGGCGACGAGTAACCTGGATACCGAGAGCGAGCAGCTGATCCAGGCGTCGATGGCGTCCCTGCTGGCCGGCCGCACCACGTTCGTCATCGCCCACCGGCTCTCCACCATCCGCCGGGCTCACCTGATCCTGCTGATGGAAGAGGGCCGGGTGATCGAGCGGGGGACCCACGAGCAGCTCATGAAGGCGCAGGGAGAGTACTACCGCATGGTGCAGCGCCAGATGTCGGCGGCGGGACATAACGGCGACGATCCCTGGGCACCATGAAGGGAATCGGATTACTTTCGGCAGTGCTTCGAGTGATGGGTCATGTGCTTCAAGGAGGAACCCGATGGCCGTGTACTACATAGGAACTTACGACATCCAGGATCCCGAACTGTTCAAGCAGTACCCGCCGGTGGTCATGGCGTTACTTCCCAGGTATGGCGGAACCGTGCTCGCCTCGGATACGGCTGCGTACGCGGTCGAGGGCAAGGCGCGAACGATGACTGCCGTCATCAAGTTTCCCTCCCGGGAGGCGGCGCTGGGCCTCTACAATGATCCTGACTACCAGGAAGCCAAGCGGGTTCGGCAGCAGTCGTGCACCAACATCAGCATGGTTCTGGCCGAAGAATTCAAGGGCAGCTAGACCCATGCGATTTCTTCTGATTGCTGCCCTCACCGCGCTGCCGGCCCTTTCCCAGGCCCAAAACCGGTCAGCCTCGGCCGCCGACTCCGCCCTGGTCGGCCGAATTCTGCTGGCCGAAGACCGGCGTGATTCGACCGACGCTGCCCTGGGTGAGGGTTCGCGGCATGGGGATCCCCGGATCCAGCTGCTCGCCCAGCGGGCACGGGGACGCATCAGGGACTCGCTATTCACCGCGCGTGATTCCCTGCCCGGCCTTTCCGCGCCACCGGTCTGGCCGGAGCCGGCCTGGCGGCTCCGCTTTCGGGCGCTCACCGCCCAGCGTCACAACTGCGACGCGCTCCGTACCGCACTGGCCGACAGTGCCTGGCCGGTGCGGCTGCGCGCGGCCGATCTTCTGCCGGTAACCTGTGCGACTGACGACTCCGTGGCGGCAACGCTTCGCCGCTGGGTGGATGCGATCCCCGCCGATGCTTCGCGGCGAGCGGCGGGTGGTGTGTCGTGGCACCCGGCCGCTCACGCGATCGTGGCCCTCGCCCGGCTCCGCCCGGGCGACACTCGAACACGCCTGAATCGGCTCGCCACCCATCGGCAATGGCAGGTGCGGATGTACGCCGCTCGCGCCGCCGCCGTTTTGCCTGACACGACGATGCTCCGGGCCTTCGCACGAGACCGGGACGACAATGTCAAAGAGGCCGCGATCGATGCCCTGTCCAAACTCAGCGGACACGGGGACGACGCGGTGTTCATCGCGGCGCTCGATGCTGATGGGGCCCAGGCCGTGCGAGCCGCCGCGGTCGCCTTGAAGGGCTCGCCCCGGAGCGAGGCAGGTGCGGCGGCGAATGCAGCTTTCGAGCGCTGGGCCGCGCGGGGAATCGCGTCCGCCCGGGACGCCAGGGTCGCCTTGCTCGACGCGGCCGGGCGCCCGGCGAGCGATGACCGGCCACCACCCCCGCGCTACCACCTTCCTCCCGACGCCGTGGCCCTGGCCCTGGGTAAAGACGTGCGGCTGCGGGTGACCCTGTCCCCGGCATCGGGCGGCGGGTCATTTGTGATTCGACTGCGCGGCGATGTCGCGCCCATGATGGCGGCGCGCATCCTCCAGCTGGCGCGCTCCGGCTACTACGACCATGGCAACTGGCATCGAGTCGAAGCCGATTTCGTGATCCAGGGAGCCGGCCCCGGTACCAACGAGTATGTCGGCTATTCCCAGTACCTGCGGGACGAGCTGGGCACCATCCCCCACCCCCGCGGCACGGTCGGCATGAGTACTCGCGGGCACGACAGCGGAGACGCCCAGTGGTTCATCAATCTCAAGGACAATCCGCGCCTGCAACGCGACTACACGGTATTCGGCGAGGTGATCGAAGGGATCGACGTGGTGGACGGCATTCTCGAGGGTGACGTCATCGCGACCATCAGGGAGGTAGCGCACTGACCTCGAAAAACGTCGAGTCGCCCGCCGACCTGGCAGGTCGTAGTTTCCTGGTGACCGGAGCCAACTCGGGCATCGGGGCCGCGCTGGTCGAGGCCCTGGCGGCCGGGAACGGGAGAGTGGTGCTCGCCTGCCGCTCCGAGGAGCGCACCCGGCCGGTGCTGGAAGCCCTGCGCTCCCGCCATCCCGCCGTCGACGCGAGTTTTCTCCTGGTCGACCTCGCCGACTTGAGCTCGGTGCGGCAGGCGGCGGCGAGTTTTCTCGCCACCGGAGGCCGGCTCGACGTCCTGGTCAACAATGCCGCCGTGGCCGGGACCCGCGCGTTGAGCCCCGACGGTTTCGACCTGACCTATGCCACCAACCACATCGGTCCGTTCCTCTTCACCAACCTCCTGCTCCCCCGGGTGCTCGAGTCGGCGGAAGGCAGGATCGTGAACGTGGCGAGCGCGGCCCATCGCCAGGCCCACCATATCGATTGGTCGGTCCTGGCTCGGCGCGATGCGCCCAAGCGGAGCGCCTTTGCCGACTACGGCGTGACCAAGCTGATGAACATTCTCCACGCCCGGGAGCTGGCCCGCCGCCTGGTCGGCACCCGGGTGACGACCTATTCCCTCCACCCTGGCGCGGTGGCCTCCAACATCTATCGCAAGGTGCCCCAGCCCTTGCAGGGGTTCCTCAAATTGTTCATGCTGTCCAACGAGCAGGGCGCGAGGACGCCGTTCTATTGTGCCACCGCGCCGGAACTCCGCGGCGTGAGCGGACGCTACTACGCGAATTCAAGTGAACTGGCTCCCAGCCCTCTCGCCCAGGACGACGGCCTGGCGCGGGAGTTGTGGGAGCGGACCGAGCAGGTCCTGACCTAGGAGATCGCGCCAAATGGGGAAGAAACCCGACAAGCACGACGAGGAACGGGACGGTGATCCACAACCCGTCACCGAAAAGTTGAAGCGCGAGGTCTACGAGGAGAAGCTGGCGGAGCTGCATTTCGAGCTGGTCAAAATGCAGTACTGGATCAAGGAAACGGGGCAGAAGCTGGTGCTCATCTTCGAGGGTCGCGATGCGGCGGGCAAGGGCGGCGCCATCAAGTGCGTCACCGAGCCACTCAATCCCCGCGGCTCCCGCATCGTCGCCCTGGGCACGCCCACCGAGAAGGAGCGGTCGCAGTGGTACTTCCAGCGCTATGTCACCCATCTGCCCGCGGCCGGCGAGATCGTCCTGTTCGATCGCAGCTGGTACAACCGGGCCGGCGTCGAGCGGGTGATGGGTTTCTGCAGCGACGAGGAGTACGACGAGTTCATGCGTTCCTGCCCCGAGTTCGAGCGGATGCTGGTCCGTTCCGGGATCATCCTGCTCAAGTACTGGTTCTCGGTCAGCGACGCCGAGCAGGAGAAGCGCTTCAAGGACCGGGCGGGCGACCCGGCCCGGCGCTGGAAGCTGAGCCCGATGGACCTGGAGTCCATGCCCAAGTGGGTGGAGTACTCCAGGGCCAAGGACGAAATGTTCCGTCACACCGACATCAAGCAGGCGCCGTGGTGGACCGTCGAGGCGGACAACAAGCGCCGGGCCCGGCTCAACTGCATCGCCCATATCCTGAGCTCGGTGCCCTACCAGGACGTCATCCCGCCTCCGCTGAAGCTGCCCCACCGCAGGAAACCGGACGACAGCTACGTGCGGCCGCCGCGGTCGGAGCAGAATTACGTGCCGGAGTTGAAGATCTGAATAAGGCTTATAGCATATAGCATATAGCAGATGGCAGATGGCAGATGGGTTAGAAGTCTTGTGGCGTAACGCAAGAGAACAACGCCCCTCAAAGGCGCTGCCATATGGATAATTTCCCCTGATGCATTCTCTACTCATCGGCGACCAGCGTCCCGCGGGCTCCGGCCGCATCACGGTGCTCGAGCCGGCCCTGGGTGCCCCGATGGCCGAAGTGGCCTCGGCCGCTGAGGCCGATGTCAATGCGGCCGTTGCGGCGGCCAAGGCGGCCTTTCCCTACTGGTCCGGCCTCACGGCGGTGGCCCGGGCTGACCTGCTGTTCCGATTCTCCGATCTGGTGCGCTCCAGGGCCGAGGAGCTGGCGACCCTCGAAGCGCGAAACGTGGGCAAGCCGATCGGCGATGCCCGATGGGAGGCCAACCACGTCGCGGACACCCTGCGATACTACGCCGGGGCGGCGGACAAGTTCTTCGGCGAGACTATTCCCGTAAAGAAGGGCGGGCTCGACATCACCCTCCGAGACGCCCTTGGGGTCGTGGGCCTGATCGTTCCCTGGAATTTTCCCATGGTGATAGCGACCTGGAAGCTGGGGCCCGCCCTCGCCTGTGGAAATACCGTGGTGCTCAAGCCCGCCAGCCTCACGCCACTCTCCGCATTGCGACTGGGGGAGCTCGCCCTCGAAGCGGGGATTCCGCCCGGGGTGCTCAACGTGATTCCCGGTCCCGGCTCCAGGGTCGGGGCGCAGTTAGCGGCCCATCCCGACATCGCCAAGATCGGATTCACCGGGGAGACCGCCACCGGGCGCGCTATCCTCCAGGCCTCAGCTCAGACGATCAAGCGAGTCTCGCTCGAACTGGGTGGCAAGTCTCCCAATGTGATCTTTGGAGACGTCGATGTAGCCGTCGCCGCGCGGCACGCAGTCAACTCCGTATTTGCCAACGCGGGCCAGGATTGCTGCGCCCGTTCCCGCGTCATTATCGAGCGGCCGATCTATGCGGCGGTCGTGGAGACCATGGCCGCGGCCGCACGAAACCTGAAGGTCGGCGATCCGCTCGACCCGTCTACCGAGATGGGCCCCCTCGTCTCTGCCGCCCAGCGGGAACGGACGGAGCAATACGTTGCCCTGGGGCAGTCGGAAGGCGCCAAGCTGGTGTGTGGGGGAGTACGACCGGAGCGGGCCGGGTTTTTCCTTACCCCCGCCATCTTCACTGACGCCCGCCCCCGAATGCGGATCGTGGACGAGGAGATCTTCGGGCCGGTGGTCGCGGTGATTCCGTTCGACACCGAGGAAGAAGCCATAGCGCTCGCCAATGACAGCATCTACGGATTGTCGGGATCACTCTGGACCAACGACCTGAAGCGCGGCCTTCGGGTAGCGCGGGCGATTCGCACCGGAGTTCTGTCGGTTAACTCCTCCTCCAGCGTCCATCTGCAGGCCCCGTTCGGCGGCTACCGACAGTCAGGCCTGGGCCGGGAATTGGGTATGCATGCCATGGACCACTACAGCGAGACCAAGAACATCTACTTCGAAACCGAGGCTTAGCATGAATACGATCTCGGTGAAGCAACTCGCTTCGGAAGGCGCGATAGATACGGTGCTGACCGTGTTTCCCGACCAGCAGGGTCGGCTGACCGGGAAGCGCTATAACACGCGGACCTTTCTCGACCAGGCGCAGCATGGCTGGGAAGCCTGTACCTATCTCCTCGGCTGTGACATCGAGAACGAACCGCTGGAGGGATACGCGCTCTTTTCCTGGAGCCATGGCTACGGCGACTTCATGGTGAGACCGGACCTCCGAACCCTGGTCGTCGTTCCCTGGCTGGACCGGACCGCGATGGTACTGGGCGATGTCGTGGGGAAAGACGGAAAGCCGCTGCCGGTGGCTCCTCGGCAGATTCTGAAAGTCCAGGTGGACCGGGCCGCCGCCGCCGGACTTACTGTGAAGCTGGCCTCGGAGGTCGAATTCTACGCCTTCAACGACAGCTACGAGCAGGCCTGGGACAAGAGATTCCACGACCTGGACACGGCCGGGCGGTATATCCAGGACTACCACATCCTGCAGACCAGCAAAGAAGAGAAGCTCATGCAGGCCATGCGGCGGCACTTCGATCAGATGGGCCTGGAAGTGGAGAATACCAAGGGTGAGTGGGGACCCGGCCAGGAGGAGTTGAATCTCGGATATGCCGAGCCGGTGGAGATG
The DNA here is from genome assembly GCA_036006525.1 of Gemmatimonadales bacterium. Classification (GTDB taxonomy): domain Bacteria; phylum Gemmatimonadota; class Gemmatimonadetes; order Gemmatimonadales; family GWC2-71-9; genus DASYPP01. The sequence continues at coordinate 38,169 of DASYPP010000034.1, forward strand.
GCGGACCGCCACAGCTATTACAAACACGGAGCGAAGGAGATTGCCGCGTCGATGGGGCAATCGGTGACTTTCATGGCCAAGTGGAACACCGGTTTTGCAGGGAGCTCCTGCCACGTACACAGCTCGTTGTGGGACTCGAAGAAGGGCGAACCGCTCGGGTGGGATCCGGCCGGACCGGGCCACATGTCGAAGATTCTGAAGCACTGGGTGGCGGGACAACTCGCGCTGGGCCAGGAACTCGCGGTCTTCTACGCGCCATACGTCAACAGCTACCGCCGGTATCAGTCCGGATCCTTTGCTCCCACCCGCCTGGTGGCGGGAGTCGATAATCGCACCTGCGGCATGCGGATCGTGGGACACAGTCCCCCGGCGATTCGGGTGGAGAACCGCTGCCCCGGAGCTGATGCCAATCCCTACCTCGCGTTCGCGGCGACCATCGCCGCGGGTCTTCATGGGATTGAGCAGGAACTCGAGTTCGAGGGCCTGTACCAGGGCGATGCGTACCACGACCCCGATGTCCGGGAAGTGCCCAAGACACTGTACGAGGCCATTCGCAAGCTGGAGGGATCCACCGCGGCCCGCGCCGCCTTTGGTGACGTGGTGGTGGATCACTACCTCAACACCATGCGGAAGGAGCAGGCGGTTCATGACAAGCGGGTGACGGATGTCGACCTGGTGCGGACTTTCGAGCGAGCATGAGGCGGTAAGGCGGTAAGGCGGTAAGGCGGTAAGGCGGTAAGGCGGTAAGCAATGGTTGGCGATTCGACGAGCGCGGGTGCAACCGTGGTGTCTGTCGTATTGGGATAACGAAACCGGGGCGTTTACTTACCGTCTTACCGTCCTACCGCCTTACCGTCTTGTTTGGCGTTGAAGCGGTAGCGTTTTTTGCAGACCCAACGTCTCGCACGATTTTGAGGGAGGAACCCGCATGGACCGGCTGAAGGGGAAAGTCGCGGTGATCACCGGCGCCGGCTCGGGACTCGGCGCCGAGGCGGCCAAGCTTTTTGCTTCCGAGGGCTGCGCGGTGGTAGTGAACGATGCCAACGCTGAGGCTGGAAACGCGGTGGTTGCCGCTATCCGGGGCAGCGGAGGGAAGGCGGAATTCATCCAAGGCGATGTACGGTCTACCGCCGAGGTCGAACGGCTGTACGCCGGGGCGAAAAGTGCCTTTGGCCTCGTCAACGTGCTCTATAACAATGCCGGCATCTCGCCCGGCGATGACGATGGGGTGGTGAATACCTCGGATGCGGTGTGGGATCTGGTACTGGACGTGAACGTCAAGGGAGTCGCGCGGTGTTGCCGGGCCGGTATCCCCTACCTGCTGGAGGCGGGAGGTGGATCGATCATCAACGTGGCGAGCTTTGTCGCAACATTGGGCGCGGCCACCCCCCAGATCGCCTATACCGCTTCCAAGGGAGCGGTGTTGGCGATGACTCGGGAAATCGCCATCATTCATGCCCGCCAGGGAATCCGGGCCAATGCGCTGTCCCCGGGGCCGGTGCGCACCGCCCTGCTGGAAAAATTCCTTTCCACCGAAGCGAAGCGGCAACGCCGGCTGGTGCACATCCCCATGGGTCGCTTCGGCGAGGCACGAGAAATCGCAATGGCCGCCCTTTTCCTGGCATCGGACGAGTCTTCCTTCATCACGGGCGCGGACTTCAAGGTCGACGGCGGGATCACCGCGGCCTATGTGACCCCGGAGTAGCCCGTGGCTGATGGCGCCTGAAGGAGAATGTTACGTCCACCGACACCAGCGTGACCGATCCACACGACCTCAGCCGGTTCATCCGAGCGCAGACGGACGACTACGAGCACGCCCTGTCCGAGATCGCGAGCGGCCGCAAACGGACGCACTGGATGTGGTACATCTTTCCTCAGCTGGACGGGTTGGCCACAAGCGCCACATCGAAGCTCTTCGCGATCAAGGGCATTGAGGAAGCCAAAGCCTACCTTGCTCACCCGGTGCTCGGTCCGCGATTGCTGGAGTGTGCCGAAGCCGTTGTCGCCATCGAAGGCCGCTCCGCGAGGGAGATCTTTGGCAATCCGGACGACCTGAAACTGAAATCTTCTGCCACGCTTTTCGCTGCCGTGCTGCCGCCGGAGTCGGTCTTCGAACGCCTGCTCGCGAAATACTATGATGGACTTCGAGACGACAAGACTCTTCAACTCCTTCGGCAACCCGGGGACAACCGGGCAAAGGTGCCGTGATGCCCTTGACGCCGATCTCGAAATCCTGGTGCTTCGGGTCGAGTAAGCCGGTGGGGCCGTCGGAATAAACCGGGACCTTGCATGGTCTCCCTGTCATCGGTCTTGCGCTACCCTCCTTCACGAGATTCTCATGCCATCCCGCTTCGCCACTCCCCTGGCCCTCCTGGCGCTGCTCGGCCTTTCCGCTTGCGTCGACAGCGGCTCCCCGGTGCCCGACGGGCCCGACTTTACCGTGACCGGGACCGGGTCGGGATACACCGTCCAGGCCCTGACCATGCCGGCCCTGGCCGAACAGGGTGAGGCCCGTGGCATCAATGACGCTGGCGTTGCGGCCGGCTTCGTCCAGTCCGGAGGCGACTACCAGGCGGTACGCTGGAATTCCAGGAATGACGTGAAGGACCTGGGCAACCTCCCCGGCCTGCCCTCCGACATTGCCAACGACATCAGCCAGTCGGGAACCGTGGTCGGCTTCAGCTTCGGGTCAGCGGTCTCCTTCGCCCGCCCCTTCGTCTGGACCAGCGGGGGCGGGATGCAGGCCCTGGCGGACTTCGGCGGCAACGCGGGCATCGCCCAGGCCATCAACGCCAGCGGCATCATCGTCGGCTGGGCCGCCGATTCCTTCGGCGTGGTCCATGCGGCCCGGTGGGACGCCGCCGGCAACCTCACCGATCTCAATCCACCCGGCGGCACCAGCATCGCGCTCGACATCAACGACGCCGGCGATATCGTGGGCTGGACCTTTCCCTTCGGCGCCTTCAGCGAGCACGCCCATCTCTGGCGCCACGATGGCGTCGAGCTCGACCTCGGCACCCTGGGCGGCCCCAGCAGCCGGGCCTTCGGCGTGAACAACGGGCTGACCGTCGTCGGGGTGTCGGACCAGCCGCCGCCCGATCAGCCGCTGGCGTTCAGCTGGTCTCCGACCCGGGGGATTCTCAGCCTCAAATACGGTCCCGATTCGCAGTCGTTCGCCGTGAGCGACCTGGGCCGGTCGGTCGGCCTCACCCACCAGACCGCCGTAACCAAGTTCCATGGCGTGCTGGAGATCCTGCCTGACCTCGCCCCGGCCAAGCCCCACTTCTCGGCTCCGGTCAACCTCAACAGCTGCGGTACCATCGTGGGGTCGTCGGTGGATCCGAATCCGGCCAGCGCGGCCCTGTTTCCGGTGGTGTGGAAGAAGGCCGGATGCGATTGAACGCCGGGACCGCCAACACGGGCGTGACATGGGGGCGGGTCTAAGACCCGCCCTTCGTTTGCGCCATCGGTCCGGTCCGCCTTGTTCGGGTTGACGGTTTGCTGCATACTGAAGCGCAAACCGGTGGACCCACCCGATGTGTTTGCTGAACCTTCCATTGCGCGGTATACCCATGATTCGCAAATTGACCTCCGGTGAGTACCGGCTGTACTCGCGGAAAAAGAATCCCAAGACCGGGAAGCGGCGGAACCTCGGCACCTTCAAGACCCGGGCGGCGGCCCTGAAGCACGA
>DASYPP010000035.1:0-54716 GCA_036006525.1 Gemmatimonadales bacterium
CCCAGGATCCCATAGGTCAGGACCCAGTAGGGATTGGCGGCCTCGGCCGGGCCGTTGATTACCAGGCCGAAGAAGCTGAGCGCGATCGCCAGCATCGCGAGCCGCCAGCGCCGCCGCGCCGCCACCCACCCCAGGGCGAACCCGATACATGCCAGGTAGAGCAGCAGCGCGTCGGCGTTCGCGACCCGGTCCTGCATGACCAGGGGGCCGAAAAAGGCGCCCAGCACGGCGGTGGCGCCCAACGCCTCGACGTCGATCGCAAAGGCAATCCCGGCCAGCGAGAGCGAGACCAGCGCCAGTCCCGCGATGCCGGTGGTGGGCGGGAGGAAATAGTAGAGCCTCGTGGCGGCCCACACCGTGAGGTACACGATGGCAGCGCCGCAGCCGATCAGCGCGGCGCCGTAGGTTCGGGTCTTCTCCAGCAATCTCCAGCCGATGGCCGCGATCACAACGCCGCTCAGCATGCCCCCGGCGCAGCGCGCCGCGGGAGAGATCCAGCCCCGGTCGAAGGAGAGCTTGAGCAGGTAGCCGGCGGCGAGGATCAGGAAGATGACGCCGACGCCGAGGAGGCCGCGCTGGCCGAACCATTGTTCGGAGTCCACGGAGGACGGGCGGAGGGGCGCGGAAGGCGTATGGCGTATGGCTGATGGCAACGGCGGTCCTGCTGCGGGTGCCGGGATCGGTGTTTCTGGCGGTGTTTGAATCTGCTGAATCTGCGAAATCTGTGGAGCGGCTTCTCTTTCTGCGACGATCTGTTCGAGGGAGGGAGCGCGTTCCTTGATCAACGGCGCCAGCTGCCGGACGAGCCCTTCCAGGATTGCAAGACGCTTTTCGAGGCGATCGAGACGTTCGTCAGTACTCACGACAACGCGTCCCGCACCTCCGCCGCACTGGCAATCGCCACGTCTACGTCCCGGCTCAGCGCCCGCGCCTGCTGTGTCGCGTTGGTCAGGTCGCCTAGCGCGCTTCCCGAGTCGGAAGACCGGAGCCGCAGCAGGTCGAACCGCACGTTCTGCATCGCCAGGATGCAGCTGTCCATGTGCCGAGCGACCTGGTCGCGGCGGCCCTGGAGCTCGAGCATCTTCCGCTTCTTGCTCTCCAGCAGTGCCAGCCGGCGGGTCTTCTCCTCGTCGTCCGGTTCCTTCGCGATCGCCGCCATTCGCTGGTCCACCGCCAGGATCTCCCGGGTATCCAGGTTGGTGTCCATCGCGTGGAGCGTCTTGGCCAGCTCGCCGGCCCGCTCGTAGAGGCCGTCCACCGTCTGGAGCACGTCGTCGGGCAGCATGGCCTTTTCGCTCGGCGTCAGCCGCTCCACCAGCTTGATGATTGCCAGCCGGTCGGTGTGGGCCTGCTGGATCTGGGTAAGCTGGATACCGAAGTCCGCCGCCCGGGGCTCCGGCAGCTGGCGGGACAGCCGGGCGCCCGGCTTCTTGAGACTCTTGTCGAGCGAGTCGTGCGCCACCGGCCGGTTGAACACGTCGCGCCAGCTGTAGCCCGCCTGCCAGAGCTTGGCGTAGTCCTTGGCCAGCCCGATCCCCATGGCCCCGGACACAAAGAGAAACCAGGGGCCATCGAGTCCGGTGGCCACGTTGATCATGAACACGCCCGCCGTGGTCGCCGCCCAGGTGGCAAACCGGTTCCGTACTTTCTGCACGATCGCCGGCTCGCCGGTGTCGGTGTAGAGCTCCGCGGCGGCCTCTTCCTCGCGCGAGCGGCGCCGCGCGGGACGGTTCCTCCCCCGATCCCACTCCCGGTCCAGCCGGTCGCGGGCCCGGTCCAGCGGTGCGCTGGAGGCCCGCGGCGGTCGCGGTGACAGGGGCGGCCGGGCACCAGTCGGGCTGGGCCGCGCCGGACGCTGCTGCAGGTCGACCAGGCCGGAGCGCCGGGTTTTTCCGGTCGGCCGGTATCCGGTGACGGTCCGGTTCTCCAGCGACCGGCGAAGCGCGTCCGCGGTGGGCCAGCGATTCTCCGGGTCCTTCTCCAGGCAGCGTGCGATCGCCAGCGACAGGTCTTCCGGGATGTCGTCCCGCTTACCGGACACCATCGGTGCCGGCTCCGTGATCTGCTTCATCAGGATCCCGGCCACACTCGGCGCGCTGAAGGGCAGCTCACCGGTCGCCATCTGGTAGCTCACCACACCCAGGCTATAGATGTCGGAACGACCGTCGATCTCCTTCTCGCCGGCCGCCTGTTCGGGGCTCATATAGGATGGGGTGCCGATTGCCACGCCGGCGCTGGTCAAGGTCGAGCCGGAAATCGACGAGAGTGCCTTGGCGATCCCGAAATCCGTCACCATCACCCGGCCCCGGGTGCCCTCCAGCAGGATGTTGTCCGGCTTGATATCCCGGTGGATGATGGCGAGCCCATGGGCGGCGGAGAGGGCGTCGGCCGTCTCCTTCATGATCCGGCGGACTTCCTCGACCGGGAGCCGCCCCCGTCGCTGGATCCGGCTGCCCAGCGATTCCCCGTCGACATAGCCCATGATGAAATACACCAGGGATTTGCCTTCACCGACCGTATAGATGGGGACGACGTGCGGGTGGGAGAGCCGGGCCGCAGTCTGCGCTTCCCGGGTAAATCTCTCGCGGATGTCAGCCTGGAAAGCCAGCTCGGGCGGGAGGACCTTGATGGCCACCCGTCGCTTGAGACGTTCATCCCGGGCGCGATAAACCACGCCCATTCCCCCCCGCCCGATTTCACCCTCGATTGTGTAGGAATCTCCGAGGGATTCGGCCAGGCGCTGAGGAAGCGTTTGATCGGGGATGCTGGTCATCCGGGGATCCGCGGCACGGGTATAGATTTAGCACCTAAGTGGCCGGACGGCAACAGCTTTCAAGGCGGCAGGGCGGTAAGGCGGTAGACCTCGGGCGGTAAGGCGGTAAGCGGTAGGGCGGTATGTAACTGCCTGCGGCGTCACATCCCCGAGGAACCCGGGAATGTTATGTAGGAGGCGAACAGTCAAAGTAGGCGGAGGCTGCGATATTACTCTGCCATATTGCCAGCAGGGCAGTTCTTACCGCCTTACCGCCCTACCGCCTTACCGCCTTGGTAGCCACTGCACCAAGCTACCGTTGGCATAGTGGGTGCGACTATGAAGCCCCGAACGTACTTGAACTGCCATTATCACCATCTGAAATGGATATGAACTCAATGAGTGAACGCATGACCCTCCCGGTCCTGCCCCTGCGCGAAGTGGTGCTCTTCCCGGGTGTGACCGCGCCGATCGGCGCCGGGCGCCCCGCGACGTTGCGCGCCATCGAGGCCGCGCTGGCCAGCCCCGACAAGCTGATTTTCGCGGTGTCCCAGCGGCAGAACGTTGAAGTCGTAAGCGCCGACGTGCTCTATACCATCGGTACCGTCGCGCGGATCGGCCAGATGCAGCGCGGGCTCGCCGGCATGCAGCTCCTGATCCATGGCGAGAAGCGCGGTATCGCCATGCACTACAGCGAGAAGGACGGCTACCTCCAGACCATCGTGCGCGAGGCCGAGGAGATGGCCCCCATCAATGTCGACGATCCCGCGTTCGTGGGCCTGTACCGCGAGGCCCGGAGCCGGGCCGGCGAGTTGGGCCAGAAGTCCGGGCTCCCCGAAGAAGTCGTCCAGCAGGTCCTGGCCGGGGTGAACGACCCCGGGAAGTTTGCCGACCTGATTGCCGGCTACATCGATATCACCCCGGCCCAGCGGCAGAGCCTGCTGGAGACGCTTTCTGTAGAAGAGCGGCTGCGCCGCGTGCTGGTGCACGTGCAGCGCCAGATCAGCGTGCTCGACGCCCAGGAGGACATCAAGTCCCAGGTCCAGGAAGAGCTGGGCGAGCGGCAGCGCGAAATGTTCCTCCGCGAGCAGCTCAAGACCATCCAGCGCGAGCTGGGTGAGGACGGCGAGCGGGATGATCTCGAGGAGCTGCGCCAGAAGCTGGCCGACCTCGACCTGCCGCCCGAGGCGCGGAAGGAAGTGGACCGCGAAATGGGCCGGCTCTCCCGGATCGGCCGCGAGTCCATGGAATCCCAGGTGATTCGCACCTTCCTGGAGAACATCGCCGAGCTGCCCTGGAACATCCGGAGCGAAGAACACCTGTCGATCCCGGACGCCCAGCGCATCCTGGACGAGGACCACTACGCCCTGGGAGACGTCAAGGACCGGGTGCTGGAGTTCCTCGCGGTGCGCCAGCTGAGGATGCAGCAGCGGAAGCTGGAAGACGAAAAGGCGGCCGCCGAAGCCAAGGCGGAACTCAAGGAAGTGGAGATCGAGAAGGGAGAGTCTACTGACACCCCCATCGCGACCGCCACCGTGCCGGCGCCTAACAAGCCGGCACCGGGCAACGAGGACGACAAGACCAAGGGCCCTATCCTGCTCTTCGTCGGTCCTCCAGGCGTCGGCAAGACCTCGGTCGCCAAGTCCATCGCCCGGGCCATGGGGCGGAAGTACGTCAGGATCTCGCTGGGCGGCGCCCGCGACGAGGCCGATATCCGGGGCCACCGGCGCACCTACGTCGGCGCCATGCCGGGTCGCATTATCACCGGGATGAAGCAGGCCGGCACCAAGAACCCCGTTTTCCTGCTGGACGAGGTGGACAAGCTCGGCGTCTCCTTCCAGGGTGACCCGGCGAGCGCGCTGCTCGAGGTGCTGGATCCGGCGCAGAACGACTCGTTCACCGATCACTACCTCGGCGTCCCGTTCGACCTTTCCGAGGTGCTGTTCATCTGCACCGCGAACTTCATCCAGAACATCCCCGGGCCGCTGCTCGACCGGATGGAAAATGTGGAGTTCTCGGGCTATACCGAGCGGGAGAAGCTGCACATCGCCAAGAACTACCTGGTTCCCCGCCAGTTCGTGGAGAACGGGGTGACCACGGAGAAGCTCAAGCTGAGCGACGATGCGATCTCCGAGGTGATTACCCGCTACACCCGGGAAGCCGGCGTGCGGCAACTGGAGCGGGAGCTGGGTAAGCTGGCCCGCAAGGTGGCGCGGAAGATCGCGGCGGAAGAGGTCCTGGACATCGTGGTCGACAAGGACCAGGTGGATGACCTGCTGGGCCGCCCCCGGGTGCATCCCGAGGAAGCGTCGCGGGAAGACCAGGTCGGCGTCGCGACCGGGATGTACTACACCCCGGTCGGTGGCGACATCATGTTCGTCGAAGCCTCGACCATGCGGGGCAAGGGCGAGCTGGTGCTGACCGGCCAGCTGGGAGAAGTCATGAAGGAATCGGCCCGCGCGGCATGGACCTATGCCCGCTCCCACGCGGCCGGCCTGCACATCAAGGACGAGATGTTCGACCGCGACGTTCACATCCACGTCCCGGCCGGCGCTATTCCCAAGGAAGGCCCGTCCGCGGGCGTGGCGATGGCGTCGGCGCTGGTCTCGGTGCTGTCCGGCCGGCCGGTGCGGCACGACATCGCGATGACCGGAGAGATAACCCTCCGGGGCCGGGTGCTCCCCATCGGTGGCGTCAAGGAAAAGGTGCTGGGCGCAGTCCGCGCCGGCATCACCAAGGTGATGCTGCCCAAGGACAACGAGGCCGACCTCGAGGATCTGCCCAAGGAAGTGCGCGACAAGATCGAGGTGCACCTGGTGCAGGAGCTGGGTGAGGCGCTGGCGGTGTCACTCCGCGGCGCATCGTTCAAGGAGGGCAAGCTGCTCTTCGGGGACGAGAATCCGAGGGATGTGGTTCCCCTCTCGGTGGGCTTCCACCACTAGCTGGTAGGTCGGGCCTCCGTGCCCGACCCCTAAAAGTCGGGCCTCCGTGCCCGACCTCTAAAAAGGCGGGCCTCCGTGCCCGACCCCTAAAAGGCGGGCCTCCGTGCCCGACCTCATAAAAAAGGCGGGCCTCGCAAGAGGCCCGCCCTTTCTATTTGACCCCCAACCGCTCCAGCGCCTGCGCCGATGGCGGAAACCCCGGCTCCACCTCCATCGCGTGGCGGTACGCCGCGATCGCCTCGTCCCTCCGGCCGGCGGCAAGGAGTGCTTCCCCCAGGCTGTCGAAGGTGTTCGCCGAATTGGGGTACACGATGGTATTGAGGCGCAAGGTAAGCACTGCCTTCGCCACGTCGCCGGCGCCAAGGAACCGATAGCCCAGCGAATTCACTTGTGATTCGAGGCTGTTGAACCGATTGATGGTTTCACTCTGCGCGTTTCTCAGCGTCCGCTCTGCTTCCAGGGAATCGTTTCGTACCACCGCGGCTTCTACCAGCGCCATCGGTGATTCGGTTTGCGGGTTGAGAATTGCAGCCAATGCAGGATCCTTCCCGTCGGCGTAATCTGCGGAAGTGAGCGGCGTGTAAAGTGACGGCGGCACAAACAACCGCTGGTCGAATTCATTGGGTGCCTGGTGGTAGATCGAAGAGATCTGCACCAGCACCTGGGTGCCGGGGAGCAGCAGCGGCCGGTGATCGCCGTACTGGCTGGGCTTCTGCCCGGTGGGCTCGCCCACGAAGGTGGCCTGGGTCCAGGCCTCCAGCAGGTTGGCGAACTGCTGCGCCGCCGAGAAGGTGCGGCGGCCGGTGATGACGAAGAGATGGCCCGCCTGGTCGATGGTCGGCCGGCGGAGTATCTGTTGAATGGGGTAGCGATTGAGTCCGCCGTTCCCGCCGCCATTGTCCCGTATGTCGATGATCAGCTTGTCCACCCGGGCTGAATCGGCCAGCGCGAAGACCTGGTCCCACTGGGCCCGGTTGTTGGCTGAACGAGGTCCGGGGACCACTCCACGCTGGGAGATGTAAAGCGTCCGGTTATCGGGAAGCAGAGTCCACCAGAACATCTCGCCCGGCCGCTGCTCATAGAGTGGCGGCGAGGTAGTGCGCATTGAGACCCACTGGCTGGTATCGAATGCCTCGTTGTTGCCGTGTCCCAGGAACCCGGCGGGAGTGACGATCACTGTCTCGGTGCGCCCGCCCAGCTCGAGGACCACTGGCAGCCGTTCCGGATCTTCCGCGATGTGCAGCCCATCGAGCACCTCGGGGACCATCAACCAGAAGGGACCCAGCGACCGCACCCACCACTCGTTCTCGTGCGAGATGATGCCGCCGACTTTGGCGAGCGCTTGCTCCGGGCTCAGCCGGCCGATCTTCATGACCCGGGCGCCGACCAGCGCCCGGTGTGCGCTATCGGCCCGACGGATGAAGAGCCCGTCCTCGAACTGGTAGAGCTCCAGCGGGTAATACCGCATCCGGAGTGGTGGAGTCGGCTGTACTGCGGTGTGGGCATCCCCGACCAGTGCCACCAGCCGGAAGATCTCCACGATGCGCTCATTCTGGTTCAGCCCGGGCATTCGCCGGGCGAGGCTGGCCACCGCGGAATCCCACTGGGCTCGGCTGATCGTGGCGAACGCGCCGGGGTGGCGGGCCGGCATCTCGCGGGCCAGCAGCCGGAGGTCGCTCTGCCATGCCGCGGTGCTGGGCCTCGCGGTTACCTGGGCCGGCAGCGAGGTAGCCCAGAGCAGCGCGAGAGCGGGCATCCAACTTCTCATGAGACGTCCCCGTAAGGTCAGGGGATTGGACGGGGGCGGCAGCCGCATGGTTTCATTGCTCCCTTTGCGTACCCATCGACTCGTCATTACCTATTACCAGCCCTTTTACCCGGTCCATCAATGCCGAACATAGCCTACTTCCATCCCGTCATCGTTCACGTCGTCATCATCCTGGGCATCATCGGCGTAGTTTGCCGACTGGCATCGCTGACCGGACTCATACCCTGGACCAGACCCGCCGCCACCTGGTTCATTCTCATCGCCGCCGCGACCGGTTACTTCGCCGCGGAGTCGGGTCACCAGGCCCATGGTCCCGTGGAACGGGTGCCCGGGGCGGAGGACGCGGTAGAGGAGCATGAAGAAGCCGGCGAACTGGCCCGCAATCTGTTGTTTGCCCTCGCGGCAATCGAGCTGGTGGCACTGGCGTTGAGAAGGAAGGAAAAAGCGCAGAAGATGGTCTACCTGCTCTCCGGCGTGGTCGGGCTGGGCGTCTGCTACGCCGTATATGAAGCCGGTGAGCACGGCGGTGAGCTGGTGTACTCCTACGCCGGCGGCGTGGGGATTCGTACGGGTGACACGTCGGATGTTCGCCGCCTGCTGGTCGCCGGACTCTACCACGAACTGGAAGTGGCGCGCAAAGCCGGCAACAAGGATGAATCGAGCCGGCTGACGGCCGAATTGCTGCTCCAGGTTCCCGGTGATCCCGAGGTGGGACTGATGGCGATCGAGTCTCAACTGCGGGATAAGGGAGACGCGCGCGGCGCCCTGGACGCCATCAACGCGATGTCTCCGGGCGACAATCCTGGCCTTGAGATCCGTTCAGGAGTCCTCAAGAGCGATGCGTACGTGGCCCTGGGCCAGCCCGATTCCGCCCGGGCGATTCTGCAGGGGCTGAAACAGAAGTACGCCCACAGTCACATGGTGGATGACGCGCTCAGCAAGCTACGGTGACAGGATGAGGCAAAGTGAGGCAGGGTGGGGCAGGGGATTTCCTCCTTGCCTCACCCTGCCTCACTTTTGCCCTACCCTGGAACTCTATTTGTCTACGATCAGCTGGGTCTGTGAATCTCCCCTCACCGTGTCCATGTTCTGGCCCCCATTACCCTGGGCCTTCAGCCGATTTGCCGCGATTCCATACCGGGTGGTCAGGGCGGTCGTAATGGCCAGGGCGCGATCGCGCGACAGCCCGATGTCTCGCAGCCAGCCACCGTCCGTACTGGTCGAGTTGGCGACCGTGACATTCACGCCGGGATTCTGCGTCAGGAACCGGGCGATGTCCGCCAGTACCGGATCGGTTTCGGCTCTGAGCGACGCCGACTTCAATTGAAAGAGCGGCTCGGGCAGCATCACCTTGCCGGTGCTCAACAGCGTGGCGGTAGAGAACGTGGTAGCCGGCTTGGTTCCCGGCCGTACCCCGGCGCCGAGTGCTGGCCAAGTCGAGCCTTCGGCCTCGACGACCGTGAGGTGAGCGACCGCCCGCTGCCGGTTCTCGGGAGCCTGAACGTGCAGGCTCAGGACGGCGATACGACTGCCGTTCTGGATCTCCCCGGTCAGTTGGCGCTGTCCATTGGATCCGCGCCAGGCTGGAGTGCAGAAGTTAGCCGGTCCGGTCCCCTCCCCGCACTTCCCATCCTTGCATTTGAAAAACACCCGGATCCCGGAGTCCAGCAGCTGCTGCTCCAGCTGTCGGTAGACATCCCCGATGGAAGCGCCCTGCTTCTGGGTGTAGGTGATCGTGGTGACGGTGCCGCGAAACTCCCGGGTATGACTGAACCGGTTGCCCTCGACCGCGCCGGTCGGCAGGTCACAGGTATGGTTGGTTTTTACTTCTCGGTGGGCGATTTCGGAACCCACGGCGCGGCGAAGCAAAGGATGATCGCCGGCGTTGGCGACGTTGCGTTGCGCGTGGAGCGCGCCGGGGGTAAGGAGAAATAGCGGTGCTGCTATCAGCGCTTGCCACAGGACGGGGCGCATAGTTCGCTCCTGGTGTCGGTTCATGAACGGCTGCCGACAAGATACCCCCTGCCCCTGGTATTCCCTGTGACTTGGGTCATGAAACCGGCAAAGTGTGCCCAAGTGCCTCAGCCTGAGGCCTTTGCCCACTCCGCGGCATGCTCCGCGGCACGAAAGGCCAGCGCCTGGATCGTCATTGTAGGCTGGCCCCGGCCTGATGTGACGAAGTTGCTGCCGTCGACAATGAAGAGATTGGGAACGTCGTGGGCCTGGTGAAAGCGATTCACCACTGAAGTCCTGGGGTCGTTCCCCATCCGGCAGGTGCCCAGCAGGTGGACCTGGGGCCACGCGGGCGGGCCGGGAAGAAAGGACCACTTCTCCCGTGCGCCCGCCGCGTCGAGCAGCTCCAAAGACTTCGCCGTGAGGTATTCGGAGAGCCGATGGTCGTTGGGATGTTCCTGGAAGGTGACCCGGATGGCCGGAAGCCCCCAGGCGTCCTTCACATCGGGATCCAGCGATACCGTGTTGGTCGACACCGGCAATGACGTGCTGTGGCCCAGGACGTACGCTACGTGATTGTATTGCTGAAGCCGGCGCTTGAACGCCGGTCCCCAGCGGGGTCCCCGCTCTCCCATTCCCCACACGCCATAGGCAATCGGCGTGGCGTCGAACCGAAAATCGAATCCCCCGCCCCCGGCGATCCCCAAACCAGGATCCAGCTCGTAGACGTCATGGATGACCCGTGAGTCCACCACGCCCTTGTAGCCGTTGATCTCGCCCTCGAACACCCCGGCGGCGAAAGACCCGCCGTTGAACATGAGGTGCCGGCCCACCATCCCGCTCGAGTTGGCGAGCCCGTCGGGGAACCGGTTGGACCGAGACATCAGGAGCAGGCGCGGCGTCTCCGCCCCGTTGGCCGAAACCACCACGGCCTTGGCGCGCTGAAACACCTCGCGCCGGTTGCCATCGAAGTATTTGACACCGGTCACCCGGCCCTGGGAGTTGGTCTCGATCTTCCGGACGTAGCTGTTCGGCCGGATCTCGCAGCGGCCGGTTGCCTCGGCCTCGGGGATCATCGTCACCAGCGTGCTGGACTTCGCGTTCACCTCACATCCGAAGGTCTCGCACCAGCCACAGTGGATGCATCCGGGCCGTCCCCGGTAGGGCTGCGAGAGAATCGCCATGGGGGCGGGGAATGCCGTCCAGCCGAGTTTTTTCGCCGCCCGCTCGGCCAGCACGCCGGTAGACTTGATCGGCAGCGGCGGCAGCGGGTAGGGTTTGCTGCGGGGCGGGTCGAACGGACTGGAACCGGCCAGGCCGGAAACACCGATCTCCCACTCGACCCTGGTGTAGTACGGCTCCAGGTCCGCGTAGCTGATGGGCCAGTCGTCGAGGTCGGCTCCTGGTACGGCGCCCTTCCGGCTCCGTTCCACGAAGTCAATTTCGTGGAATCGCCAGTAGTTCCCCGTGAAATGAACGGTTCCTCCACCGACGCAGCGGCCGTAGCCGACCGCCGGGGCGATGCTGGCCTTCTGGGTTGCCGTCCGGCGCAGCGTGGTGGGCTGTTGCTTGTAGTTGTTGGTGAGGGCGGACAGGTAACTGACTGCATACTCGTCGTGCTGAAAGTCGGCGGTCCCCAGCCGGGGGCCCTGCTCCAGGACCAGGACCTGGAACCCGGCCTGCGCCAGCTCGCGAGCCATCACTCCACCGGCCGCGCCGGCGCCCACGACCAGGAAGTCCACCTCGTCCGAGGGCCGGTACGTCGGGCCTCCGTGCCCGACGGAGTGTCTAGCGGTCATAGTCCCCGAACGGCGGCGCCCAGCCGAACCGGTCGTCGAAGCCGATCAGTTTCCATCCCGTCTTCTCGAAGTTCCCGCCGTACTTGGGGTCCGCGAACATCCCCGCGATCGTAGCCACCCGGACCGACTCGAAGAACTCGGGGTCCCGCTGGTCCAGGTCCAGCATTATCTGGATCTGCGTAGCGCTTTCCAGTTTCGCGAACCCGCCGACCCCGGGAAACCGGCTCCGCACATTGGCATCGAGCGCGTTGAGCCCCTGCTCGAAAATCGGCCGCTGATCGGCGGCAAATCCGGCCAGCCCGTTATCAATGAAGGTGACCACCCGTGCTTCCCTGGCGCCGGGGGTGTCGTCGGTAGGGATGATCTGTGCGGTCATTGCTTCCAGCGTCGCCGCCTGGGACGCGCTCAGTACCCGGTATCCGTTACCGACATGCGGGCTCCAGGAGAGCGGGCGGAGAGTGCCCAGCCCCTGGAGCCAGACCAGGGCTGCGCTTCCGGCCGCGCCTTTGACGAAGAAGCGGCGATCCATCTACCGCCACGCGCCCAGGATCGCTCCCATCGCCGTCATGTACACCAGCTGGTATCCGGCATCGATGAAGTACGCCCTGATCGGCTTGTTGGAGTACATGTTCGCCGTGAGTCCGATGGTCGCCGCGAACCCGAGCCAGCAGTGAAACGCCACGAAGACGCCACCGTTCAGTGTCGTCTGACCCAGGTGATTGATGAACATCTCCATGACGAACGCCATCACGAAAAAGCACACAACGCTGACGCCGTAGGCCCGGGGCGCGGCCGCTTTCATCGCCGCCACCTGGTCTTCATGAATCAGGTTCGCAACCATCCACTGTTTGGCGAACAGGATGGGAGAGTACCACAGTCCGCCGATCAGGAATGCCGCGACCGCCGCCACCGAGATGGCGAGCCAGTTGTGTTCATGCATGGGGTGAATTCTCCAGGTTGGATGAAGCCGGGCCGTTCAGCAGGTTTCTATGCGATCTCTCCCGCTCGTTTTCGCCTTGTAGAGCGCCCGGTCTGCCGCCGCGACGATCCCGCTGGCGCTCAATCCGTCCTCCGGGCAGGCGGCGATGCCGATGCTGACTCGGACCGGAATGTTCTTGCCTTCCCGGGTCATCGCGGCGCGGGCCAGCAGGGCCTCCCGGATCTTGTTGCCCAGCACTATGGCGCCCTCGCGGTTGCAGCGCCGCAGGATGATCCCGATCTCCTCCCCGCCGTAGCGCCCGATGATGTCGCTGGCCCGCACCGTGGACTGGAATACCCGGGCGAGATGCAGCAGCACCTGGTCACCCGCCAGGTGCCCGAAGGTGTCGTTCACCCGCTTGAAGTGGTCCACGTCAATCATGAGGAAAGCGAACGGCTCGCCAAATCGCCTGGCGTATTCCACGGCATGCTCCAACTCGGCCATGAGGGTCGCGTGGTTCAGCAGGCCGGTGAGCCCGTCCCGGTGGACCATCTCCCGGATCCGGCGGCCCCGCTCCGCCCGGTTGACCACCAGCTGCAGCAGCAGCAGCGGCTCGACCGGCTTGGTCAGGAAATGATCTGCCCCGGCCCGGAGCGCTTCCACCTGGTCCTGCAGCGTGCGTTCGTTCGCAAGGAACACGATGGGAAGCAGCGCGAAACGGGGATCCTGGCGGACCAGCCGCGCCAGGGTAAAACCATCGAGCCCGGGCAGGTGGGCATCGAGCAGCAGGAGGTCGGGAAGGTCGCGCGCCAGCACCTCGCGGGCCAGCATCGGGTCATCGCACCGGGACACCAGGATGTTGGCGTCCTCCAGGGTCCGGGTCAGCCGCTCCGCCTCTTCCCGCTTCTCCATGACCACCAATACGCTCGAAGGTGGGGTGCCGATACGTGCCAGCGTCTTGGCATAGGTGGGCAGCTCGCTCAAAACCCGGTCCGCCGAGAACACGGTGTCGATGCCGGCGGCGACGGCACGCAGCCGGTCGGAGGCTCCGGTGCGATCGACGAGAACGATGCTCCGGGGCCGGAGCGCGCGCCGGCCCGAGAGTGCGGCGGCCATCGCATACGGGTCCGCCTTGATCTCCCCGCCCACCATTACCACCAGGTCGGGGGTCTCCGACGTGGGAACCTCGGAATCCGTCTCCGTCAGCTGGCTCACCCGGTATCCGGAGGCGCGCAACGATTCGGCGATCTGGCTGGTGAGGGGGTTTTCCTGTCCGATGATGAGCGCGCTCCAGCCGAAGTCGGTGGGCGGCACTGGCGAGCTCTGGCCCGACAACTCGGCCCCCGCCTTGTCGAAAGTCTCCGCCAGCTTGCCGACCGCGATGTCCAGCACCCCGGCATCGTCCGGCCCGGGTGGTGGCACCTTCTTGAGCCAGCGCTCGGTCTCCCGGGACACCTCGCTGACGTCGGGAAACCCGTAGCTTCCGCCCGATCCCGACAATCTGTGAAATCTGAGTATCAGCGAGTTTACCGCGTCCGCCTCCCCAGCGCGGAATGCGGCGATGTCTTTTCTCAGCTCCTGCAGGCGCACCGGCGAGTCCGCCACGTATTCGCGGCGAAGCTGCTGAAGAACCCGGGTGAGATCGTCGCTCATGGGCGAGGCCACCCCCGGAAGGTACAATGTCCGGCGGCGACAAAACCGGCCGCGGTGCTCCAGTGACCCTCGACCTCGGCCCCGCGCCGGGCACCGATGAGCGCGGTCCGCCGGTCCACGATCATCAGCAGCGGCTCACCCGGCCAATCCTGGGAGCCGGCCACCACCACCGGGGCGAACCCCAGCTCAACCGGGGCCGGAGCCAGCAGGTCCAGGGGAAGAGCGGCGGAAGCTACTCGGCGCAGGGCCGGGGCAAGAATCGGGTAGGCGTCCACGGGGACCAGCAGCTGGACGCTTTCATGAGCGCGGGCGATTTCGTGGCTCATGATCTGGAGCGCGCCCTTGGGAGAGGTGACCTCGACCAGCGTGGGACTGGCCGCGGCACCGAAGCCGCTCAGGGTGGTGCTCAGCCGGTCGAGATCCTGACCCTGCTGGCTGGTGATCCGGGCGATGACAGCGGCGGGATTCTCCGGGCGATATCGCTTGGGCCGGCCCCCTTCAACCAGCGCGGCGCCCTTGGAGACCAGGCCTTCCAACGCGCTGTAGGTATTGGCGCGCGCCAGCCCGGCCGACCGGGCGATGGTATAGCCGGTGCCGGGCCCGTTCCGGAGCAGGACCTCGTATACCCGGCTTTCGGTGGGTGTGAAGCCGAACGGCGTCAGGTCAATATCCGGCATCCTCTTCTCGTTTCGTATCTCGTACGTGAGGCTACCGGTGTACCGGGTTTGGGTCTTGCCAAAGCCTTAACGCAAGAGAGCGCAGTGGATACGCGGAGAGCGCAGAGGATGCAGCCCGGCGGCCGGGCACTGTCTTGTCAAGGATGGCGATATTGAAAGTGCCCGGTCGCCGGGCTGCTTCTCCGCGTTCCTCTGCGAATCCTCCGCGTCTTCTGCGTTGAAGCTGTTGCAAAACTCAAAACCGGCAAGATGCTGCCTGGACTCAATCCCTCTTCAGGCGATCTCGAGTCTCCAACCCAGCAGGCGCGCAATCAGCGCCAGCCGGAACGTCACATCAACCTGGCGCGACTCCGGGTGCTTGGACTCGCTCTCCAGCGGGTAGTAGTGGTACGCGGCGCGATTCTGCAGCTTGGGCTGGGAGCGAAGGTTCTTGGGGTGCCAGACCCCGTGCTCGTCGCAGTCCTTGATCAGGCGCGACAAGACCCGGGTGGCCACCGGCGCCGTATGCAGCGCCCCGATCCGGGCCAGCAGTTCGATGTAATAAAGCGCCAGCGGGATGTCCTTCGCGTTCCCCTTGGTGTCGGCTTCGATTGGATCGCCCAGCAGCAGGACCTGCGGCTTTACCGTTCGTTTTCCGACCTGGATCACGTAGGACTTCTTGGGAGCCGGCTGCGCCAGGTAATGGCCCAGCCGCTCGGTGAACCCGGCCCGCTCGCGCTGCAGGTTAGGCATCGCGGCGATCATCGCCACCGAGTACCAGCTGGGAGGAGTGGCTTCGGGATGCAGGGCAGTCTGCCGTCCCGCCCGGATGAACGGCTTCTCGGCGTACGGGCTGCGCAGGAAGTGGGACACTTCGTTGGCGATCTTGTGCGCCGCGCCCCGGACCCGCGGATCCTCCAGCTGTCCCGCCTCGGCCAGGGCTGCCGTAGCCGCTTCCCGGATAACGTTGCGAGACCACACCCGCGCCAGTGGCTCCGCCTTTACCAGCTTCTGATACTCGAAAAGCAATGCCGGATCCTCGTCCCTCGACAACAGCCGGTAGAGGACCCGCTCGGTGAGCTTGAAGGGACGACTTTCCCGCGGGTAGCCCAGCTGGATCAGGCGACGGTACTGCGGAATGGTCCCGACGTCCTTGATGCCGAGCGCGGCAGTCGGCGCCAAGCCGAGCAGGTTGCCGGCCCAAATGCCCGTGTCTTTCTGCTTCTTGATGATCGCGACGGCCGGCTTGGACTCAACGATTGCTGCCAGTTGCGCGGCCATGTCTTCGGGCCGCTGAGAACCCTCAGGAGCCAGCTCCGCGATGGTCCGGAAGCGCACCGTCTCTCCCCCGTTCTGGAGTAGCCAGGAGAGCGGTACCCTATGTTCGCTCGGCAGGTCCAAAGCCGCTCCGGGAGAGGAAGGGGGAAGGGGGTGGTGCAAGCGGGCGCAAAGATAGTGGGAGACTTGGACTTACACCAGATAACCAAGGGCCCGGCGATAGTCGCCGGGCCTGCGCTTCACGGTAAACCGTTGCCATATTGTGACTTAAATAGTCCACAATTGTGAGTAGTATTAATAGATACCCCTACCTTATCCTGGCTTCTCCCGCCGCTTTGAACTCGGAGCCCCGGTTCCAGATTGGTTGAGAAGCGGCATTGGCCACCGCGATCGCCGTGCGAACGATGACCCGCACCTGCTGCACGGCTCCATCCATGGTGAACCAGGGCAGGATCTCGTCCGAGGGCTGGTGGTAGCGCTTGTCGGTGTACTCCTCACGTTGCCGGGCACCCCAGCCCGCCGGTTTCCCGATGTAGTCGTTCCCACCCTCAAGCGAGAGGCTTGGCACGCCGCCCCGGGCGAAAGGAAAGTGGTCCGAACGGAAGAACGCGCCCCTGATCAGCGCGTCGGTATCCACGGTGACCCGAAGCGCCTCGCTCCGGGCGGCCCGTTGGAAGATCTCGCCGAGCGAACTCTGGTCGGTGCCAAGTGCCGAGATGTCGCGGGTCCGGCCATAGAGGTTCATGACGTCCATGTTGAGCACTGCCGCCAGGTTCTTGAGCGGCAGGGTGGGGTTCGTCGCGAAGGCCTGGGAGCCGATAAGTCCTGATTCCTCGGCGGTGAACGCCATAAACAGTATCGATCGCGCCGGGTGTACACCGCTCCGGGTGAACGCCTCGGCCGCCGCCAGCACCGCTGCGGTTCCCGACGCGTTGTCCTCGGCCCCGTTGTAGATCGAGTCCCCGTTGACCGGCGCCCGGACGCCGAGGTGGTCGTAGTGTCCGCCGATGAGCACCGCTTCCCTCGCCAGCGGGCCATGTCCCGGCCACCGCCCGATCACGTTGAAGGTGGCCGAGCGGCGGATTTCACTGCGGATCGTGGTTTCAACCCCGACGGTGAGCGGCACCGGGCGGAAATCACGCCGCGCCGCGGCGGGCATCAGCTGGGCGAGGTCGGCCCCACCGCGACGCACCAGGTCGCTAGCCGTGCTCTCGGTGAGCCACCCGGCGAACTTGAGCGAAGTCGGCGGAGTCTCCAGGCGAACCTGGGCGCCGGTCCAGGAGGACTGCACCGTGGTCCACGGGTACGTCGCGCTCTCGGTGGTGTGGACCATGAGAATGCCGGCCGCTCCCTGACGTGCCGCCTCTTCGATCTTGTAGGTCCACCGGCCGTAGTAGGTGAGCGCCTTTCCCTTGAAGATCGTCGAGTCGCGGAGCCCGGGATCGTTCACCAGCACCAGGACGATCTTGTCCTTGACGTCGACGCCGCGGTAATCATCCCACTGGTACTCCGGCGCCACGATGCCGTAACCCACGAATACGACGTCTCCCCTCCCTCGCACTTCAGGCTCGTTCCGCATGGACCAGAGCACGAAGTCGTCCCGGTAGGTGAGACTCCGCGGCTGGCTGCCGGTCAGTGACAAACTGGGCGACGGGGTAAGTGAAATGACCGGTACCCGGTGGAAGTAGGAGCCGCTGTCTCCCGCCGGTTCCAGTCCCAGGCGTTCGAATTGCGCGGCGATGTATTTCGCCGCGAGCTCGCCGCCCCGGGTGGCCGGCGCCCGGCCTTCAAGCAGATCGTTGGACAGAAACTCAAGGTGAGCGCGAAGCACCTTTCCATCCACTTCCTGCGCCACGCGGCTGGCCGTGGTTGCCGTCTGTGCTGACAGTCCCGGCACCGTAAGAAGGGTCAGCGCCAGGATGACATAGCTTTTCCGATTCATCCGAGATCTCGCTTTCGTGTGCGTCAATGTTTCTTTCCCTACTTCCTTTGGAACGGCGAGTCCGGATTCCATGCCGGAAACCGGGGCGCCATCGCCACCGCGTACAACGTCCGCGCCAGGACCCGCAGATCAGCGGCGCTTCCTTCAAACGAATACCAGTCCTGCATTTCGTCGGCGGGCTGGTGATACCGGGTGCTCAGGTATTCATTGAGCTTCTGCTGCATCCATCCCGCCGGCTTGCCTATGGCCTTGTAGCCGCCCCACACGAAGAGCGATGGAACGCCGGCATCGGCAAAGCTAAAGTGATCCGACCGGTTGAAGAAATGCTGATCTTCCAGGAACTTTTCCTCGTCGGCGCTGATGCCGACGGTGAGGCCCTCTACCCGCGCGGCGTTCCGAAATACGGTGCCCAGGCTGGAATAGTCGAGGCCCAGCGCATAGGTGTCGCTGGTCTTCGCATACACGTTGATCCCGTCCAGGTTGAGCATGGCCACGGTGCTCGCCAACGGAAAGATTGGCGCCCGGACGTACGCTTGCGATCCCAGCAGTCCCTCCTCCTCGGCATCGAACGCGATAAAGAGCACCGAACGCCGAGGAACGACGCCGGAGCGAGCGAAGGCCTCGGCCGTCACCAGCAACGCGGCGATCCCGTTGGCATTGTCCTCGGTGCCGTTGTAAATCGAGTCGCCGTTCACCGGCGATCCAATTCCCAGGTGATCGTAGTGCCCGCCCAGGACGACGATTTGACCGGCCGTGGGACCCTGTCCCGGCCACAGCCCGAGGACATTGCGGCCCTGGATCGTGCGGACTCTGGTCGACGTTGCGACGCTCAAGTCCAGGTTGACCGGCAGGGCGCGGTGGTTCGCACGCGCGCTGCTGATCATGAGAGTGGAAAGATCCAGGCCTGCCAGCCGCAGCAACCGCGCCGCCGCGGAATCGCGGATCCAGCCCGAAATACCTCGGGGACGCCGGTCGGGCTCCAACAGCGCAATACTCTCATGGAACCACCCGCGAGATATGTTCCCCCACGGGTATCCGGTCGCCGCACGACTATGAATGACCAGGACGCCGATTGCACCATGCCGTAACGCTTCCTGCGTCTTGGCGATGCGGTTGGAGTTGCTGGCGCTCTTGAAAAGCGTGCTGTCGACCTGGCCCGGGTTCCCCGCCAGGGCAATCACCAGTTTTCCCCGGACATCCGCGTCCGCGTAGTCGTCCCAGTGATTCTCCGGGGAGACGATGCCGTATCCGACGAAGACTGCTGGACCGCGGTACTCCTGGACCGTGTCGCCCCCCCAGAGGAGAAGGGCCTGATCATCACCCGGAGCAAATTGCTCGCTGCCGGCAGTCAGCTCGGATCGCACGACCTGGTCGGCCTTCAGGGTGAACGGTTGAAACCACCCGCTGTCCTGACCGGCCGGGCGCAAGCCCATGCGCTCGAATTGGGTCGCTATGTAATTCGCCGCGAGCCTGCCGCCCCTGGTCCCCGGGCCGCGTCCCTCCATCAGGTCATCGGACAGGTAACGAAAGTGACTTTCGAATGCCTTGAGGTTGATCCCGGATACAATGCGAGTGAGCGGGCCGACCGGTTGCTGCGCGTGTGCGGCCTGGCCGATGACGAGGCCGGTGAGAACGAAGAGCTGACGAATCATTGTTTCCTGTCGGGAGTGAGAAACTCTCTGATCAACTGCACCACCCGCTCCGGCTGTTCTACGTGGGGCCGGTGCCATGAGTTACCCAGCACGACCAGGCGCGAGTGGGGAATCGCGGCCGCCACCTCCCGGCCGATCCCCAGCGGGATCAAGGGGTCGAGGCCGCCCCAGATGATAAGCGTCGGCTGCCGGATCTCGCGGAAATGGTTCCTGAGCGCGGTGAAATCGAAATCGCGGAGAATCTCGGCCGCCGCCGCTCGCGCGATCGAGTCGGATCCTGCGTTGTCGGGCATATCCGGCGGATCCCTGAGCCAGGCCGGGTCCTCGATCGGCACCAGGATTTCTCGCGCTTTGACCGACCATCCGGCCAGCTCCCGCTCCGACGAGCTGAGCGGCCCCTTGCCGATCCCGAAATTGATCCCGTAGCCCGCGGTAGAGATGAGCACCAGGCCGACCACTCGGTCGGGCCGCGCCAGCGCCAGCGCCGCGGCGACCTCGCCTCCCATCGAGTGCCCGATCGCGACGATGGGCCCCTTGCTCCAGCGGTCGATCAGGTCGCCCACCCGGGCGACTGTTGAATCGAGGTTGTGGGAGCCCCGTGGATTCTCGCTCAGGCCGGAGCCCGGCAGGTCGATCGCGAGGATCGAGTAACGCGGCGCCAGGGCCTCCACCTCGCCCCGGAATGCCAGCAGCGATTCGCCATAGCCGTGCAGCAGCAGGAGCGTCGTGTCGCCCACCCCGGTACGCAGCGCGCGCACATGGCCACCGCCCGCCAGCAGCCACTCGGCCTGGTAGGGTTCCAGCCGGTGCATCCGCCGGTCCATCAGAAGCAGCAGCGGGACGGCCAGCAGCAGAGCGCCGGTCCACCACAGTCGGGTACGCACCGCGGGCCGCATCAGTGCCCGCAGGTAATCCGCGAGATGCCGCCTCCCGCCATCGCCCGCTCGCTGCTGGTGGCGAGGGTGTCACCGTTGAGCCAGGCGATGCCCTCCCCCTGGACTTCCAGTCCGCGCGCGTCGCAGCGGAACCCGGTGTTGACCGGAGCAAACCGGGTCCCGTCGAACCGGAAAAAATAGATGTAGCGATAGGTCCGCACCGCGACCCGCCCGGCCTCACCGAGCGAGGCATCGGTGACCAGGAATGAGCCGGCCTGGTTGGAGGGAATCGGCAATGTCTGGATCCGCTCGGCCTGAACTTCCGTGCGGCTCCAGGCCGAGCCCGGTACCCGGAACACGATCGGGCCTTCGGCCGATGTCTTGGTGATCAGGTAGACATCCTGCGCCGGAGTCACCAGGATCGCCTCGACGTTGTGCGGCTTGTCCGGGTAGGTGACCGTGAGAATCGCGTTGGGCCTTCCCACGCTGTCTCTGCCGGCCCTGGGTTCCCGGATACGGTAGATTCGTACCGAGGTTCGCCGTTCCCGGTTGTCTCCCGTGTCGGCGATGTAGAGGCAGTCGGCATTTCCGCAGCGCGCGCGTGCCATCGCCTCCCAGTCGACGTTCTCAGCCCCCTCAATCCGCACCACGCCCCGATCCCGGCCCAGCGTGTCCGTGGCGAACAGCTCGGCCCGATTGTCCGAATCGTTGAGGGTCCAGAAAATGTCCTTCTGGGTGGCACTGACAACCAGGGCTGAGCTTTCAGTAAGCCGCTGCTGCTGAAAGGGATGCTGGCCCAGGAAGGTGGCTTTGAGGTCGCCTGGAGCGGCCTGGCCCCACAGAAGTTCGGCTGGCTGCAACGCCAGGGACAAGAGAAGCGACAGGCGGATGAGCATTACTGAATGGTATCACCGGATCGGTCAAACCGAGTCAACTTGATCCCACCCCCGCGTCCTGTCATCTTTGGTTTCCCGGAACCGGAATATCCATGCTCGAAAGCCTCAAGAACCGCCCGACGCCCAAGTTGCCCGAGCAGGTGCGGTTTGCCGGCCGGATACTCTTCCTCACGGAAGATCCTGCCCTGATCCGAAGCCAGCTTGAGGGGAAGGACCTCGCCTGGAACCCCTCGATTGGGCTGCGCAGCGACATCTCGACCGACGAAATCACTCCCGCGTACATCTGCTACTACTTCGATGAGACCCTCGGTGAATTCCCCTATCTGGGTCTCAAGGCCGGTGAAGAGTTCCCGCTGGGCCGTGGCTCGGTCAAACAGGGTGGCTTCGTCGTGTCGGTGAGCGGAAAACGGCGGGGCAAGGGTTCCAGCCGGGAGCAATCGCCCTACGCCGAGATGATGGCCGGGATCCAGCTGGTGATCGCGGAGAATATCGAGCGGATTTACCGGGAGAACTGCCAGAACCTCGGCCTGTTCACCAGTACCGATTTCGGGCTGATCGAGCGCATCCGGCGCGGTGAGTCGATACCCCTGGCCGAGTTCACCAGCGGCGAGGGCGAGATCACCCGCGGCATCATCGAGCACGGCGGCCTGTTCCAGTACAACGTGGCCCGGATCCAGGGCAAGGTCACCGTGCCCTCGCTCAAGACTGCCCGCCGGCCCATGACGCTCGCCGAGAAGATCATCGCCCGGCACTGGGTCACCGACCTCTCGGCGGGCCGGATCGGCGCCCCGTATGTCCAACCTGGCGATGAGGGCTTCATCCGGACTGATATCCGCTTCAGCCACGAATACGTCACCCCGATGTCGGCCATCTTCTGGCGCGACTACGTGGGAATCGGCGAGAAAGTGGTGGACCCCGGTTCGATCTTCTTCTTCCGGGACCATCTCACCTTCCTCGAGCTTGCCATGACCGACGAGCGAAAGGCCGAGGGCCTGCTCGACGTAGCGCTGGAGCTCAAGAAGAAACAGGAGGACTTCGCGGCGGAGCAGGGCATCAAGCTCTACGGCGAACTGCCCCGGCTGGGGCCCAACATGCTGGTCCAGGGTTCCGAGGCGATCTGCCATTCCAAGATCCTGGAGCAGCACGCGCTCCCCGGCCAGGTGATCATCGGCAGCGACAGCCATACGCCGCACGCCGGTGCCATGGGAAGCCTGGCCTTTGGGGTGGGAACCACCGCCATTTTCAATTCCTGGCTGACCAAGGATGTTCGCATCAAGGTCCCGCCCTCGGTGCTGATCCGGGTGAACGGCCAGAAACCGGAGAACGTGACCGCGAAGGACTTCATGCTTCAGATCCTTCGCCAGCCCTACGTGAAGACCGGCAAGGCCATTGGAAAGATCGTCGAGTATGCCGGCGACTCGGTGCAGACCCTTTCCATTGATGAGCGGGCCACCATGACCAACATGGCGGCCGAGGTCGGAGCGTTTACCGGGCTGATCCGGCCCGATGAGAAAAACGTCGAGTTCCTGGTGCGGGAGCGGGGCATGGCGCCGGAAAAGGCCCGGGCCATGCTCCAGGGAATGTTCTCCGACCCGGACGCGGTCTACGAGGAAATCATCGAGATCGACGCCCGGAGCCTGCGGCCCATGATCGCGCTGCCGGGCGACCCGGGAAACGGGTTGCAGATCGAGGAGCTGGGGGCGCCGGTCAAGATCGACATCGCCTACGCCGGGAGCTGCACCGCGGGGAAGAAGGAGGACATGGACATGTATGCCCGGGTTCTCCGGGAAGCGGCCGAGCAGGGCGAGCGGATTCACCCGGACGTCCGCTTCTATATCCAGTTCGGCAGCCAGGATGTGAAGCGGTATGCCGAGCAGAAGGGTTATGTCGAGGTCTTCAGGGCGGTGGGCGCGGAGATCATCGAGCCCAGTTGTGGCGCCTGCATCAATGCCGGTCCCGGCGTGTCCTACGACCGGAAGACCGTGACCGTGAGCGCGATCAACCGGAATTTCCCGGGCCGCTCAGGGCCGGGGCAGCTCTACCTGGCCAGCCCGTATACGACGGCGGCCAGCGCCTTGGCCGGCCACATCACTGCGTGGGAACCGGAAAGCGCGCTGGCCCGGAAATGATCCAACCCCCGAACCGGGCCGCGATTCGGGGGCTGGCGATCAAGGCGACGTGCGGGCGGTCTTGGGACCAGCCTTACTTGATCAGGATTTTATTGGCGGGGGTCGGCACAGCCTTCGGCAGCCGAACCACCAGAACGCCATCCTGGCACAGGGCCTCGATCTTGTTCTCGACCACCGGGCTCGGCAGCCGAACGTTGCGAACGAAGCGGCCGAATTCCCGCTCCTTCCACAGATAGTACTCCATCCCCTGCTCCTGCGAGATCTCCCGCTTACCCGTAATGGTGAGGACGTTTTCGACCAGGCTGATGTCCAGGTTCTCCTTGTTGATCCCGGGCACTTCCAGGCGAACCACGTACTCCTTGTCGTTCTCCGACAGGTCAAACGTCGGCAGCCAGGTGGCCACCGCGCCTACGGTCTCAAACGGCGGGAAGAGGGGTTCGTTGATGAACGGGGTCGCAAAGAAACGGTCAAACAGGCGGTCAATATCTTCCTTCACCTTGCCAACGGCGGGTCCGGCCTTCATCACTTTCATCGTTTCCTCCGGCTCGGGTTGAACCGGATGCAAGCTATCACTCCCGCGATGAAGCGCGGTTGAACCAGCAATGAAGGTTTGCTAAACAAGTCTTAATGAATTTGGGCGGGCAAGACTGCAGCGACCCGGGTGGACCGGACGCCGGCCGGCCGGAACGCCGCGGCATCGTAGTAGCTTCGCGCATTCCATAGCACCCACGACTTGAGACCCAGGTCCTCAACGGCGCGGATCTGTTCCTTTACGTGAAAGGCGGTATATCGCGGCGCTCCCAGGGTGAACGCCTGGAGCCAGGGCCGGATCTCGGCCGTCTTGCCGAGGGGTGCGGCCCGCTGGATCCCGTCCCGGAGGGCGCGATGCACTACTTCGTAGGGCTCGCTGTTGGGATGCATGATCTCATAAAACCCGCCGTAGTAATGGCTGGGATACACCATGGGCAGGACGACATCGGCCGTCGTCACCAGGTCTTCCCACACCTGCCCGATCCCCATGTCCGCGGTAGCGCTCGCGGTCATCCCGAAAACGTCGATCGTGAACGGCACGCCGAGCGGCTTCAGCTGATCGCGCAACAGGCGGAGGTTCCGGACCACGCCGTCCCGGGTGGTCTCCTTGCCTTTGCGGCCGGGATATACCGCCTTCGCCATCAATGATCTCGGCTCGTCTGGAAACCGCACGTAGTCGAACTGCAGCTCGCCGAATCCCATCCGCACCGCTTCCTCACCCAGGTCCCCGGCGTAGACCCATACCGAGTCGGTAAACGCGTCGACCCAGCCATGGCCTTTGCGGTCCTGCCATTGGCCGCCAGCGACGTCATGGATCGACCAGGCCGGCTTGTGGCTGGCGAGCAGCGGGTCCTTGGCGACCACGATCCGGGCGATCGGAAAGATCCCGTGGGCGTGGAGCACCGCCAGCCGCTCCCGCACATCGGGGGCGCGGACCTGCTGGTTGGCCGTGATCGCGATGGCGGTCGGGACCTTCGAAGGGTAGGTCAGGTATCCGGTGTCGTCCTTCACATCGATGACAAAGGCGTTGATCTCGGTAGTATCCGCCAGCCGCACCAGGTCATAGAAGTGCTTCGAGCCAAAAGCCCAGGCATTGAGGTAGATCGCCCGGATCGACTGGGGAGGCGGCACCAGGGGCGGAGCCGGCCAGTCCACCGGCTCCAGTTGCCGGGGGGTGCCAAGCATCATCCGATCGGAAGAGCTTCCCTCGCGGGGCAACTCGTCCCCCCACCGGGCGGTCTGGCCGGCCAGGGGAGCGACGAGGGATGCAAGCAGCAGGAGAGTGCAGAGGGGAGCGCGGTGCATGGCGAAGTAAACTTGCAAGCCACGTGCCCATGGCGGTGTGCCATGGATCACGTGTTAACGCGGGGTAACCGGGGTGATCTCGGTCCGGCGGTTCCGGGTTCGTGCCTCGTCCGTGGTATCCTGCGTGACCAGGTTGTTCGCCCCATGCCCCTGGATACTGAGTTGGACGTCACGAACACCTTTGCTGATCAGGTACAGCCGGATTGCCTGGGCCCGGTCGGTGGAAAGCTTCTGGTTCTCAGCGGGGGGGACCCGGTCCTGGGCGTTGCCGCCGATCTCCACCTTCAACTCCGGGCTGGCCACCAGCGCGGCCGCGATGCTGTCGAGTTGCGGGAGAGCTGTTGGGTTGAGCTTGCTGCTTCGGATGTCGAACGCGGTGCCGGGCACCGTCCAGGGTCCACTGGAGCCGGATGCAGCGGGTGCGGCCGGGGCGGTAGGCGTGGTATCTCGCGGCGCCCGTCTGGTCGTATCGGGAGCCACAACCGGGCAGCCCCACTGGTCCACCTTGGTCGCCGGCGGCGTGTTGGGGCAGAGGTCCGCTGCATCCGGGACCCCATCCCGGTCAACGTCGATGGTGGGCGGGCAACCGAAAGAGTTAACGATGGTCCCCGGAGGGGTATCCGGACACCGGTCAATCCCGTCCAGTACCCGGTCGTTGTCCAGGTCCCCCGGGCAACCCAGCCGATCCACCGTGGCTCCGGTGGGGGTGCTGGAGCAGCGGTCCAGGCCATCGAGGACCCCGTCCTTGTCGGTATCAGAGGGGCAGCCATTGCGATCGACCGTCGCGCCGGGCGGAGTGTCGGGGCAACGGTCTATGCCGTCCAGCACGCCATCCCGGTCGGCGTCCTGGGGACAGCCGACCGCGTCGACCTGGGCTCCGGCCGGGCTTTGCGGGCAGCGATCGATCCCATCGAACACGCTGTCCTTGTCGGAATCCGAAGGGCAACCCCGGCCATCCACAATGGCGCCGACCGGAGTGTTACTGCACCGGTCGTAGCGATCGTATACCCCGTCCCCATCAGTGTCGGTAAGTGGTCGGCTCGCCAGCATGAAGCTGAGCCCCGCGCCCATCGAGAAGTTGCTGAAGGATGGTGAGTTGCTCTTGCTGATCAGGGCTTCGGTGCGGAGCATCATGGTGGGCGAGAGCGCGAATCGCGCCCCGATCCCGCCGACCATGGCGTTGGAGGACCCGCAGATGGTGGAAGGGGCCACGTTGGCCGGGCAGCTGCCATAGCCCACCGTTCCGTAGCCGCCCTTCACATAGAGCGAGCTGTACAGTCCAAGCGGCACGTTATAAAGGGCAGCGAGCTCGATAGTGGTGACTGTCACGCCCTTCCCGTTCGCCGACTTGGGCGCCGCAATCCCACCCTCCAGCTCGAGCGTCATCCGGTTCCGCCATACCCAGTAGCCCACCCGTCCGGTCCCTCCGACGGAGCCGCCCAGCTCGGTCGCATTGTCGAAGCTCTGGTACGACCCCGCAACGCTCGTCTCAAAGCGATATTCCCGCTGGGCATGGGCCGTCCCTGGCAGGACGGCGCCAATAAGCGCAAGAACAACCCAGCGTGTCAGCGATCGCATCAGGCCTTGGACCAGTGAAATGGAGGCTGCCGGGTGCCGCCTTCGCACCCTGTATCCCGCTAACATGATAACCTCGTGGCGATCAGGGCAAGATCGGGGACTTGGCATGACGGCATCGGATGGCTACGATTCGCCCTCGAGACCACTCTGTTACGGATGTAAACGCATGAAAATGACTATCGAGTTCTGCGTCGTTTGAAACTACCACCCCCGGGCGGCCGGTCTGGCCGCCGAGCTGAAACAGGCTTACCCCGACAGCGAAGTCTTACTGTCGGAGTCCTCGGGCGGTGTGTTTGAGGTCACAGTGGACAACGATCTGGTCTTTTCCAAGAGAAAACTCAAGCGCCATGCGGAACCCGGGGAGGTCCTCGATCTCATCCGCCGGCGTTCCAGGCCCTGACCCGGAGCGATTCCTTACCCTCATGCTGATTGGCTAAGTGCGCATCGCCATATCAACCGGCGGCGGCGACGCTCCCGGTCTCAACGCAGTCATTCGTGCCATCGTGTTGTCGGCCCACCAGCGGGGGTGGCAGAGCTACGGTATCCGGAACGGGTATGACGGGCTGCTGGAAAATGCCGGCATCATCAATCTCGGCCCTCGCGAAGTCCGCGGTATCACCCACCTCGGCGGCACCATCCTCGGCACCACCAACCGGGGGAACCCCTTTCACTATTGCCGTACGGCGCCCGATGGCACCGAGACCGAGATCGACCGCTCCGACGAGCTGGTCTCGGCATTCCAGGCCAGCGGGTTCGAAGCCCTGATCTCGATCGGGGGTGACGGCAGCCTTTCCATTGCGCATGAGCTGTGGAAGAAGGGGCTGCCGGTGATCGGAGTCCCCAAGACCATCGACAACGACGTGGTCGGGACCCTGGCCTCCTTCGGCTTTGATACCGCGGTCAGCACGGCGACCGACGCGATCGACAAGCTCCACTCCACGGCCGAGAGTCACCAGCGGGTCATGGTGGTCGAGCTGATGGGCCGCTATGCCGGGTGGATCGCGCTCCACAGCGGGATCTCGTCTTCGGCCGACGCCATCCTGATTCCTGAAATACCGTTTGATGTGGACAAGGTCTGCGCCAAGGTCATGCAGCGGGAGCGCCAGGGGCGGAACTTCAGTATCGTGGTCGTGGCCGAGGGCGCGGTGCCGGTTGGCGGGAGCGTGGTGCTCCTCGAGCGGCGCCAGGTCGGATCGCCCGACCGGCTGGGTGGAATCGGCAGCCAGGTCGCCCGGGCCATTCATGAGCGCACCGGGAAGGAAACTCGTTCCCTGGTGCTGGGCCACCTCCAACGCGGCGGTTCGCCCACCACCTTCGACCGGTTGCTCGGCCTCCGGTTCGGGGCTGCGGCGGTGCGGGCGGTGGCAGCCAGCGATTTCGGCGTGATGATCGCCTACCAGCCGCCCCGGATTACCCACGTTCCGCTCGACGAGGTCATCGGCCGGGCCAAGAATGTTCCGCTCGATTCCGATACCGTCCTCACGGCCCGGGAACTGGGGATCAGCCTCGGCGACTGAGTCTTCTTGCGCCCGTCCTGCCCGGCGGTACATTGGCTGGGCGCCATCGCAAGTTCCTTCCTTCCAGCTTGTTGCTGGCCCACGAACCTCTTCGGGGGATTGGTCATGCCCGCTCGCCTCCGCCCTTCTGCCGCCGTCCTCGTCTTGCTGCTGACTGGGCTGTTCTCGGGCGCAGCTGCCCAGGATCGGCTGCTCACCTTGTCTGACCTGAGTCCCGACCTCGCGCACCTGATCGGGGGAACCCCGCTCGATTTCGTTGCCACGGCCAGGATCACCTACGGGGTCACCGGCAATTCCAGCTACGATGATTTCTTCCGGAACTCCGCGGTTTCCTACGGCGGGTTCATGGTCGGCCGCCGGCTTACCAACCAGGCGACGTTGAACCTGAAGAAGTACGCCCGGAGCAAGATGGCCGTCGCCGAGATGCACGACCAGATCGCTGAATTGACTCAGGGCGCGGATACCGCGAACTGGACGACCGAGCAGTCCCTGGCGGTGCTCGCCGCGGCGAAGAAACGGGATCAGCTCTCGGCCGAAGAATCGGCTTACATGCTGAGCATGGCCGCTAACATGGCCGCCGCCATTCCGATGGTCGAGGCGTCGGTCAGCTCCAGCACCCAGCTCGCCGGAACCGCGTCCGGCCTGGTGAGCGGCGCCCGCTCCGCGTTTGGAGTCCTCAAGGCCGCCGGCATCAGCCGGAACGTGCAGCAGAGCGCTGACCGTATTTCCACCATTCCCACCGAGGGGCCCAAGCTGGTCGAATCCATGCTGGTCCTCTCCAAGGGCCTCGCCATGATCAACGGCAACTGATGCGCCGCTCGGTCCGGCTCGCCGCCGTCCTGGCTCTCGCGTTTCCCGCCGTGGTCCGGGCCCAGCGGCCGGTGCCGCTGGTGCTGCCGCCGGGATGGAACGACTCCTGGTTTGAGAAACTCGACCAGGGCCAGCAGCCGCGTACCGTCGTGGCGGTGATGAACTTCGCCGGCGCCGAGGTGCTGGAGCAGCGGCTCCAGATCCAGATCTCCGATGCTCTGGTGACCTCGATGGTGCAGGCCGGCCGTTTCGACGTGGTCGAACGGCAACGGCTCGACCTCGTCATGAATGAGCAGAACCTGCATCAGCGGGGGTTGGTGGATCCCGCAACCGCCGCGCGGGTCGGCAAGATCCTGGGGGCACAGCTCGTGGTCTATGGCGTGCTGACCGGGGCGACGGAACAGAAGATCGACAAGTTCTCCTATGATCTGATCCGTATCGAAGTCTCCATGGATGTCCGGGCGGTCGACGTTTCGACCGGAAAGGTGGCGATTTCCGAAACCGCCAAAGGAACGGCGGAAGCGCGGATCATCACCAGCGCCGACGGCACCATCCTCAGCGGACCCACCAACTACGATCCGCTCTACCACGAGGCGTCCCGCCAGGCGCTCGATCGCGCGGCGGCACTGGTCTCCGGGGCGGTTCCGCTGGTTGGATTCGTGGTCGCCACGGAGAACCGTACCGTGACGCTTGACCTGGGGGAAAGCCGGGGCGTCAAGACGGGCGATACCTTCATCGTCTTCCGTCGTGGCGAGCCTTTACTGCACCCGGTGAGTCACGCGCAAATCGGCTGGAACAAGACTGTCCTCGCCGCCATCCAGGTAACCGACACCGAAAACGATCTTTCCCACGGACGCATCCTCAACATCGCCTCCGGCGCCGAGCTCAAGCCTGGAGACCTGGTCATCCTGCGACCTTCCTCCTGATCGCCTCACCGTCGTGATCACCAAGGCGGAAGTCCGCCAGCAGGGTCTCGTGGCCCGGGAAGGCGTAACCGATCGGGACGCGGCCAGTCGCGCGATCCAGGACGGGGTCATCGCGCTGCCCGAGTTTGCCGCTGCGAGCACCATCCTCACCTACATTGGTGTGCGCACCGAGGTGGCGACCG
Source organism: Gemmatimonadales bacterium (assembly GCA_036006525.1). Lineage (GTDB taxonomy): Bacteria > Gemmatimonadota > Gemmatimonadetes > Gemmatimonadales > GWC2-71-9 > DASYPP01. The sequence goes on from DASYPP010000035.1 coordinate 30,064, forward strand.
ACGCCATCCTGGCCGAGGCGCTACATCGCCGGAAACGCGTCGCTGCCCCCTACGTGACACCCGAGGGGTTGCGCGCATCCTTTATTGAAGGAAAGGGTGACCTGGTGCCGGCCCGGTTCGGCCTGGTGGAGCCGGCAGATCGGATCAAGCAGGATCCGCTTCGGAGCTGTGCGCCGGGGGAAGTGGATCTCTTCATAGTTCCCGGCCTGGCCTTCGACCGCGCTGGGGGTCGAGTCGGGTTTGGAAGGGCCTACTATGACCGGTTGCTCGCCCACGCCAGTCCCAACGCGCGTTTTGTCGCGGTCTGCTTTCACAGTCAACTGATGCCCGAGGTGCCGATGATCGAGCACGATATCCCGATGCACCTGATCGTCACTGAACGCGAAACGATCCATCCAATCAGGTAGTTCTTACCGCCTTACCGCCTTACCGTCCTACCGTCAGGAAGTTCCTGAGCAGTTGGTGCCCGCACTCGGTGAGCACCGACTCGGGATGAAATTGCACGCCGAAAACCGGGTACTCCCGATGAGCCAATCCCATGATCTCGCCGTCCGGCGTCTCCGCGGTTACCCGGAGCGCGCCGGGCAGGTCGTCCCGGGAGACCGCCAGTGAATGGTACCGGGTCGCCCGGAACGGATTGGGCAACCCGGCAAAGACGCCGCCGTCCTGGTGCCTGATCTCACTGGTCTTGCCGTGAGTCGGCCGCTGTGCCCGGACGATCGTGCCGCCGTACACCGCGCCGATACATTGGTGGCCCAGGCACACGCCGAGGATCGGGATCGTTGCGCCGAAGGCGGTGATGATCTCGTTGGAGACTCCGGCTTCCGCCGGCGTGCGGGGGCCCGGTGAAATAATGATGTGGCTGGGCCGAAGCGCCCGGACCGTTCCGACAGTGATGTCGTCGTTTCGATGGACGACTGCTTCCTCCCCCAGCTCTCGCACGTAGCGCGCCAGGTTGAACACGAACGAATCGTAGTTGTCGACCAGGAGAATCATTCGGGAGTAAGTGCGGCGATGATCGCGCGAGCCTTGTCCAGGGTCTCCTGGTACTCCGCTCCGGGATTCGAGTCGGCCACCACGCCGCCGCCGGCGTGGAAATAGGCCTTTTCCCCTGACAGCACGCAGGTCCGGATGGCGATGCTGGTGTCCATGGCGCCGCTCAAGCTCCAGTACCCGATCGCGCCGGTGTAGGGACCCCGCGCCGTGGGCTCCAGCTCCGCGATGATCTCCATCGCGCGAATCTTGGGAGCGCCGGTGATCGACCCGCCGGGAAAGGCGGCCCGCACCAGATCCACCCAGGTCTGTCCTGCCGCCAACCGGCCGGTCACGATGGACACCAGGTGGTGTACCGTGGGATGGCTCTCCACCGCGAGCAGGGAAGGAACCTCGACACTCCCCGGTTCACAGACCCGGGACAGGTCGTTCCGCAGCAGGTCCACGATCATCACGTTCTCGGCCCTGTCCTTCTCGCTGCGTTCCAGCTCGGTGCGGAGCCGGAGGTCTTCCGCCGGGTCAGCACTCCGGGGCCGGGTGCCCTTGATTGGACGGGTCTCGACTTGACGACTGACAGGATCGAAATGGAGGAACCGCTCGGGCGACGCACTGGCAATGACGTAGTCATCGAAAACCAGGAGAGCCGCGAAAGGAGCCGGAGTCCGTTCCCGGAGCCGCCGGTAGAAGCGGAAGGGGTCCGCCCCGAGCGGTCCCTCAAACCGTTGCGACAGGTTCACCTGGAACACGTCCCCCGCCAGGATGTACTCCACAATCCGGGCGACAGCCGCCTCATATCCGGGCCGGGTGAAGGTGGAGCGCAGCCAGGCAGGTCCATCGGACACCGCAAAGGTGGGTGGCTCGGCCGAGCTGGCATCCCGGGCGATGCGGTCCTTCGGATTGAGGCTGTCCTTGAGCGCGGCCTGGACGAAACGCATCCGTTCCGCGGCCCGCCGATCACGCGCCGTTCCCACGTCGGGCATGCCGGTGGAGATGATCCACGCTTTCTGCTCGACATGGTCCCACGCGACGGTCCAGTCGTAAATGCCGACGCAGGCATCCGGAATCTCGGGTCCGCTTCCCCGGGCGCGAGGCACCTGCTCGAAACTGCCTCCCAGCTCGTAGCCGAGAAACCCCGCGGCCCCGCCCTGGAACGGGGGGAGGCCGGGAACCGCCTCCTGCGCGAAAGGGGCCAGCAAGTCGTACGCTGCCTGCATCGGATCGACCTCGATCTCCAACGACTCGGCGCGCAAGGGCATCGACCTGGTCGTGCGCCGCTTGCGGCTGCGAACCACGTAGCAGGGATCGGCGGCAAGAAAGGAGTATCGGCTGGCGGTAGAGGCGGGAGCCGCGCTCTCGAGAAGAATCAGGTGGGGCAAACCGGACAATCGAGAAGCCGCTTCAGCGGGAGCCGGCGCAGCCTCCAGCTGATGAACCAGGGGAAGGGAGCTCACTCTCCGCGTGCGGTCGGTTTCGGAGATCCCCGGAGGGCGCTGCCTTTGTCGGGGTGCCAGAGCACCGTTTGCTCAATCAGCTTCGCGGTCGCGAAGTCCTTGTCCGTGATGCCCTTCGCGCTGTGGGTCCAGAGCTTCACGGTGACCTTGGGCCAGGAGACCTCGAGATCGGGATGGTGTCCGGCGGTCTCACAGACATAGGCGATCGCATTCACCACCAGCATCGTGCTTTTCCAGCCGTCGGTCGCATAGGTTCGGAAGATGGTCTGGCCATTATAGCCCCAGCCGGGTAGTTCTTTCAGCCGGCCCGTAATCTCGGCCTTGTCGCAGGTTCGCTCGGTAGTTGCCATGTCAGTCTCTCAGGCTGGCGCGGTAATAAGCTGATTGGCCGACGCTCTCCTCCACTTCCACCTCGAGGGCCTCGAGATTGGAGAACCGGGTGAGGTGAGTCTGGATCTGTCCGGCCAGGTAAGCGGCGATCATTTCCGCGGTCGTATTGCTGATGGGAAGCAGGCAGACGTCGGCCTTGGGGAACTGAAACCGGCGCTTGCCGAAGTAATCGACCACCAGGCTTTCGCCTTCGTCTTTCATGCCCAGCTTGTCATTGCCGGTGGGGAGAAGAACCCGGTGATCCATTGGTTTGATCAGGTCCCTGACCGCGGTCTTGAGGATGGCGAAATCGATCACGAAAGCGCACTCCGGGTCGATGTCACCCTCAACCGAGACCGCCACCCGGTAGTTGTGCCCGTGCAGCGACTCACATTGATGGCCGGAAAAAGTGATGAAGTGTGCCGAGGAGAACGTGAGGTAGTCCTTGGCCACTGTGATCTTGAAGTGCGCTGCCATGCCGGAATATAGGTGGCCCGTCCCGCCGAGGGGACGCAGGAGAACTGGTTGAGGATAAAAGTTGTTGCGTAGCTTACAGATAGCGCATGGCACGAGCGCTGCAAGCATACCTCCCGCCGCTTTCCCGCTACATCAATTGGAGGACACATGAAAGCCCTGGCCCTGGCCGCCGCCCTCGCGGCCGCCTCGATGATTCCAGCTTCTGTATCGGCCCAGCATGTCAGTGTCAGTGCCGTCATCGTGATCGGGAACCCGCACCCTTCTTATGACCGTGTCTACCGGGACAGCCGACCGCGATATTACGACTACCGGCCTGCCCGCCGGGTTTACGTCGAACAGCGATACCCCAGGGTGATCTACGTTCGCCGAGTGCATCGGCACTACGATCACCGCTTCAAGAGCCGGCGTGTCCGGGCATACTACGATCACAGCCGGGACCAATACTATGGCGATTACCGGCCCGGCTTGAGGGAAGTAGCCGTGTACGAGCATGGAGACGAGTACTACAGGTACGATGACGACTGAACGGCGCCTCGGCGCCTCCTGAAGGGAGTCGGCCGTTCCCACGCGGCCAGAAGTATTCGGCCGGCTCAATAGACCTGGGCTCCCCGCCTGGGTTGGCAGCCTCGCGCAAGCGGGGCTGTTTTTTTACAGCAGGACTAAGGACTAAGTGCTAAGGACTTACGACGCAGAGTCCTTAGTCCTCAGTCCTTGTGACTCGGGCTTGATTCCTCGCCGAATTTCTTGCCAAGAGCTCTCAGGTAGCTATCAAGCGTTGAATGGTGTCCCATCAGCTTTGAGATGACCCGGAACATCGGATTGGAAACCCACCCATCCTCGGTCACGGTGACCCGGGTCCCGCCATTCACGGCTTCAAGGCTGTAGCGCCACGAGCCGCCGAAGGGCGCATCCCGGGCCACGATTCGGGTCACCAGCAGGTTGGGTGGTCGTTCCTCGTCAATGACGATCGGCAGGGTGTAGCCGTTCTTCATGGTCTGACCCCAGGTTTCCCGGCCCTCGACGTCAGGCATGCGGCTGGAGCTCTTGAGCTCGGGCCAGAACGACGGAGTATTACCAAGGTCGCGCAGGACGGTCCATACCGAGTCAACCGGCTGTTTCAGCTCCACCTGGCTGGCGGCCACATGCTTCCGGGGAAGCAATAGCCCCACCACCACCATCAGGATTCCGATCCCGACCACCACTGCGACGACAAGTAAGACCCATTTCATGGCTGCTCCTTCTTCTGATGGTCGCGGTTCTTCAGTCCATACAGCGTCTTCGATGACATCTCCCGCTGCGCAGCCTCGGCCAGCAGGGCGAGTCCCTCGAGGGCCCGGGCGCGGTCCGGCTCATCCAGCCGGGAGAGCATCGCGCGAACCCGCTCCGGTTCCAGCACCGACTGCGCTTCCCGCAGCCGGAATCCCCGGTCGGTCAAGGTGATCCCTACCCGTCGCGCGTCGATCGGATCCTTCGCCCTTCGCACGTAACCCATTCCTTCCAAACGGTCTATCGAGAGCGACATGGTGGAAGGCGTCACGCCCATGTGCGCGGCGAGTCCGGAAAGCGTCGTCGGCTCCTCTTCGTCCAGATGGTCCAGAATGCTTGCCTGCCTGGCGCTCACCAGCTTCTTGGTTTCCGGGTCGGGGACGTGCCTGGTGTGACAGGCGAAAAAGATCCTGGGGTACAGATCCAGGAGGCGGCGTACGTCTTCTCCGAGCATGAATGAAGGTAGGAAATATCATTTGATTTGTCAAATCAAAATAAAAAATCCTGTCCCTCGGGCGCATGCTGACGAGGTCCGAAAAGGCGAAAGCCAGAAAAGCCTCTACTTTTCCTCTTTCGCGTTCGCGATTCCGATGCTGACTTCACCAGAGCGTCAAAAGGTCCGACCATGAACACTGCGTCCACCTATCAGGCCCCCAGCGACACCGACGTCGGCCACGTGCATCTGAAAGTCGCCGATCTCGACAGGGCCCTCGCCTTCTACAACGGCGTCCTCGGCTTCGCCCTGACGGCCCGAATGGGAGACCAGGCCGCGTTTCTCTCCGCTGGCGGCTATCACCACCACATCGGCCTGAATACCTGGGAGAGCAAAGGCGGGAAGCCGGCGCCGCCGGGATCCACCGGGCTTTTTCACGCCGCCATCCGTTATCCCACCCGGCGCGATCTCGCTGACGTTCTCCAGCACTTGATCCAGGCCGGTGTTCCATTGGATGGCGCGTCCGACCACGGAGTGAGCGAGGCGCTGTACCTGCATGACCCCGATGGAAACGGACTCGAGCTTTATTGGGATCGTCCTCGTGAGCAATGGCCTCGCAAGGAGGACGGGACGATCGAGATGTACACCCGTCCGCTGGACCTGAGGGCCCTGCTCGCGCTGGCCAGGCCTCAGCCGGCGTGATTCCGGCCCGCGACCACCAGCTCCCGCCTGATCCGGAGGCGTACCGCAGCGCCAGCCACCCCAATGGGCGAATCGTGGTCATCGCGCCCACCCGTGCCGCCTGCGAAACCATCGAGCTGGCGATGGGTCTTCACCTGGAAACCGTGCTGGAGCGCGAGCATGGCGCCGAGCTCCGCGGCTGGGCGACCCAGGGCAAGGGCTTCGGAATCGTCGCAGGCACGGGGACCGGAAAGACCCTGGCGATTCGCCCCATCGCCGAGTCGATCCTGAAAGTCCCTCTCCGGGTTGGCGTGGTGAACCGGGAGCGCGAGGCCACTCCGGAAACGCCGAGCTGGAACGTGGTCATCGTGACCACGGGAATCGCCCGCCGCTGGTTCCAGGATGACCTGATCTCCGCACGCGACACCATCGTCGCCGATGAGATCCACCAGACTTCCGCGGAACTGGAGCTATGCCTGGCACTGGGCAAGCGGGCAAGGTGCCGCTTCATCTGGTTGAGTGCCACGGTAGATCCAACCTTCTACGCTCGCTACCTGAACAGCCAGGAGGTCCTGGAGACCTCGGCGTTCGATCCGGCCCTGAGGGCCCGGGTCCGGGTGCTGGCCCAGAAGCCCGACGAGTTTCTCGACGACAAATACATCCGCCATATCATGAAGGAGCAGCGCGGAGTCGCGGTCTTCGTTCCCACCCGGGCCGAGGTGGAGCAGCTGGCGAAAGGCCTGGGAGAGCGCTGGCCCCGGTTGAACGCCGCGTTCTACCACGGTGGCGAGCCGATTCGCGTCATCCGGCCGTTTCTCGAGGGAGAGGTGGAGCACCCCTTCCTGCTGGCGATGACCGCCGCGGGACAGTCGGCCCTCAACGTCCGTGGCCTGGACACCGTTGTGATCTACGACGCTCGTTACGGCAACGTGGTGGACCGCGGCCGCAACGTGCTCCATCGCCTGCACCTCGGCGCCAACGAGATACTCCAGATGGCCGGCCGGGTCCACGGCCGGGTAGCCCATGGCGAAGTCATCATCCTCACCGATCGCCGGCTGGTGTTCGAACAGCTGAAGCCCACGCCGCCGGAGTTCCAGCTGGCCGGCGACGCCGAGCGGGTGGCGATGACCTGCGCGGCGATTGGGGTGGATGCCCGGGACCTGGACCTGCCGGTGCCGCTCGATCGCACTGCCTATCGTCGCGCGGTCGACCTGCTCAGCTCCCGGGGCCTGATCGAACAGGGCCGGCTCACTGACTACGGTCGAAAGGTGGAGGCCCTCCCGGTGGAACGGCCGTGGGGTGAACTCCTGATCCACGGCGATCCGGAACTGATCCCGGTGCTGGCCGTGTCTTCCAGCATCGACTCGCTGCACCGGATGACGCGGGAAGAGCGGGATCTGCACGGCGTGGTGGTGAACGGGAGCGACCACCTCACGGCATATAATCTCTATGCTGAGGCCGTAAACCAACACGGCCTGATGGGCTCGGTGTACGGGCTGCCGCGCCACGTGTTTGAAGAAGGCCTGGCCGAATGGGCGGAGAAGCGCGGCGTGCTGGTCAAGGCGATCGAGGATACCGCCCTGGGCGTGGCCTCGGTGTATCGCTCGCTCGACCTCGAGCTGCCGCCCCGGCTGCCCCATGCCACTCGCGATCTCCATCGCCAGTTCCGGGAACTCGTCGCCCGGATCATGCCGTTCGATCTGGTGCTCGACGAGCACACCGCCGACGGCCAGGAGGCCCGGGTCTCGCGAAGCTCGGTCGCGGGAAGCTGGGGGGCGGTCGCCGGATCCCTCCGCTACTTCGCCGACCGGATGGGCGTGCCGAGGGCGGCCATAGAGGGGACCACCCTTCCATATGAGTTGGTCCGCGAACATGCGCAGTGGGGAGCACCCAAAGTGGCCCTATCGACCCGGCGGAAGGGTCAGCACCTGGAAATCCACCGGCGGCTTCACTACTTCGGGTTTGACCTGGAAAACGAGGTGGAGCCTCTCGACGGCGAGATACCCGAGCCGTTGCGGGCGGCGGCGCAAGAGACGATGGTTGACGCCCTGCTGGGCGGAAATACGATGCATCCCGACCAGGGGCGAATCCGCCGAGCGCTGGAAGAACTGGGTGAGCTGTGGCGCCGTTCCGGCGGAACTCTGCCCGAGGTCGCGCCACCGGCATTGCACGCGCGGTTATTGGAACAGCTCGCCAGTGTGAAGAGCTGGGACGGGTTTCTCGAGACCCGGGTGACGCTGGATCCCAAGGCCCTGGCTCACGAGCATGTTCGCGAGGCGCTGCTGCAGCTGCCCTCCATGGTCCACATCCACGGCGATGCGGTACCGCTGGACTATCGGATCGAGGATGGGCTTTCCGTCGTGCGCCTGCGCTTGCGCGAGGGTCAGGCCCACCGGCTCCAGCAACGAGACGTTCCGGTGCTGGATCGCGAGGTGCGGTTCACCGTGGTGCGCGGGGGGGAAGAAGCGATCCGGGCCGGAAACCTGGGAGAACTGAAGGCGATGCTGAAGGGCCTGGCCGGCAAGGGGAGGAAGGAGCGGCCCCGTCAGCGCCACGAACACCGGCGCCGTGGGGGTCGATCGTAGGGGTCGATCTGTAGGGGCCGATCTCAGATCGGCCCCTACGGCAACAGGCTCAGCCAGAACTGGTAGTACACCTCGCGCACTGCGCCGGGATTGTGGTCATGCAGCAGTGCGGTTTGAAATCCGGCGAGGACTGACTCCAGCGTCTCGGCTGACTTCGGGTTCTCGATCGCGAGCGAGCGCGCGAACCCCGCCTGGAGCTTGTCGATCTCATCCGCCGTCGGGCGCAGCGCATGGTGGATCGGTTCGTCGGGGAGCGCCGACAGGGCCATCCAGGCCGCGAACTCCCCGCTTTTGACTTCCGCATGAATGGTAGACCAGAGCGCATCCAGCGCGGCGGCGGCGTCCTGGCGCAGCGCCGCAAGCCGTCGGGTAATGCGCTCCTGCCGCAGCACGGCCGCGGTTTCGGCGAGCAGATTCGCCCTGGACTGATAGTGGTAGATCACCAGCCCCTTCGCGCAGGGCGCCTGTTTCGACACCTCCTCGATAGTCCATCCGCCCAGCCCGTGGCGGACCAGCAGGTCGCGGGAAGCCCGCACGATCTCCGCTTTCAACGTCGAATCCTCACCCGGGTTCCTGCCGTCAGAGTACTCATCGAGACAGGCGTCATGTTTTTTCGAGGTGAAACGTCCCACATAGTATGCGGGCTCAGCAGCCCCGCTGAATCCGAGTTGCCAACAGTACTCATCCGAGAAGGTAAGTGCTTGTTGTGCAAGAATCTACCGGCTATTACCTTCTCATCGCACTGCCCGGCGACGTCGCGGGTTGAAACCTCAAACTCTGACCAGCGTAAGACTCACTATGCCGGAATCATCTGCAGCCCATTCAGCCACGCCGCTTCCCTCAGTCTTTTCCCCGCTCGCCAAGGCCCTGCTCGATGGGTTCAGCGAAGGGGTGATCGTCTTTGATGGTGAAGGCCGGGTTCTCTATGCCAACCAGCAGGCCCGGGATGCGTTGCGGGATACCATCGATCTCACCGTCCCGTCCCAGGATCTTCTGCCCCGTCTTGCTACCATGGGTGGCCGGCTCAAGCCGCTCCGGGTCGGCAATCTGGAACTGGGCGAGGCGATGTTCATCCCGGGCATCGAAGGGCCCACAACTTTGGCGGACAGGGAAAAGGAAGCCATTGTCCGCACGCTCGACGCCCACAGCTGGAAGCTGGCCGAAACCGCCAAGTCACTGGGGATCAGCCGGACGACCCTGTGGCGCCGGCTCAAGGCGTACGGGCTCCACCGGGATGGGCGGAGCCGATGGGCCCACTCGGCATAATCCTCCTGCTTGGTGCTGCTGCTCCTCACGCTGATACCCTGGAAACCTATAGGAATCCCCAGACTCGGGCGTTGATCGAGCGAGCGATGGCGCGCCACCAGGCCCAGGACACGCTGGTCCGGGACTACCTCTCCAAGCTTCGCTTTCGTCTCTCTCTCTCGTTTGGCCGCCGCACCTGGGCCCGTATCCCCAATGTCACCGTCGAGGAGCAGGAAGGGACGGTGCAGTGGCAGCGGCCCAATGATCTCCGGGTAGACATCCACGGTCGCCGTGCCCGGTCCCGCTCCACCGATCTCGACATCAACAGCGTCTTCGACCGGCCCTGGTTCGTTCCCCGGGGCCTGAACGATTCGGTCCGGATCTTCGGCAACGATTTTCCGGAGCGGGCCGCACTGCATCCGCTGGCCAAGGACGGGCCCGACTGGTACAGCTACGCCTTGACCGACAGCGTCACGGTGACCAGCCCGGGAGCCGGCACGCTCAAGCTGTACCTGGTGGAAGTGAAACCGCGGCGCTCGGGGCCCTCGCTGATTGCCGGGAGCATGATGCTCGACGCGGCGACCGGAGAAGTCGTTCGCCTCACCTTCCGATACGTGGGCACGCTGCTCTGGATCAGCCCGGACGATGACGAAGAGCTCGACTCCACCAAGGCCCGGCGGCTCAACGGGATCGCCAACCGGATCATCAGTGTCGATGCCGATCTGGAATACGCCCTCCAGGACAACCGCTACTGGATGCCGTACCGCCAGCTGATCGCCGGCCGGGTGAAGATTCCGCTGGTCAGCGACATCGTGATTCCCTTCGAGATCCTGACCACGTTCGACGACTACCAGATCAATACCGGCCGTCCCATCGCGTTCACGGTGGCGATGGAGGACTCGGCCGGCTCGGACACCACTCACGTCGTCATCTCGGATGACCGGTGGCGCGATTCCACCGGAGCGCGGGAGTCGGCCTCCCGATGGGAAGGCGGCCGCTACGAGATGCACCGGGCCCCGTCCGATTCGCTACGCAACTACGCCGGCTGGGGCGATTCGTTGCACTTCGACCTGGAAAAGACCGACGACAACCGGATCCGCGAGGTCGTGAGCGATCTCGCGAAACTGTCCGAGACACTTCCCGACGAGTTGACCGGCCGGCGGAGTCACGGCATCAACTACGAGCGCTTCGCCGACATCGCGCGCTACAACCGGGTGCAGGGTCTCTCGCTGGGCTTCGGCTACCAGGTACACGGGCCCTTCGCCTTCAGCATGCTCCAGGGCACCGGCCGGATCGGGCTGAGCGACGGCCGGATCACCGGCCGGCTCTCCCTGGTGCGGGACGCGCCGGGCGGCCTCCTCAACCTGAGCGGATACCGGGAAGTGCGCGAGGTGGATCCCTTCACCCGGAACTTCGCGATCGGCAACTCGTTGAACGCGCTCTTTGTCGCGCACGACAACGCCGACTACTACCTGGCGGAGGGCGGCTCCATCGGGTTCGAGCAGTCGCTGGCGCGGGGACTCGATCTCACCCTGGCGGGCCGGTTCGAACACCAGTCCAACGTGCGGGCGGAGGCCGAGTCGGAGGTGAACGACCTGTTCGGAGGATCGGGGAAGTTCCTGCCCAATCCCCGGATCGTGCCCGGTGACTTCGTGGGAGCCGCGATCCGGCTGGACCAGAGCGTCGGATTGCGGGGGTGGTCGCTGACCGCGGACGGGCTCGCGGGGGCAGGTGAACGGGTGGCCCGGATCTCCGGCGAGTTGCGGCAGCGGATCGGGACCAAGCGCGGCCTCTCCATTTCGGTCCGCTCCGGCATTGCCAGCGACACTACGCTGCCCCAGGCGCTGTTCCGGGCCGGTGGGCTCCGCACGGTGCGGGGCTTTGACTACGGCGCCCGCCGGGGTCAGGCGTTCTGGTCGATTCAGACCGACCTCGCCTTCACCGAAAGCTGGGGCATCCGGCCGGTCGTCTTCCTCGATGCCGGCCAGGCGACTCGGCCGGAAGACCTGTTCTCCTCGCAGCCGCTGGTCGGCGCCGGGATCGGCGCGTCCATCCTGCGCGGGCTCATCCGGTTTGACCTGAGCCATCCACTCACCGACTACTACAAGGGCTTCAGGTTCGATCTGGTGTTTCTGGCGCCGCGCTAGAGGGTACTGGGTACTGGGTACTGGGTACTGGGTACTGCGTACTGAGTATTGAACACTGCGTCACCCAGTACCCAGTACGCGTCACCCAGTACCCGTTACCTGGGACTGTATGTAGTTTCCCGCCCCATGGCAGCCCCATTTGTAGTGGAGGAGTACGTCCGCTGGTCCGACGTCGATGCCGCGGGGATCATCTTTTACGGGTCCTATGTGCGGCTGTTCGAGCTGGCGGAGACGGAATTGTTTCGCGCGGCCGGCCTGCCATACGGGACCGTGTTCGAGACCTACGATATTTTCCTTCCGCGGGTGCAGGTTCACACCGAGTTCCACTATCCGGTCCGGCTGGACGACCGGGTCAAAGTCGCGGCGTACGTGAGCCGGATCGGCACCAAGTCCATTACGATCAGCTTCGAGGTGGTCCACGTGGGCACCGGCAAACTCGGGGCCCACGGACATCTGGTGCTGGTGTGTACCAATCGCAAGGAATTGAAATCCCGCGCGCTGCCCGAGACGATGGTGCAGCAGCTGGCCCCGTTCACGCTCAGCGTGGAGGAAGCGAGGGCGCAATTGGGGATCACCGAATGACACGCCTCGGCTTGCTGGTTCCCTTCCTGTTTATGGCGGCCTGCAGCAGGGAGAAGGATGGACCGGGCCGGATCGAGGTCACCTGGACCGGCGCAGATTCCGGCAGCTTGAACGTGCCGGCCGCGGCCCAGTGGTGCCCGGCGGATTCCGCGCTGGAAATCAGCGGCATCGAGGGCGACAGCGGTGCGGCGGTGGCAATTTTCCCGGTCGACAGCATCCGGCCCGGGGTCTATCCGGCCGGCGCTCCGGGCCCCGGAACGGCTCGCCCCCGGGCCGGCGTGGCCCTGAGGCGCTTCGGAGAGAACCTCATCCTGGGGTACTACGCCATGTCGGGAACCGTGACGGTGGATTCCGGGTCCCCCCTGCGCGGCTCCCTGCAGGCGACGCTCAAGGGCGTGAATACCGGGGACCAGGTGACGATCGCCGGAAGCTTCCGCGGCCTCGTGATCGAGTCCGGCGGCGCGATGTGCCGGGACACCCTGGGCGGCAATGCCGCGGACACCATGGTACGTTAAGGGCATGGACCAGACCTACTTCCGCAAGGGCTTCGGGCTCAAGGATGCCATCGAGGGCACCCTGACCCGGGACTATCACAGCAGCGTCGTCCAGCTCCTCAAGGCCAGCGACTACCGGCTGGAGGTGGGCCCGCTGACGTTCCGGCTGGCCCGGGAGTTCGGGTTCTGCTATGGGGTGGATCGCGCGGTGGATTATGCCTACGAGTGCCGCGCCAAGTTCCCCGATCGTCGTCTCTTCCTGGTTGGAGAGATCATCCACAATCCCCATGTCAACCGGAAGCTGGAAGGCATGGGCATCGCATTTCTGCATCACGACGCCGACGGGCAATTTGATTTCTCCGCCCTCACCGCGAATGACGTGGTCATCATGCCGGCCTTCGGCGTCACGATCAGCGACTTCGAGCGGTTGCGTGGCATCGGCTGCGTCATGGTGGATACCACCTGCGGATCGGTGCTGAACGTCTGGAAACGGGTGGAGAGTTATGCCAGGGACGGTTACACCGCGATCATCCACGGCAAGCACTACCACGAGGAAACCAAGGCGACTTCGAGCCAGGTGATGAAGTATCCCGGCGGCCGCTACCTGGTGGTGTTCAACATGGAGGAAGCCCGGATCGTTTGCGATTACATCGAAGGCAAGGGGAACGCCGAGGCGCTGGCCGCCCGTTTTGCCCGGTCGATCTCGCCGGGGTTCGATTTCACCAAGGACCTCACCCGGGTCGGACTCGCCAACCAGACCACCATGCTCTCGGGCGAATCGCTCGCCATCGCGGAGGAATTCCGGAAGAGCATGGAACGGCGCTATGGCGCTGAGAGCCTGGCGGAGCACTTCCGCACCTTCGACACTATCTGCTCGGCGACCCAGGAACGGCAGGACGCGGTGGTAGAGCTGTTGAAGGACTCTCCGGAAGTGATGGTCGTGGTGGGCGGGTACAACTCCAGCAACACCTGTCACCTGGCCGCGCTGGCCGAATCCCGCGGGGTGCGGACCTATCACATCGAGGACTCGGCCGGCATCGAGCCGGAGACCGGCGAGGTTCGGTTCCAGCCGGTAGGGAAGAAGCAGGAGGACAGGGCTACTGGTTGGATGGACGGTGTCCGGGTGATCGGCATAACGGCCGGCGCCTCGACACCGAACAACAAGATCGGTGAAACGCTCTACCGGATCTGCGAGACCGCGGGGGTGCAGGATGAATTGGTGCGCCTTACCACGAGTAGCGAGTAGCGAGTAACCGGTTGTCTTACCGCCAGGTCTCCGTTTCAGGATTTCCCGCCGTCGCGCTGCGATCCGCCGAGCTCGAAGTCGTCGCCATCCCCTCACTGGGCGCCAAGTTGAGCAACCTGCGCCGCCATCGGGGCAGGGAATGGCTATGGCGCAACGAACAGATCCCGCTCGCTCCCCCGGACCCCGCGGCATCCTATGTCGAGACTGCCGACAGCGGGGGATGGGACGAGTGTTTCCCCACCGTCGGCCCATGCGACCTGCCCGGTCCCAACCCGGTTCACCTGCCCGACCACGGGGAGTTGTGGAGTGCACGGTGGGAGTGCGCGGTCTACGAGAGCCAGGCCGGAACCGTGTTCACCGCCCGGGCCAATGGAACTTTCCTTCCCTGTGAATTCCTTCGAGAGCTGACGCTCGATTCCACGGACCCGGTGATCCGCTTCCGCTATCGATTGCGCCACCTGGGTGACAGGTCATTCCCCTGGCTCTGGTCGGCCCATCCGCTCTTCAACGTGCAACCCGGCACCACTCTCGAGGTGCCCGGCCTGCGCCAGGTGAAAGTGGACAGCGCCCGGGGACGAAGCGAAGCGCCGAATGCCGTGATTCCATGGCCGCTCGACGGGGGAGAATCGTTCCGGTTTCCCGAGCCGGGCGGCTGGGCAATGAAGGTCTTTGGCGATGCGGCAGAGGCGGGCCGGGCAATTCTCACCGATCAGAGGGCCGGCGAGCGCCTGGAGCTGGTGGTTCCTCCCGGCCAGGTGCCGCAGCTTGGAATGTGGATCAACTGCGGAGGCTGGGCGCCCGCGGGGAAGACGCCCTACTACAATTTGGGGCTGGAACCCTGCATCGGCGCGCCGGACCGGTTGGACCGGGCCGTGGAAGAATGGCACTCGGCGGCGACCCTCGCGCCCGGCGAAACCCGGGAGTGGGGATTCGAGGTCTGGTTACCCGGATAGCCGCCGGACGATTTCGAGGATGGTGTTGGGCGCGCTCCCTTCCGCGCGATTGTTCACCAGGATGTATGCCGGGATCCTGAGGTTCCTGGCCTGGTCGATCACCTGCAGTACGTCGTGCCGCAATTCCTGGTTCGGTTCCCGGATTCGATCATAGGGGGCGAACGCATCCACCGCTTCCTCGTACGTTCTTCCCGGCCGGAGCAGCACCCGGGAGATGGCAAACCCCGCCGTAAATACTCCGGCAATATCCAGTTGTTCACCGATTGACGGCATCCGCGTCCAGGAATTGAGCACGTGGGCGACGCCATGTTCCCTGAGCACGGCGAAGTAGGGCGGTTCCAGGAACTCCGGGTTACGCACCTCGACGGCGTACTGGCCTTCGCGGGGGAGCGCAGCGAAAAACCGGTCCAGCGCGTCGGCGAACTCCAGGGTCTTCATGCCGGCGTATCGCGGGATGGCCTGAAACTCGAAGACGAAGGGTCCCGCGTGTTCCCGGAAATGTTCCTGGTAGGGGCCGTACATCTCCTGGAGGAAGAGTTCCGGGTTCAGAAAATCGGCGTTTCGTTCGCCGGCCTGTCCTTCGCTGCGCGGCCCCCCGTGGGTGTGGACGGTGATCTGGTCCCATACCTTGCTGACACAGCGAAACCCGGGCGGGAGGGCCCGGGCGTACGACTGCAGAGTCTCGGGAGTTGGAGGACGGTAGAAGCTCGAGTCGATCCCCACGGTGCGGAAGAGGGGAAACCGGGCGTATTCCTCGAGCATCCGAGCGGCGGGGGCGTTCTTCGGATAGCTCCGGTGATACACCAGCCCGGACCAGCCGGGATAGGTCCAGGTGGAAGTACCGAAGTAGATCGATTCCGGAACTGATCCCGCGAGCCGGCGCAGTTCCTCCGGGTCCGGGCCGCCCAGGCCGAGACCAAGGGATTCGCCGTCAGCGGTCACGGCACCAGCCGATACACGGTTCCCGAGGACACCACCAGGTATAGCTCCCCCGCGGCGTCCTGCCCGAAGCTGCTGACGTTCCCCTTGCCGGAAAGCGTGGGCCACTCCTGCTTGGACGTAGCCTGGCCGTTCTGGTAGCGGAAACTTCTGACCCAGCCCTGACAATAGTCCGAGTAGAAATAGGTCCCTTGCAAGGCCGGAATCGCCGGCCCCCGATAGACGTAGCCGCCGGTGACCGAGCAACCGTCGCCATGGTTGTAGTCCAGGGCCGGCAGGACCAGACCGGAGCGATTGCAGGTACCACCCTGATAGCAGGCGGTGCCCTCCATGCGATTCCACCCGTAGTTCTCGCCGCCGCTGGAACCGGCCGCCGTTACGTCGATCTCTTCCCGGTTGTCCTGCCCGACGTCGCCGATGTACAGGTCGCCGGTAGAGCGGTCGAAACTGAAACGCCAGGGGTTACGCAATCCGTAGTTCCAGAGTTCCTGGCGAAAGGTGGCGTGCCCGGCATACGGGTTGGAGGCCGGTATCGAGTACGGGCTTCCCGAATTGATGTCGATGCGGAGCAGGGAGCCGAGCAGGTCGGTGCGGTCCTGCCCGTGACCCTGGGGATCGCCTCCGGAGCCGCCATCGCCCAGCGCGATGTACAGGTAGCCATCGGGTCCGAATACCAGGCCGCCGCCGTTATGGTTGCTGTAGGGCTGACCGACGCTGATGATCGGAGTGGCGCTGTTGGGATCGGCCGAATCCGGGTTGCTGGAGACCGTGTAGCGCGCCACCTGGGTGTTCCCGGCCCGGTCGGTATAGTCCACGAAGAAGAAACCATTGCTGGCATACTGGGGATGGAAGGCGATGCCCAGCAGGCCCTGTTCGCCGCCGTTGGATACCAGGGAGGAGATGTTCAGGAACGGAGTGGAGAGCAGCGACCCGTTCTTTACTATCCGGATAGCGCCACCCTTTTCGGCGATGAAGAGCCGGGAGTCGGCGGGTGGCGCGGTGAGGTCGAGCGGGAAGTTGAGCCCGCTGGCTGCCACCTCGAGGTGGACCGGGATGTCGCCGGCCTGTATGGACGAATCGCTGCCGCAGCTCATGCCGAGCAGCAGCATGGACGCGGATATCACAGGGAGAAGTGCAAGGCCTCGCATGAGCGTACCGTTGGGAGCGATGGATTGCTTGGATGCCGCCGTTGGCGACCTGGTTGGAAGAAACAGCAACTCGCCGGGCCAGGGAAGTCCCGCGCTTGCCTCCGGGGCGCGAGGTGGTTTTACTCCTGCCCCTCGCCCCCTGGCCCCCTCTCCCATCCTGGGAGAGGGGAATGCACGGTGAAAATTTCTACGTGGAAAGGTGAACATGTTCTCCCGCATCCGCCGGCTGGTTCCTCTCCTGCTCTGCACCTGGGTCACGGTGGCCCAGGCCCAGGGCTCGATTGAAGCGCGCTACCGGGCCACCGCCGACCGGCTGATCGATGCGGCCCTGGCCGACAGCGCCGCGTACAATCGGCTGGGCGACCTGGTTGACACTTTCGGCCACCGCCTCTCCGGGTCGGCCAGCCTGGAGCGCGCCATCGACTGGGTCCTGGCCCAGATGAATCACGACGGTCTCGCGGCCCGGACCGAGCCGGTCATGGTGCCGCACTGGGTCCGGGGCGCCGAATCGGCGGAGCTGGTCGAACCGCGTCCGCTCAAGCTGGCCATGTTGGGCCTGGGCGGAAGCGTGGGAACCCCCCCCGGTGGGATTACGGCTCCCGTGCTCGTGGTGAGCAGCTTCGACGAGCTGGAACGCCGAGCCGCGGAGGCGAAGGGCAAGATCGTCCTGTTCGATGAGCCGTTCACCAACTACGGCGAGACGGTCCGCTACCGGGTGAACGGCGCCAATGCCGCCGCCCGGGCCGGGGCCGTCGCCAGTCTCATCCGCACGGTCGCCTCCTACTCGATTCACTCGCCGCACACCGGCGTCATGATTTACGACTCCACCGTCATCCGG
The DNA here is from genome assembly GCA_036006525.1 of Gemmatimonadales bacterium. GTDB lineage: Bacteria > Gemmatimonadota > Gemmatimonadetes > Gemmatimonadales > GWC2-71-9 > DASYPP01. The sequence goes on from DASYPP010000035.1 coordinate 47,911, forward strand.
ATTCCCCACGCGGCTATCACGGTGGAGGATGCGATGATGCTGCATCGCATGCAGAACCGGGGTCAGAGAATCGTCGTCCACCTCACCATGGGGGCCCAGATGCTCCCCGACGCGCCGTCCCGCAACGTGATGGCGGAGATCCGCGGTTCCGAGCGCCCCGACGAAGTCGTCGTCCTCGGCGGCCACATGGATTCCTGGGACGTGGGCCAGGGCGCGATGGACGACGGCGGCGGCGTGGTCGCCGCGTGGGAAGCAGTGCGACTGATGCAGAAGCTCGGCCTTCACCCCCGGCGCACCATCCGGGTTGTAGGATGGGTGAATGAAGAGAACGGGGGCCGGGGCGGCGCGGCATACCTGGCGGCGCACACTCGTGAGCGTCACGTCCTCGCCATCGAAAGCGACGGCGGGGTGTTTCGCCCGGTGGGCTTCGGGTTTACCGGGAGCGACTCGGCGATGACGATGGTGCGGCAGATCGCCGGCCTGTTGCGGAGGATTGGGGCCGATTCGATCGAAAAGGGCGGCGGCGGGTCCGACATCGAGCCGCTGATGGAAACCGGGGTGCCCGGGCTGGGGCTCAATACCGATGGAACCCGGTATTTCTGGTTCCATCACAGCGATGGGGATACCCTCGACAAGCTGGATCCCCATGAAGTCGCGATGTGCGTGGCAACGATGGCGGTGATGGCTTACGTGGCAGCGGACCTTCCGGACCCTCTCCCGAGGTGAGGGGTAGGGAAAAGCGAGGCAGGGTGAGGCAAGGAACACTTTGCCCCACCCTGCCTCTCCTTACCTCACAGTGTTACCCGTTTTTCTTGTCACCCGTTTTTCGGGGGGATCATCTTTATCTGCCCGCTCTTGCCCTCGCTGTCGGTGCAGGTACCGCTGTAGCTGCCACCGTCAGCCGGATCCAGGCTGCAGTTGATGTCGATGTTCGCGCTCCAGGTGAACAGCAGCTTCCCCTGGTCGAAATGAATATTGCTGAAGATGAAGGCCGGGGGTCCGTCGGGCACGACGACCGTCATGCTGATGTGCAGGGAATCACCGGTCCCGCCTACCTCATATGTCACGGCGGCCTCGTCGCCGCCCGGATCAATGATTGAGCCGGTCCAGGTCCCTGCGGCCAGGGTCTGGGCCCGGGCGGCCGAGGCAAAGGTGAGCGTGGTGGCCAGGACAAGTCCCACCAATCGAAACAGGGATTTCATGATAGTTCCAGGTATTGGGTAGGGTGGAAACCTAATCGCGGGCCATCCCCCTGTCAGCGGCGCGCCGGACGCCGGCGCCGCCAGCCGACTCGCTTGAGGTTGATCCGGCCCCGCATATCGAACGCTACGTCTTCTTCCTCCAACAACATGCGTTGCAGCTGGTCGGCTCCGGCCGAGCGCCGGAGGCTGATCTCGCCCCGGGCATTCACCACCCGGTGCCAGGGGACCGTTGAGCTGTCCGGCAATGCGTGCAGGGCGTAGCCTACCTGGCGGGCATGCCCCGCCAGGCCGGCCAGCTCTGCCACCTGGCCGTAGGTCGCGACTCGGCCCCGGGGGATGCGGCGGACGACGGCATAGATCCGGGTGTAGGTCGAGTCGGTCATCGTCCTTGCGGTGTGCGGTGCAGCACAGGGCGGTCTCGGCTCTTCTTGTAGCTTCAATTTGTGAAGAGAATCGGCATTCACCAAGGTCCTGGAGATCCAAAATGTCCGAGCCTGAATTCGATAGCCCGGTCGCCAGCGTGCACCGGGGCGAGGGTATAAAGGTAGAGAAGCGAGTCATCGTGAATCGCCCGGCCATGGATTTGTGGAGGTTCTGGCGCAACTTCGAGAACCTGCCTCGCATCATGAAGCACCTGGAGTCGGTGTCCATCCTGAGCGAAACGGGTTCGTACTGGGTGGCAAAGGGCCTGGTGGGGACGCATTTCCAGTGGGATGCCGAAATCCATAACGAAATCCCCGGTGAGCTGATCGCCTGGCGCTCGGTGAAGGGTGATATCAACCACGCCGGATCGGTCCGTTTTCGCGCCGCCGGTCCCGGGGCGACCGAAGTCATCGTGGAGCTGCGCTACGAGCCTCCGGCCGGGAAGGTGGGTGCCACCATCGCGAAGGTTCTTGGCGAGGAGCCGGGACAGCAGATCGAGTCGGATTTGCAACGCTTCAAGCAGTTCATGGAGTCGGGAGAGGGAGCCTTGGCGCTTCCGCGCGACCGCGGCTGATGCCTGGGGGGATATGCGTTTTTCGGGTTACCGCCCTTCTGGATTTCAGGCGATATTCCCCAATCAGGGGGCGGAGGCCTCTCGCCCCCTTTCAACAGAATCTTCCCGGAAACCTTCCCTACCAAGCGCACTGTTTGCCCAGGGGCGTCTACTGAAGCAGAACGACCTGGCCGTCCTGACTGGGTATCACTACCGAGAGGCCGTCGGGGCTGATAGCCATGTGGCGTGGCTGGGCGATTCGGAGCGTCCCCACGATTTGTCCCGATCCCAGGTCGAGCAAATTGATCTTACCCTGGAGCGGGCATCCGATGTACAGCCGGGTTCCGGCAGGGTTTATCAGAAGAGACCAGCCGGTGCATCCGGCATCGAGATACGACGTCTGGCCCGAAACCAGATCGACCGCGGCGATCAGGCCGGAACCTTCGTCGGTGATATACAGGGTGTTGCCATCCGGCGAGACCACGACGTCCTGGAGCGGATTGCCGGCACCGATGAATTGGCGGACGAAAGCCAGCGTAGCACTATTGAACTCGAGGACGACTCCCGACTGCTGGGCACTGAGATACAGCAGCGGCTGGGATGGGTGCACGGCCAGGTGCCCCGAAGACTGGGTGGATGTACTGCTGATGAGGAAATGTGTCAGTGGGTCGAAAGAATAGAGGGTCGAGTTGGTGGAAAGGTAGATGGTCCCATCGGGCCCGACGGCGAGGTCGAACGGAATTCCCGGCACGAAGCTGTACTCGGTCACGCTGTCTGCGGCCACATCGATGTACGTCACCCCAGCCAATGGTTCGCCGGTGACGTATGCCTGGTCACCGGCCGCGTTGAAGGCGACGACCCGGCTGTTTCCCAAAGCCTGAATGACGGTGGCAAAATTGAAGGTTCCCACGGTCGCCCGTTCCACGGTTCCCGAGAGAGTCACCACATAGATCACACCGCTTGGCGAAATCGCCGCCCCGTACGGCTGGCCGCTCATATTCGCCGTGGCCTGGGGGAGAATCCGCGGAACCACGCTGACATCTACGATGCGGGTGAGGGTGTCGCTGGTCAGCACCATGGTGGTGCTTCCGAGCGAGGCCGATGCAGTTAGCAACCCCGTGGGATCGACAGTGACGAGGCCCGGATTGCTGGAGCTGTAGTTGATGGCTGCACCGCTGATGGGCACTCCTCCCCAGTCGAGAACCTGGGCGCCGAGCTGCGCGGTATCGCTCGCGCCAACCACGAATCGTCCCGGCTGGACCTGGATGGAAGTCGGCGTCTGCGTCACAACCACGGTAGCCTCGGCGCTGAGTCCGCCCGCCGCAAACGCGCTGATCGTGGCCGTGCCATACCCCCCGGCTGTTGTCACCAGACCGGTTGACGACACTCCGATATATCCGTTGGAACTGAAAAAGGAGATCGCGGCGCCGAGGATTTCGTTCCCGACGCGATCGATAACCCTGGCGGTGAGCTGCAGGCTATCCCGCTGGCCCATGATGGTAGAATCGGGGGTCAGTTCCAGCGTCATCCCTACCGCGACCACAGTAACCGGTACCTGATATGTCCCCAGCCGGTCCGCTGTGACAATGACGTGAGTAGCGCCGGAAACACCCGAGGCCCGTACCAACCCCTGGGCCGAAACGTCAATGACAGCGGGATCCTCGGCGGAGAACGTCAGGTGAACGTCGGTTATTTGATGCTGTTCTGCGTCGAGCACCCTGACAACCAGTTTGACCGAATCACCCTGCTCGAGAATGACGATTGACGGAGCAACCAGGATCCTGCCGGGGTCATCAGGTCCGGTATTAAGATCATCGGAGCAACTCGCCAATGCCATCACTAGAACTGCGAGGCGGAGGTATCTCACGAGGGCTCCCTGTTGCCCGGAACGTGATGCGGGGGATCTGACGGTAGAATGACGTTCCGTTCTGAATAGCCTACACACCCAGGACCTGTTTAGCGAGTCAGGCGCGGCGGATGGCGGCTTTTGCCAGGAATCGCTCCAACCGCTCCAGGTGGGTCAGCGTCAGCGTCACCGCGCCAAACTCCTCTTCCACCTTCCCCCGAAACACGAACGGTCCCTGGTCGAACAGGACATGCCCCCGGTCGCGATAGATGTCGGGGAACAGCACCGCCTCGATCAACCCCGCACCATCGTCAAAGGTGGCGAACTCCATCGGCTCGTCCTTGGCGGTGTGCACCGGCTTGGCGGTGGTCAGCATACCGGCCATCAGGACGCTCTTTCCGACATGGCGGCCGATCTCGGTGGTCTTCACCAGCCGGAGCCGCTTCAGCTCCTCGACGTGCAGGTCCATGGGATGCGCGTCGGTCAGGAACCCCAGCGATTCATATTGCTCGCGGCGCTGCCTGGCTTCCGAGTATTCCTTGAGATTGGGCAAAGGCGGTAAGGCGGTAAGGCGGTAGGGCGGTAAGTCAGAAACACCGCCGTCGCTCAACGGTTCTTCTGCAACCCGGTTCCACTTGCCTGCCTCGAGGTCTACTTCCCACAGCATCATGGGCCGAGTCTTGCCTTCGGCGACCGAGTCCAGAGCGCCGACCTTGATGAGGGTACGCAAGTCGTCATGGGAGATCCCGGTTTTCGCGCGGAGATCGGCCACGCTGTAAAATGGTCCCCTCGCCCCAATCCGCTCCACCCCCGCCGCCGATAACCCCTTCACGAACTGCAATCCCACCCGGAGCCAGTCGTCCCGGCCGGCGCAGCGGAACTGGCTCGCGTTCACGTCGGGCGGCAGGATCCGGACGCCGTTGCGCATCGCTTCGGCGATGTAGGCGAACGGGTGATAAAACCCGCCCCCGTTGGCAAGCACCGCGGCGAAGAATTCGGCGGGATAGTTGGCCCGGAGATAACAGGAATGCTGGGCCACCTTGATATAGGAACAGGAGTGGCCCTTGCAGAAGCTGTAGCCGGCGAACGACATGACCATCTCCCATACCCGGGTCGCCGTGCCGGGATCCCGCCCCAGGGCGGCCGCGCCGGCGAAGAACTCTTCGGCATACGCCACCAGGTGTTTGTGAGGGCGCTTCTTGGACAACGCTTTGCGGAGCCCGTCTCCAGTGGCGAGCGGCATCCCGGCAAAGGCGGCGCAGACGTTAACCACGTCCTCCTGGTAGACCATGACACCGAAAGTCTCGCTCAGGGTGTCGCGGAGCACCGGGTCCAGCGGCTGGTAAGGCGCGCCGTGCAGCCGCTCGAGGTAGATCTTGATGTACCGGTTGGAGGCGGGCCGGATGATGCTGGTGTTGAGCACCAGCAGCTCGAAACTCTCGGCCTTGCTCTTCTGGCAAAGCAACCGGGATGCCGGCGACTCGGTGTAGAACACGCCCATGGTGCGGCCGTTCCTGAAGTGCTCCCGGGTCCTGGGGTCCTCGCCGGCCTCTTCCGAGGTATAGTCGATCATCCGGCCGGTATTCTGGTGCACCGCGGCAATGGCATCGCGAATCACCGCCAGCGACCGGTTGCCCAGCAGATCGATCTTCACCAGCCCCGTATCTTCCGCGCCATCCTTCTCGAATTGAATCACCGGCACCGGCAGGTCGGGATGGCGATCGAGGATCTTCACCGCGGGCTCGGTAGGGACGTAGTCGGTGAGCACGCCGGGGACGATCACTACCCCGCCGGGATGCAGCGAGAGATGCCGGGGGATTCCCACCAGCGGCTCCGCCATCCGGGCCAGGTCGCCCCAGATGCCGGGCAGCTCGAGGCTGGAAAAATTGGGATGCCCGGCGATGGTCTCGCTGAGCGACCCCTCTTCGTACCAGGGGATGCGGCGGGTGACCTCGCGGATTTCGCCGGGGGGGCGGCCGTGCACCTTGGCCACTTCGCGGAGCGCGCCTCGGAGCCGGAAGCAGTTATGGTTGGCGACCATCGCCGCGCGGGGATGGGGATAGCGGCCAAAGACATAGGCCAGCACGTCGTCCCGCTCGTCCCAGGGGAAGTCGAGATCGATGTCGGGCGGGTCCTTCCGCTCCGGATTGAGAAACCGCTCGAACAGAAGCCCGGAGCCCAGCGGCTCGACGTGAGTGATGCCGAGGCAGTAACTCACCACCGAGTTGGCGACCGAGCCGCGGCCGCAGTGGGTGGGGCCGTGCTGGACGATGTCCCTTACCACGAGGAAGTAGTCGGCGAACCCTTTCAGGGCGATGATGCCGAGCTCGTGCTCCAGCCGGTCGCGGGTGATCGGTGCGATGGTGCCGTAACGGTGGGTGGCGCCTTCGTAGGCCAGGGCCCGGAGCTGGGCCATCGCATCTTCGTGCTCCGCCAGCCGGGGTGGTATCACCCGGCCCCACGGAATCCGGTATTCACAACGCTCGGCGATCGCTTCCGCGTTGCTGAGCGCTTCGGGACAATCGGGGAAGAAGCGGGCGAGATCTCCCGGCGGGCGCAGCCACGCGTCGCGGGAGGCCAGAATGTCGGGCGGGCAGGCGGAGATCGCGATGTTCCGGCTGATGGCGCGGAGCAGGCGGTGCCGGGTCCAGTCCTCCGCGTTGGCGGCGACTACCGCGTTGGTCGCGACCGGCGCGAGTCCCAGCCGCCGGGCCGCGGCCAGCACGGCATGCCGCTGCCTGCCCGGCACCAGCTCGGCGTAGAGGTCCCGGGGACCGGAGAG
>DASYPP010000036.1:0-6278 GCA_036006525.1 Gemmatimonadales bacterium
TTGGGGCCGGCGGTCTGCTTCTGGCCGTTGCTGATGGTGACCGTGTAGGACATCCCCGCGGCGGGATTGGCGGTTGCCACGGTGACCTGGATGAACCCGGGGCCGTCCGGCGTCTCGACGCCGGGCCCGTTGGGGTCCCGGCTGTTACTCGCGTCGCCATTGACGCCGCTGCACCCCAGGCCCCCTGCCATCGTGAGAGCCGCCAGTATCGAGATCCTCCGCCATTCGCGCCGCATGGGCCTCCGGGGCCGCGGGTTATCCCTACCATATGCTTCGGGACGGGATGCGCAAGGGTGACCCCATTATCATCCAGCTACTTCAACCTCAGGTGGATGAATGGCCAAGCGTGAGACAGCGCCGCTTCCAGTGGCCGGCATAACCGAACACCACCTGTCTGTTCCCCGGACCGCCCGCTACTACCTCCACGGCGATCCCGGCTCGGCACGCCACGCCTGGCTCGGCTGTCACGGTTACGGGCAGCTCGCCGGCGCCTTCATCGGCTATCTCTCCACCGCCGCCAGTGCGACCCGGCTGCTGATCGCGCCCGAGGCGCTCTCCCGTTTCTACCACGACAACGGCCTGGGTCCCATCGGGGCCAGCTGGATGACGAAGGAGGACCGGCAGCACGAGATCGATGACTACCTCCGCTATCTCGACCAGGTGCAGTCGGAGCTACGCGCCCGGCTCCCGGCGGATCACCGGCTCTTTGCGCTGGGTTTCTCCCAGGGCGTCGCGACGGTATCGCGCTGGCTCCTCGGAGGAAAGAGCGAGCTGGCCGGCCTGATCGTGTGGGCCGGGACAGTGGCTCCGGAGCTGAATCCGGCGGCGCTGGCGCCCAGGCTTAGCGGCAAGCGTGTCGCCCTGGTCGCCGGCAGCAAGGATGAGTACGTGACCCCGGCCTGGTTCGAGAAGGAGCACCGGCGCTTCACGGAGGCCGGTGCCGAGTGCAGAGACTTCCACTTTCATGGCGGCCATCGGCTGGACCGCGTCATCCTGGCCCAGGCCATGGAGTTTGTGGAGGGCGACTAGTGTGGAGTGCGTGTGGAGGAATTCTGTATTGTCAGGTCTTGCAACAGCTCCTCGCGGTGAACGCGGTGTAGCGCGGTGGCCGCGGTGAACAGCAACAACTTTGGATGTCATTCCGAGCGCCCCTAAAGGGACTTCCTTCGGTCGCAGCAGGAATCTCAAAGCTCGTTTCGGCTTGTCGCCTGAGATCACTCCCTACCGCTCGGGATGACAACATGGAATCAGTTTCACCGCGGCCACCGCGCTTCACCGCGGCCGCCGCGAGGAGCTTCTGCCGGCCTTGGCTTCGCACTAGCAGCTCGACTAATCCCTTCTCCCCTTTCCCTTCAGTCGCAACAAGTCCCGCCGGTCTTTCTTGCTGGGTTTGCCCTCTCCATGAGCGAAAAGCGTCTGGCTCGCCTTGATCTCCAGCTTGAGCTTCTCCCGGGCCGCCAGGCTCTCCGCGGTCTCCTCGTACAAGGCGGCGGCTTCGCTCGCCGGCCCGCGCCGGTGGCTCAACGCCAGCACCACGATCCCGTGCTCATAAGGCCCCAGGCGGATCCCCAGCCTGTCGCCTTTGCGCACCCGGCGAGCCCGCTTCACTCGCTCCCCGTCCACCAGCACCTTGCCGCCATCTATGGCTTCCGCGGCCAACGCCCGGGTCTTGAAGAACCGCGCCGCCCACAGCCACTTGTCGAGCCGGAACTCAGAGTCCTCCATTGATTCTCCAGTTAAAGGCATGACAGGGACCTTAACGGAATCGAAGGCCCCCGCTGTCGAGAAAGACGACAATTTTCTGTGAAACCGCTCACATCCTCGTTCTGCTACCGCCGGTAAGTTCGGCTTTCGTTGTTGCCTCGTTGGCCGCCTTTGCGTGGCCAGTCGCCTAGCCCCAATCAAGTGGAGTCACATTTTCTATGAAAACCCGACACCTGCTGCCAGCCTCCCTGGCGGTCCTCTTCGCGTTGGCACCCCGCGTGGGTTCCGCGCAGTACGACTCGACTGCCAAGACCACGGTCACCACGACGGTTTCCAGTCAGACTGTGGTAAACACCACGACTTCACCGACCGACTCCAGTATCGCCGTTGCTCTGATCGCAGCCAACCAGAATGAAGTCACCCAGGCGGAAGCGGCGATCAACACGACCGAGTCCGACCGGGTCAAGGAATTCGCCCGCCGGCTCCAGCGCGATCACGCCAAGGCGGTCGCGGACCTCCAGGCGTTCCTCCAGAAATCCCATGGCGGGATGTCCAGCGGAATGGCCGGCGACTCGGCCAAGCCCGTTCCGCCCAGCTCGGACACGCCCAGCTACCAGGGCAAGACCGGGAAGGACTTCGATAAGGCGTGGATCGAGACCATCGAGGACCAGCACAAGGCCGCCATCGCCGACCTGCGTGACAACGTGATTCCGAGAATCCAGGATCCTGCCCTCAAGGCGCTGGCTGAGGGCCTGCTCCCGGTCATGGGCAATCACCTCCGGGAGGCCGAGTCGATCGAAGCCGAGCTGAAGTAGTCCAGCCCGGGAAACCGGTCATCGAACGGGCGCCCTACCGGGCGCCCTTTCTTTTTATCAGCGTGAGCTTTGCCGCCCGTGACATCCGCTTGAGCTCCGCTTCCCGCCGCAGCGCGCTCGACCGGTCCGCCGCCGGCTCGAGGTACACCAGGGTCACCGGCAACCGCGAACGGGTGTAGGCCGCTCCCCGGCCCCGGTTGTGGGTCGCGATCCGTTGCTCCGGGTTCGTGGTCGCCCCGCCGTACAGCGACCCGTCCCGGCACTGCGCCAGGTAGACATACCAGCCGGTTGTCATTGTATCTTAAGTCCAGTTCTACTCTTGCCTCTGAGGCTCTATGGAAGCTCGCCGGAACACCCGGCGCACTTTTCCTGGCCAGCGCACTCTCCTCGCCTGGCTCTTCGGACTCCGCGTACTGCTGGCCGTCGGGGGAGTCCTCGCCGCCCTGCTGACCCGGGGCGACGAAGGCACCAACGAATCCGCCCTGATCGTCACCACCGCGGCGTTGCTGGCCTTCATCATCACGCCGTACGGCTACTGGCTGGTGTGGACCCGGGGCCGCCAACCCGGGCTCGTCTTCTACTCGCTGCAGGTGGCGGTGGACCTGATCCTGGTCACCACCATCGTTCATTATACCAGCGGCGCCCAGAGCGCGTTCACCTTTCTCTACGTCCTCATGATCGCGGCCTACACCACGCTGCTCCCGCTTCGGGGCGCCGTGCTGGTGGTGATCCTGTCCGCCCTCACCTATGGCGGGGACACCCTCCTGGGCCACCCGGATACCATGGGCGTGGCCTTCTGGGGCCAGCTGGTCCTCTTCCTCTCGGTCTTCGCGATCATGGGCCCCATGGTTGCCCGGCTCCGCCAGGCCACGGAAGAACACGAGACCCTGGAAACCGAGCTGCGCCGGATCAAGCTGGAAGCCGATGACATCCTGCGCAACATTCGCTCCGGCGTCCTCACGGTGGATGGCACCGGCCGGCTCGCTTTCATCAACCCGATGGCGGCGAAACTGCTCGAGGTGGACAGTGAAACTCAGGTCGGTATGCCGGTGCTCGACCTGTTGAAGCAGCGGTCTCCCGAACTCTGGGCCGCGATCGTCGCCGCCATCCGGCACGGGCGTAAGGTCAACCGGGCCGAGGGCTCGGTGCTGCTGGCCGACGGCCGGATGTTCCCAATCGGTCTCAGCACGACCACCTTTGAAGGCCAGGTTCAGCAGCCGCCCAGCGTCACGGCTATTTTTACCGACATCTCGGACTCGAAGCGGATCCAGGAGCTTCACCTTCGCGCCGAACGGTTGGAAGCGGTGGCCGCGCTCTCGGCGTCGCTGGCCCACGAAATCCGGAACCCGCTGGCCTCCATCCGGAGCTCGGTCGAGCAGCTGGCCCGGAGCGCCCGGGCCGATGACGACGATCGCTTCCTGGCCCAGCTCATCGTGCGGGAGAGCGACCGGCTGAGCCGGTTGTTGAGCGAATTCCTGGATTTCTCCCGGGTCCGGGTCACCCGCTTCGACCCGGTCGATCTCCACGGGGTTGCCCTGGCCGCGGCCCGCCTGGTGCGGGAACATCCCGACGCCGGGAAGGAAACCGAGATCGACGTGCGGGGCGGGCGCGCCATGATGGAAGGCGACGAGGACCTGCTTCACCGGGTGGTGGCGAACCTGCTGCTGAACGCGGTGCAGGCCGGCGGCGGCAAGGTCAAGATCGTGGCCACAACCGGTCCGGCGCACATGAGCGATCTTCCGCCCGGCTGCCTTATGACCAACCCGGTGCGGCTCGAAATCCGGGACAACGGGCCCGGCATTCCCGACACGGTGCGGGACCGTATCTTCGAACCATTCGTCACCGGCCGGACCGGCGGCACCGGGCTCGGCCTGGCCATCGTCCAACGGGCGGTCGAAGCCCACCGTGGGCTGGTGCTGGTGGAAACCGTCCCCGCTCGCGGCACCACGTTCACCATTTTCTTTCCAGCACGCTGGTCGACAGAGGAAGCCGCATGAACCAGAAACCCACCCTGCTCATCATCGACGATGAAACGGGCATACTCGATACCCTCCGCATCCTGCTCAAGAAGGAGGGCTTCGAAGTCACCACGGCCCAGGGCGGGAAAGCCGGGCTGGACCAGATCAAGGCGGGTACCCACGACGTCATCCTGACCGACGTCCGGATGCCCCAGGTCAGCGGGCTCGATATCCTCCAGGCCGCGCGGGAGCAGGACCCCATGACCCCGGTCATCCTGATGACCGCCCAGGCCTCGCTGCAGACCGCCATTGGTGCCGTCAACGCCGGCGCCTTCTACTACATCCAGAAACCGTTCGCCAATGACGAGCTGGTGGCAATCCTCCGCCGCGCCTGCGACTACCGCGCGGTCAAGGTGGAGAACAAGCATCTCAAGCAGGAGATCCGCCGCAAGGATCGCAACGGCGTCGACCGGCCGATCGGGAAGTCCCGCCGCTTTCTCGATACCCTGAAGCTGGCCGAGCAGGTCGCCCCCACCGATTCGACGGTGCTGATCCAGGGCGAGAGCGGGACCGGCAAGGAGATCGTCGCCAAGTACATTCACAACCTCTCGCTCCGGACCGAAGGTCCCTTCCTCTCGATCAACTGCGGCGCCTTGCCGGAGAACCTGCTGGAAAGCGAGCTCTTCGGCCACGTGAAGGGATCATTTACCGGCGCGGTGCGCGACAAGCAGGGGCTCTTCGCCGCGGCCCGGGGCGGCAGCTTCTTCCTGGACGAAGTGGGCGAGATGACTCCGGCCCTCCAGATCAAGCTGCTCCGGGTGCTGCAGGAACGGGAAGCGATTCCGGTAGGTGCCACCGAGGCGATCCCGGTGGACGTCCGGATCATTGCGGCGACCAACAAGGACCTGGAAGAAGAATGTCGCCGCGGCGCCTTCCGTTCCGATCTCTTCTACCGGTTGAATGTCATCGCGATCCAGCTGCCCCCGCTCCGGGATCGCCGGGAGGACGTGCTGCCGTTGATGGAGTTGTTCCTCCAGCAGCTCGCCACCGATCACAAATCGGAGATCAAGGCCCTCTCCTCCGAAGCGCTGGACGCGGTGATGGTGTATGACTGGCCCGGCAATGTGCGCGAGCTGGAAAACGCCTTGGAGCACGCCGTGGTGCTGACCCGGGGACCGATAATCGATCCGGCGGCCTTGCCGGAACGGATCACCAAGCGGAGGAAGGAACCGCTGGTCGCCGAGCGCTCCTTCCAGAATCCCACCCTGGACGTGATCGAACGGGCTTACATCATGTGGGTCCTCCAGGTGGAAGGCGGGAACAAGACCAGGGCGGCCGAAATCCTCGGAATCGACCCCTCGACCCTCTACCGGAAGCTCAGCCGGTACGAGGAGGTCAAGGAGGGGACGTAAGAATTGAGGGAGCAATCAGTTAATCCACCAATTGAGGGCTCCCTCATCCCTCGTTCTTTCTTGCAAAATCCCTTGAGTTTTGGGTGGATTTCCGACGCGTTTTTGGTCAGTTTTCTGGACTAACCCACTGACATCAAAGATCTTAGAAAAGCCTTGCGGAAGGCGGCATATGTGTTGCCTTACTCAGTACCGGTGGAAAATCACTCTGGCGATTCGGGCGAGTTAACCAACTTTACGGGGAGCAGAAAATGAACCGCAAGGGCTTTACGCTTATCGAGTTGTTGATCGTGGTGGTCATCATCGGCATTCTGGCCGCGATTGCCATCCCGAAGTTTGCGAACACGAAGCAGAAGGCGATCGTCGCTTCCATGAAGACGGACCTGAAGAAC
>DASYPP010000037.1:0-17546 GCA_036006525.1 Gemmatimonadales bacterium
GGCGGGCGGGCTGGACCGGGAAGCGGCGGAAGGCGAGGCTGCCGGTGCCGCTTCGTCTCCCTCGCAGAAGATCACCTACATGGTAGGCAAGTGGCAGATCATGCGCCTGCTGGGCCGCTACCGCGACCGGCAGGGCGCCAACTTCCGGCTCGGCGCCTTTCACGATCAGCTCATCAGCTACGGGACGCTTCCCCTGTCGATCGTCGAGTGGCTCATGCTGGGGGACAGTACCAGCGTGATGCGAGCGACCGGCGCGTCGAGATAATGACCGCGATCGCCGCTGCCCTGGCCGACCGCTACCGCATCGAGCGGGAGCTGGGGCAGGGTGGCATGGCGACGGTCTACCTCGCCCAGGACCTCAAGCACGACCGCAAGGTCGCGGTGAAGGTGCTGAAGCCTGAGCTGGCCGCAGTGCTCGGCGCCGAGCGATTCCTCGCCGAGATCAAGGTCACCGCCAACCTGCAGCACCCAAATCTTCTACCGCTGTTCGACTCCGGCGCAGCCGATGGCTTTCTCTACTATGTAATGCCGTACGTCGAGGGTGAGTCCCTCCGCTCCCGGCTCGACCGTGAAAGCCAGCTCCCGGTCGACGAGACCATTCGCCTGGTCACCTTGATGGCCGGGGCGCTGGACTACGCCCACGGGCGCGGAGTCATCCATCGCGATCTCAAGCCGGAAAACATCCTGCTCCAGGCCGGCCAGCCGGTGATCGCCGACTTCGGCATCGCGTTGGCCGTGGCCCAGGCCGGTGGCTCCCGGGTGACGGAGACCGGACTTTCGCTGGGTACTCCGCACTACATGAGTCCGGAGCAGGCCGCCGGCGAGCGGGACCTCGATGCCCGGTCCGACCAGTACGCGCTGGGCGCTGTTGCCTATGAGATGCTGAGCGGGGAGCCGCCCCACACCGGTCCCACCGCCCAGGCCATCATCGCCCGGCTGATGACCGAGAAGCCCCGGAGCCTGCGGGCGACCCGGCCGAACATCTCCCCGACACTGGACGCTGCCGTTCAGCGCGCCCTCGCCAAGGCGCCAGCCGACCGCTTCAGGAGTTGCGGCGAGTTCGCACGCGTGGCGAGCGACACCTCCGGCGCCGCTGCCCCAGTGTCGGCGCCGAGTTCTGTGCTGCGTGGCCGGACACTGCTGGTGATCGGTGTCGCCGTGCTGCTGTTGGCGGCGATCGGATACGCTGTCTTCTGGCGTGGCCGATCTGCGGCGTCAGCGTCCGGCAGCATCCGGTCCATCGCGGTGCTACCCCTGGACAACTATTCTGCCGATTCCACCCAGGACTACTTCGCCGAGGGAATGACGGATGAGCTGACCAGCGACCTGGCGACGATCAGCCAGCTGCGGGTCACCTCGCGCGGCTCGGCGATGCAGTTCAAGGGCAAGAATCGCCCGCCGACTCCCGAGATCGCGAAGACACTCAACGTTGATGCCATCGTGGAGGGTTCGGTGGTCCGGTCCGGCGACCGGGTGCGGATCACCGCCCAGCTGATCGATGCCCGCGCGGACAAGCACCTCTGGAGCCAGACCTTCGAGCGGAAATCGGGCGACGTGCTGGCGCTCCAGGCCGAGCTGGCGTCCGCCATCGCGAATGCGATCAACGTCCAACTGACACCCGGTGAGCAATCTCGTCTCGCCTCCGCACCGAGCATTGATCCGGCTGCGCACGACGCCTACCTCAGGGGAAGGTTCTTCTTCAACCGCCCGAGTGACGAGAACCTCCAGAAGGCGGTCGCGCAATTCGATGCGGCTGTCAAGCTGAGTCCGGCCTTTGCACCGGCGTACTCGGGGCTGTCGGATGCCTACACCTGGGCCGCGTACAACGAGGGGTTCATCAGCGCCCGCGACGCGAGGCCCCGCGCGAAGGAGACGGCGGAGCAGGCGGTTCAGCTGGACAGCATGTCGGCGGAAGCGCACACATCGCTTGGCGTGTACATGGCCTGGTTCGACCACGACTGGGCCGGGGGCGAACGGGAGCTTCGCCGGGCGATCGTCCTCAATCCCAGTTACGCCTACGCGCACGACCAGCTCAACCAGCTGTTGGGGATTGTCGGGCGCTTCGACGAGGCGATTGCCGAGGGCCAGCGAGCCATTGCGCTCGATCCGCTGTCGCCATCAATCCTGGAAGATCTGGCGACGACCGTGCTGTACGCGGGCAAGGCGGCGATGGCCCATGAGCTTGCCCGGAAAGCGGCGGACCTCGATCCGACCTTCTTCTTCCCGCCGGCGACTGAAGGGATCCTGGCGCTCCAGAGCGGCGACTACCGCGTGGCTATCGCGCAGTTCGAGCGGTCGCGCACCCTGGGTGCGCCGCCATTCATAACCGCGTACCTGGCGTACGCGTATGGCATGTCGGGTGACCGCACCCGGGCGATGGCGACCCTCGAGGATCTCAGGAGGATGTCGCCCCGGAGTGAGGTGGCCCCGTTCAACCTGGCACTGGTGTACCTCGGCCTCGGTGATCGCACCCGCGCTCTCGACTATCTTGAGCAGGCTTACGCGGCCAGCTCGGAGTTCCTGGTCTGGCTCAAGATCGACAAGATCTACGATCCGCTTCGGGCCGAGCCGCGGTTCATCGCGCTGATGCAGAAGCTCAACTTCCCCAACCGATGAGCGACATTTCCCGTCTAGTTACCGCCCTGGCCGACCGCTACCGCATCGAGCGGGAGCTGGGGCAGGGGGGTATGGCGACGGTGTACCTGGCCGAGGATATCAAGCACAGCCGTAAGGTTGCGGTGAAGGTCTTGAAGCCCGAGCTCGCCGCCGTGCTCGGCGCCGAGCGCTTCCTGGCCGAGATCAAGGTGACGGCCAACCTGCAGCATCCCAACCTCCTGCCCCTGTTCGACAGCGGGGCGGCCGACGGCTTCCTGTATTACGTCATGCCCTATGTACAGGGCGAAACCCTGCGCGCTCGGCTGGAGCGCGAGCGCCAGTTGCCGGTGGACGAGGTCGTCCGCCTGGTCACCCTGCTCGCCAATGCCATGGATTATGCCCACGCCCAGGGTGTCATCCATCGCGATCTCAAGCCGGACAACATCCTGCTCCAGGCCGGCCAGCCGGTGATCGCGGACTTCGGCATCGCGCTGGCCGTGGCCCAGGCCGGCGGCTCCCGGGTGACCGAGACCGGCCTCTCGCTCGGCACCCCGCACTACATGAGCCCGGAACAGGCCGCCGGCGAGCGCACCCTCGATGCGAAGTCGGACCAGTACGCATTGGGCGCGGTGACCTACGAGATGTTGAGTGGGGAACCGCCGCACACGGGTCCGACCGCGCAGGCCATCATCGCCCGATTGATGACCGAGAAGCCCCGGACCCTGCGCGCGACTCGCCCAGAGGTTCCGCCGGCAATCGATCTCGCCGTAGGCCGGGCGCTGGCCAAGTCCCCGGCCGACCGGTTTCCCAGTTGCGGCGCCTTTGCGAAGGCGCTGATTGCGGGTCCGGCTCCGCGCAAGCGTGGCTGGTTGATCGCTGCGGTCGTCGTCGGCCTTGCCCTCGTCGCGATCGCGGCCTGGCTCGTCATCAGCAAGCGAAGTCCGGCCAGTGCACCCACTGCGGAGACGGCCAAGTCCATCGCGGTGCTCCCCCTGGTGAATGTCGGCGGCGACTCGACCCAGGAGTACTTCGCCGACGGCATGGCCGAAGAGCTGGCCAACGCGCTCGGCAAGGTGCCCGGCCTCCGGGTGGCGGCGCGGACCTCGTCCTTTGCGTTCAAGGGACGGCAGAATCTCGACGTCCGCGAAGTGGGCGAGAAACTCGATGTGGCCGTGGTCCTGCAGGGGTCGGTACGCCGGGTCGGCGACCGCATGAGGGTGAGCGTCCAGCTCATTGACGCAAACCAGCGCGTGGAGCTCTGGTCCGACAGCTACAACCAGCCCGTCAAGGACGCCTTTGCGGTGCAGGACTCGATTACCCAGGCGATCGTGAACCAGCTCGCGCTCAAGCTCGGAGGAGCCGAGCTGGCCGCGACGCTCGCCGAGAGAACCAGCAATCCCGAATCCCACGATCTCTATCTGCAGGGCATGTCCCTGGTCCATGAGGCCACCGAGCCGGCCATCCGGCGCGCCCTGGTCTACTTCCGAAATGCGCTGGCCGGGGATTCTGCTTATGCCCAGGCCTACGTGGGGATTGCATGGGCCTACGCCTGGCTCGCCGATGCCTACCAGCCATCGGGGATCGCCTATGACTCGACGAGGATGGCGGCCGAAAAGGCGATGCAGCTCGGCAGCCAGGCTGGGGAAAACTACACGCTCCACGGATACGCATCGTTCGTGACCGACTGGGACGTGGCGAAAGCGGAGCGGGAGATCCAGCGCGGCGTCGCCTTGAGCCCCAACTCGGCCGATGCTGCGGTCATTTATGCAAATTTTCTATGTCTCACCGGCCGGACCGACGCGGGCCTGGCCCAGGCTGACCGGGCTATCGAACTGGATCGCCTTTCCCCCTGGCCCGGATTCGTCCGCGAGTGGTGCCTCTACCTGGCTCGCCGGTACGATGAGGTGATTGCGCAGCACGCCAGGACGGCCGCGCTCGACCAGACCTTCATTTATCTCGACACGTTCCTCGGTGCGGCGTACCGGGAGCAGGGGCGGTATGACCTGGCGCTGGCCGAGTACGCCCGGGCCCAGGGATACATGGGCGAGCAACCGCTGCATGGATATGCCATCACCTACGCCCGCATGGGGAAGCTGAAGGAGGCGAGGGAAATCCTGGGCCGGCTCGAGGCCTACGCCCGCCGGCACTATGTCAACCCGCTTTTCGTGGCCGAGGTCCATGCCAGCCTGGGTGAGAAGGACCTCGCCTTCGAATGGCTGGAGCGGGCAGTCGAAGATCGTACCAACCTGCTGGCGGGCCTCAACACCTGGCCCGAGCTGGAATCTCTTCACTCCGACCCGCGTTTCGCGGCGTTAGGGAGGCGGCTCGGGCTCCCTGGTTCCCGATGATTGGCGGTACCTAATGTTCATCCAATTAGAAGGATTGCTCAGGAGCATCACGCATGTGCCGGAACATCCGAACCCTTTCCTGCGGAGCCGAGCGATGAAAACTGGTGCCTTCCTTCTGGTGCTCCTGGGGTACGCCGCTTCCCAGGCCGTGGCGCAGGGATCCGGCGAATCCAGCAAGTACCTGTATCTCTGGACCGGCTCCGCCGACTCCATGGCGCCCGACTTCCTCGCGGTCCTCGATGTCCAACCGGACGGCCCGCGGTATGGCTCGCTCATCGCGACCGTGCCGGTGGGAAGCGGGAACCGGCCTCACCACACGGAGCACGAGCTGGCTGCCGACCGCCAGCTGTTCGTTAACGGGTTCGGGAGCGGAAAGAGCTTCATCTTCGATCTTCGCGATGAAGCCAGGCCGCGGATCGTGGGTGAATTCGGCGACCAGGCGGGCATGAGCCATCCCCACAGCTTCCTCCGGCTCCCCAATGGCAACGTGCTGGCCACCTTCCAGATGCGGCACGATGCGTCGGGCATGCATCCCGGCGGGCTGGTGGAGATGACGCCGGCGGGCGTGGTCGTTCGCTCGAGCCCGGACACTGGTTCCAACGTGCCCGAAGGACTTCGGGTCTATTCCGGGGCCATTGTCCCCGCGCTGGACCGGATCGTCACGTCAACTACCGACATGGACGACACGAACCCCTACCGCTCCAACCAGGTCCAGATCTGGCGCCTCTCGAATCTGGAGCTGTTGCACACCATCACGCTGCCACCCGGCCCCCTCGGAGACGAAAGTGACTACACGGCCGAGCCCCGGCTTCTCGCCGACGGGCGCACGGTGATGGTATCGACCTTCAACTGCGGACTCTATCTCCTCGACGGCATCGAGGGAGACCACCCCGCCGGCCGGCTGGTGGCAACATTTCCTCGAAAGAAGGACACCTATTGCGCGATTCCAGTGGTTGCGGGCCCCTACTGGATCACCACGGTGCCCTCGTATCCTGCCGTCGTCAGCCTGGACATCTCCGATCCCGCTCATCCGCGTGAGGCGTCGCGGCTGATGTTGGGTACCGGTGACGTGCCGCACTGGATTGCCCTGGAACCGAACCACCGGCGGCTGGTCATCACCGGGTATGGCCAGTTGGTCCATCGCGTGCTGCTGGCAACCTTCAACCCGGCGACCGGGGTGCTGGCACTCGACGAGCGTTTCCGGCCTCCGGGCGCGACCCGCCCCGGCTTCGATCTGCTCGGCCCCTGGCCGCACGGGGCGTCGGGCGCCGGCGTGCCGCACGGGGCGGTGTTCAGTCGCCCGCTTACCGAGACCCGGTAATTTGCGGTACCTTTGCTTTCATCCAGTTAGACCGATCTCCCAGGAGCCTCAGGCATGTGCCGGAACATTCGAACTCTGTACCACTTTGACCCGCCCGTCACCGACGACGAAATGCGGGCGGCATCGCTCCAGTTCGTGCGCAAGGTGAGCGGTTTCACCAAGCCATCCGCCGCCAACCAGGCGGCCTTCGATCATGCGGTCGAGCACGTGACCGAGACGGTGCGCGAGCTGCTGGGGTCCCTGGTGACCCACGCGCCGCCCAAGAATCGCGAAGTCGAAGCGGCCAAGAAGCGGGAGCGGTCAGCCAAGCGGTTCGGCACTGCGTGACCGATAACATCGGCCGGCTCAAGGCGGCGCTGGCCGACCGCTACCGCATCGAACGGGAGCTGGGGCAGGGTGGCATGGCCACGGTCTACCTGGCGCAGGACATCAAACACGACCGCAAGGTGGCCGTCAAAGTGCTGCGCCCCGAGCTGGCGGCCTCACTCGGGTCGGAGCGTTTTCTCCGCGAGATTCGCATAGCGGCGCAGTTGAGCCATCCCCACATTCTCCCGCTCCACGATTCTGGCGAAGCGGACGGTTTCCTTTTCTATGTCATGCCCTACGTGGACGGGGAATCCCTGCGGGGCAGGCTCGACCGGCTGGGCGAGCTGTCGGTTCCGGAGACGGCGAAGATTCTCCGGGAAGTTGCGGACGGCCTGGCCTACGCTCATGAACGGGGCGTGGTCCACCGCGACATCAAGCCGGACAATGTGCTCCTCTCCGGGCGCCACGCGCTGGTCACCGACTTTGGCGTCGCCAAGGCGGTCAGCGAGGCGACCGGCCGGCATTCACTGACTACCGCGGGCATCGCTCTCGGCACCCCCAGCTACATGGCTCCCGAACAGGCGGCGGCCGATCCCCACACCGACCATCGGGTCGATATCTACGCCTTTGGCGTCATGGCTTACGAGATGCTCACCGGCCGGCCGCCGTTCGTGGCTCCCACCGCCCAGGAGGTACTGGCCGCTCACGTCACGAAAACCGCGGAATCGGTGGGTGCGCTGCGTCCGTCCTGCCCACCGCTGCTGGTGCAGATGGTCATGCGATGTCTGGAGAAGAAGCCGGCCGACCGGCCGCAGTCCGCCGAAGAGCTGCTGCCGGTCCTCGAGATCGTGGCCACGCCGAGTGGGGGGACAACCCCGACCAGCACGCGGCCCATTCCGGCGGTTCAAAAGCACCGGTGGCCGACCGGGCGAGTGGCGGTGCTGCTGGCGGTAGCAGTGCTGGCCACCGTCGCTGTTGTGTTTCTCCGAAAAGACGATCAGCCCTCGGTCGTCCTGGGCCGCCAGAGCCGGATTACCGACGCGGCCGGCCTGGAGACTGATCCGGTCATCTCGCCCGATGGCCGTCTCATTGCCTACTCGGCAGGGTCCTACTTCCAGTCACACATCTTTGTGCGGCAGTTAAGTGGCGGGCCGGCCATCGATCTGACCGCAACATTGCCGGGCCGGCACACCCGGCCGCGCTGGGCTCCGGGAGGAGACGAGCTGCTGTTCGTCACCAACGATGGCGCGACCCGGCGAGTGAGCCGTATCTCAACACTTGGCGGGTCACCCAAAACCCTGGTGGAAGTACAGGGGAACGATGCCATCGCCAGCGCGGACTGGTCGCCCGATGGGGCCCGATTCGCCTACGATATCGGCAGTACCGTCTATGTCAGTACGGCGGGTGGCGCACCGAGCCCGGTCTACCAGGGAACTGATCCCCATTCTTTGAGCTGGTCACCCGATGGCCGTTTCCTCGCCCTGGTCGAGGGGCGGAACCTGCTCTGGCACGGAGCGACTGGTTTCGCCAACACTGCGCCCAGCTCGATCCTGGTGATCCCGGCCGCCGGGGGCACACCGGATACGGTGGCGCCCTACGGGTTCACCAACCTGAGCCCCACCTGGACGACCGACAGCCGAGGTCTCTTCTTCATCTCCGATCGGGACGGGGCGAAGGATGTTTACCTCGCCCGGCTTAATTCGAGGGGCGGTCTCAGTGCTCCTCCCCGGCGCCTCTCGACCGGTCTCAACGCTCATACCCTCGCGCTTTCAGCGAACGGTCGGACGTTATCGTTTGCGACCCTGGCGCGGGAGGCGAACGTCTGGATGCTGCCGCTCCGCCCGGGAGAGGTCATCACCGATGCGGACGCCGTTCGGGTGACGGCCGGTAACCAGGTGATCGAGCGAGTCATGCTGTCGCACGATGGCCGCTGGCTCCTGTTCGATTCCGACCGGCGAGGGAATGCGGACATCTATCGCCTCCGGCTGGATCAGCCTGGTGCCGAGCCGGAGCAGCTCACCAGCGATTCGGCCAACGACTTTGCGGCGGCGTTTTCGCCGGACGATCGCACTATCGTCTTTCACTCGCTCCGGTCGGGGAATCGGGACCTCTGGCTGATGTCGAGCGACGGTACGAACCAGCGGCAACTCACCACCAGTCTGCTCCAGGAGTATGCCGCGAGCTGGTCGCCGGACGGGCGCTCGATCGCCTTTTACGAAGATTCGGCCTCCAGCATCTGGCTCGCGACCATTTCCCGGGATGCCAATGGCCAGTGGGGTTCGCCTCGGGTGCTGGTGCCCCGGGCTCCCGGCATGGCGGACTGGTCGCCCGATGGCAGCGCACTCGCAACGATCTACGATGAATCGGTCGCTATCGTGCCCATCCACGGTGGTCCGCCGACTCGGCTCTATGAGCTTCCCTCCGGGTTTCAGGCCAGCCGCCAGCTGTTCTGGTCGGCGGACGGCCGATTTATCTATTACCGTCTGCGGGAAACCGATGGTCGCCTGACCTTGGTGAAGCTCCCGGTACACGGAGGGGCACCGATTATCCTGGTCCGGCAGCGAGACGCCAGCCGCTCGGGCCCGAGGGCCGATTGGACTACGGATGGCCGGCGGTTCTTTTTTACTATTCCGAATTACGAGGGGGATATCTCGACCGTGGAGGTGAGGTGAGAGACCTCTCCCGCTTCGCCGCGGCATTGGCCGACCGCTATCGCATCGAGCGGGAGCTGGGCCAGGGCGGGATGGCCACCGTGTATCTCGCGCATGACTTGCGTCACGATCGCCACGTCGCGATCAAGGTGCTGCGACCGGAGCTGTCCGCGGTGATCGGCGCCGAGCGCTTCCTTCGCGAGATCAAGACGATCGCCAACCTTCAGCATCCGCACATTCTCGGACTGATCGACTCGGGCGAGGTGCAGGGCACCGCGTTCTATGTAATGCCGTTCGTCGAAGGGGAATCGCTCCGGGACCGGCTGAACCGTGAAAAGCAGCTTCCCATCGAGGATGCGGTACGCGTCGCGACCGAAGTCGCCGCGGCGCTCGACTATGCGCACCGGCATGGGGTCATTCATCGGGACATCAAGCCGGAGAATATCCTGCTGCACGACGGGTCCGCCGTGGTCGCCGACTTCGGGATCGCGCTGGCCGTCTCGACCGCCGGGGGCAATCGGATGACCGAGACGGGGATGTCGCTGGGGACACCCCACTACATGAGCCCCGAGCAGGCGATGGGAGAACGTGACATTGACCAGCGGAGCGACACCTTTTCTCTCGGTTGCGTCCTGTACGAAATGCTGCTGGGCGAGCCGCCCTTCACGGGCGTAACGGCCCAGGCCGTCGTGGCGAAGATCATGACCGCCGACGCGCCGTCACTCACCCGGCAGCGCCGCAGCATCCCGCAGACGATAGACAAGGCGGTCCATCGGGCGCTGGAGCGGCTCCCGGCCGATCGGTTCGACACGACTGCCGATTTCGCAGCGGCCCTCAAGGCTTCGTCTTCTCAGTCGCTCCAGCGAAGCCGTCGGCCGATCGTGCTGGCCGGCCTCGTTCTCGTCCTCCTCGCCATCGCCGCAGCGGGGTATCTGTGGAAAGTGCGAAGCCGAGGCGGGGCCGCTGAGAGCGATAATCGGAAGGTGGTCGCCATTCTGCCCATGCGTAACATATCCCAGGATACGGCCCAGGAATATTTCAGCGAGGGGATGACCGAGGAAATCACCTCACAACTGGCCAAGGTCGCCTCACTCCGGGTGCTCGGGCGGGCGGCCACCGCCCAGTACGACACCGTCTCTAATCGGCTCAAACGGATGTCGAACGAGCTGGGCGTCGGCAGCGTGGTTGACGGGAGCGTGCGCCTGGCAGGCGACCGGGTCCGCATCAACGTCGAGCTGACCGACGTCGCCACGGGCCAGTCGCTCTGGTCCGAGCAATATGAGCGACAGATGTCCGATCTCTTTGCTGTCCAGGCCGACGTGGCGCACCAGGTCGCCAATGCATTGCAGGCTACCCTCACCGAGTCAGAGGCCAAGCGAATCGCGCATGCGCCAACCAGCAGCACGGCGGCGTACGAGATCTATCTGCGCGCTCGCGAGCTTCGGCCGCAGACGCGCTCGGAGAACCGGGTCCAGGCAGGGCTCCTTCGCCAGGCCATCGAGATTGACAACGGTTTTGCGCTGGCCTACGCCTATCTCGCGCGCAACTACATGTTTCGCAGCGTTGCGGGTGAGCCCGCGTGGCTCGACTCCGGTTTTGTCGCAGCGCGGAAAGCAATCGCGGTGGACTCCGAGCTTTCGGATGGGTATTTCGCCCTGGGTGACTTGCAATCGTATCGTTTCCAGTTTGCCGACGCTCGCCGGTCGTACCTGAAAGCCCTCGAGCTCAAGCCCAGCCACGATGGTGTCATGGCTGATCTGGCGAATGTTTACGTATCCCTGGGCCGCTACGACGAGGCACTCGACTGGTCGCTCAGATCCGCCCAGCTTAATCCGAATCACCCTCACGGTCCATATCACGTGGGTCTCGCGCTGATCGGCCTGGACGATGACTCCGTCACGGCTCGCTATCTCCTCGCTGCTGAGCGCAAACGACCTAGCGAATTACGGGTCCAAGGCCTGCTATCCTGGCTGGAGCTGAGGATGGGGCACACGGCGGCCGCTCTTGGGCGGGCCCGCCGGATGATCGCCAACGATCCCGACAACACCGAGGGACCGCCAATCCTGGCGGAGCTTGCCGCGCTTGCAGGCCTCAAAGAGGCGGAACCCCTTCTCGCAAGACTGGTCGCGGCGGACCCCGGGACGCCATCGCAGTACGATGCGGCTGGCCTGCGCTCCTTCTATGCTCTCACCTTGCATCAACGCGGCGCCGAACGGGAAGCCTCGTCACTGTGGCGCCAGTCGGCGGCCGCCGCTCAGCAGCAGTTGAAGGCTGGCGCCGAGGGGCCTGCCGCCCCAATGGAACTGGCTGCCATCAACGCAATCCAGGGCCACACCGCCGAGGCGATGGACTGGCTCGAGCAGGGTTACCGGGCGGGGTGGAGGGATGCCCACCAACTTGCACTCGATCCGTTCTTTGCCTCGATACGGCAGGAGCCCAGGTATAAGTCGGTGCTGGCGAACATGCGGCAGGAGGTTGCCGAGATGCGGAAACGAGCAGCCGATGCGCATCCGGAACTTTGGCAAGGGCCGCCCCATGAGTGAGACCATCGACCGCCTGACCGCCGCCCTCGCCGACCGCTACCGCCTCGAGCGGGAGCTGGGGCAGGGGGGCATGGCCACGGTGTACCTGGCGGAAGATCTGAAACACCACCGCCAGGTGGCGATCAAGGTGCTGCGCCCGGAATTGGCTGCCGCGCTGGGATCCGACCGCTTTCTTCGGGAAATCGAAACCACCGCCAACCTCCACCATCCCCACATCCTGCCCCTCTACGATTCCGGTGAGAGCGCCGGGTTCCTCTACTACGTGATGCCGTACATGGAGGGTGAGTCCCTCCGCAACCGGCTGGATCGCGAGAAGCAGTTGCCGCTGGACGACGCTCTCCAGATCGCCCGCGAAGTCGCCGATGCCCTTTCCTACGCGCATGCCCGGAGCGTTATCCACCGGGACATCAAGCCGGAGAATATCCTGCTCGAGTCCGCACACGCGATCGTCGCGGATTTCGGCATTGCGAAGGCCGTGGTCGCGGCGGGCGCCGAAACCCTGACCCAGACCGGGGTGGCGATCGGTACGCCGAAGTACATGAGCCCGGAGCAGGCCGCGGGCGGCAAGGACGTCGACGGGCGCAGCGACCTCTACTCGCTGGCTTGTGTGCTCTACGAGATGTTGACTGGTCAGCCACCATTCACCGGCGCGACCGCGGAGAGCGTCGTGCGTCAGCACATGATGGAGCAGGCTCGGCCGGTCTCCCAGCTCCGGCCCGCGGTGCCCCCGGCCATCGCCGACGTGCTGACCCGCGCGCTCGCCAAGAATCCCGCCGATCGTTTCAGCCCCGCCGCCCACTTCGCCGCGGCCCTCGTGGCCCCGGGAAGCGGCCGGGCGGCGACCGTCCCGCGAGTCACTCGCACCGTGATCGGCATCGGGCTCGCCGCGGTTCTCATCGTGATCGCCGCGATTGTCTGGGTGGCTCGCCGTCCCGGCGCTGGACCATCTCTCACCATCGGCCGCACCACCCAGGTTACCCGCGCGGCCGGACTCGAGGTGGACCCGGCACTGTCCCCCGACGGCGAGAACATCGCCTATGCCGCCGGTCCTACCACCGCGATGCAGATCTACGTACGCCAGGTAAGCGGCGGGCGCCCGGTCGCGCTGACCAACGACACGAGCGACAACTTCCGCTGGCCCCGATGGTCGCCCGACGGATCCCAGATCGCGTATCAAGCCAATGACGGTATTTTCGTAGTGCCGGCACTCGGTGGGACGCCTCGGCGAATCACCCGGCTCGATCCCGGCAAGCTCGTCTGGAGCAGCGGGGCGGGATCGCCGATCGCCGGATTCGACTGGTCCCCCGATGGATCGCGGATCGCCTGGACCCTGGGATTCAACGGCGAGGGGATCATCGTGACAACACTGGCCAGCGGCGACACCCTGCGGCTTCCCGCCCCGATTTCTCCATTCTCTCCGGCGTGGTCCCCGGACGGGCGGAACATCGCGGTCGCGGGCGGGAACTCCCTATTTGTCTTCGGGACCGGGTATTTCGGCAACCAGGGAACCTCTGCGATCTGGATCGTGCACCTCGACGGGGCACGCCTGACGCGGGTCACCTCGGACAGCACACTCAACGCCGCGCCCCAGTGGTCTCCCGACGGTCGCGAGCTCTACTGGATATCGGATCGCGACGGCACCCGCGATGTGTATCGGCAGCGCATCAGGGCCGGTGGTGCGCCCGAGGGAAGTCCCCAGCGTCTCACCACTGGTGCCGACGCGCAGGGGTTGAACGTAAGCCGAAAGGGCGGCCGGATGGCGTATTCCCGGCTGATCTCGTACTCCAGTATCTGGTCCATCCCGGTGCCCTCCCGCGGTCCGGTCTCGATCCGCGGCGCGACTCGGATCACGTCCGGAAACGAGACCATCGAGGATGTGGACGTTTCGGCCGACGGCCGCTGGCTGGTCTTCGATTCTGACAGAAATGGGAACCCGGACCTGTACGTCATGCCGGTGGCCGGCGGCGAACCTCGGCAGTTGACCACTGATCCGGCCGGGGACTTCAGCCCCGACTGGTCACCGGACGGCCACCAGATCGTGTTCCACTCGCTCCGCAACGGGAACCGCGACATCTACACGATGGATGCCGATGGCACCGGGCTCAGGCAACGGACCTCTTCGCGGGATGAGGAACTGGACCCCGACTGGGCCCCGGACAACCAGACCATTGTGTACGAAGTGCTCAGCGAACCACACCGATTCGGCATTCTTCGGCTGGTCGAGGGTGCTCGGCAGGTGGACATCCCAATATTGGTGGGAGACTTCGCGCACTGGTCGCCGGCCGGAGGGACGATCGTGTACCACAGTCCGGACGGGCTCCGGCTTCGGCGGGTCGACAGCGGGGCCGACTCGCTGTTCGTCTCCAATGCTGCCGACCGCGCCGAGGCATTTTACGCGGCATGGTCGCCCGATGGGTCAAGGCTCTACTATCTCACACGGTCCCCGACCGGATGGTCGATTCGGTCGGTACCGGCCGCAGGCGGCGCCGGCATGGTGCTGGTCAACTTTGACGACCCGACCCGGCAGCATGCCCATTATGGCTTCGCCACGGACGGGAAGGTTTTCTACTTCACCATCGGATCACCCGAGAGCGACATCTGGGTGGCCGAGCTGGTGCAGAAGTGACTCCCTCCCGCCTTATTGACGCCCTGGCCGACCGCTACCGTATCGAGCGGGAACTCGGCGCGGGTGGCATGGCCACGGTCTATCTCGCCCAGGACCTGAGGCACGACCGCAAGGTTGCCATCAAGGTGCTGCGGCCCGAGCTGGCCGCGGTGATCGGGGCCGAGCGATTCCTCTCCGAGATCAAGACCACGGCCAACCTGCAGCACCCGCACATCCTGCCGCTCTTCGATTCCGGGGCCGCCGATTCGTTTCTCTTCTATGTCATGCCCTTCATCGACGGCGAGTCGCTCCGCGACCGGCTCAGCCGAGAGAAGCAGCTCCCCATCGCCGATGTCATGCGCATCGCCAAGGAAGTTGCCAGCGCCCTCGACTACGCCCACCGCCACGGCGTGATCCACCGCGATATCAAGCCGGAGAACATCCTGCTGCACGATGGCCAGGCGCTGGTGGCGGACTTTGGCATCGCCCTCGCCGCCAGCAAGGCAGGCGGTGGCCGGATGACCGAAACGGGCATGTCGCTCGGCACCCCGCACTACATGTCACCCGAACAGGCAATGGGCGAGCGGGAAATCACCGCCCGGAGCGATGTGTACGCGCTGGGGGCGATGACCTACGAGATGCTGGTGGGCGATCCGCCCTTTACCGGCAGCACCGCGCAGGCCATCGTGGCCAAGGTGCTGACCGAGAAGCCGGCATTGGTATCGTCGCGCCGCGACACGGTCCCCGAAGCGATGGAAGACGCGATCCACACCGCGCTGGCCAAGTTGCCGGCCGATCGGTGGGCCACCGCGGCAGAGTTTGCGGCGGCACTCGAGGGCGGGTCTACTGGACGCCGTCTCGCGACGGGGTCTTCTCGCGCTTCGACTCGGCGCGCGACTCGTCCGGTGGCGTGGCTGGGGTGGGGATTTGCCCTGGTCTTCGCCGCGCTGGCCGGGTGGGCCTGGTCCCGGGGCCGATCGCGCACCGACGAGGCGGTTCGCCGCTATGCCGTGGAGTTCCCCGGTTCGGAAGCCATCGCCCAGGATAATGGCGG
This sequence comes from Gemmatimonadales bacterium, assembly GCA_036006525.1. Classification (GTDB taxonomy): domain Bacteria; phylum Gemmatimonadota; class Gemmatimonadetes; order Gemmatimonadales; family GWC2-71-9; genus DASYPP01. The sequence goes on from DASYPP010000037.1 coordinate 15,424, forward strand.
GTCGATGACCATCAGCCGGGACGGGAGCCATCTGGCCTACGTAGGAGGCGCCGCGAACGGGGCGAACCAGATCTGGATTCGGGATCGCGACCAGCTTCACGCTCGGCCGCTCGCCGGCACCGCCGGCGCGAACAGTCTGTCCTTCTCCCCCGATGGACGAAGGCTGGCGTTTGTGGCGCCGGGTGGACTCAAAATTGTAGCGCTTGCCGGTTCCGATCCGGTCGTCGTCGCCGACACCCTGGTCGCCCCTGGTGGGACCGCGTGGAGCCCGGATGGATTCCTGTACTCGACGTCGTACTTCAACCAGGCCATCGGCATCGTCCGGGTCCCCGTCACCGGTGGTACTCCCGTCGCGTTCACCATGATCGACACGGCGACCCATGCCTTTTCCCATCTCAATCCGTCCCTGCTTCCCAATAACCGCGGACTCCTCTTCGCCGTCTGGTACGGCCCCACGCGGACGGCGGAAACCGACATCGCCGTCGCCGATGTCAAGACCGGTAAGTTTCACATTCTGCAGCGTGGCGTGAGTGCCCTATACCTCCCCTCGGGACACGTGTTGATCGTAAAGATTGACGGCTCGATGGTGGCGTTGCCGTTTGACCAGGGCCGGATGGTGGCGACCGGCCCGGCGATCCCGGTGATCACCGGCATCGCGGTGACGGACGGGTCCACCGCGAATGTCGCCGTGTCGGAGGGTGGGACCCTGGTGTACTATGCCGGTGAACCCCGGGCCGTGCACCAGACCGTGCAGGCAGTATGGGTGACCCGAGATGGGCGAGCGTCGGCCATCGATTCCGGCTGGACGATGGTGCGTCCCTTCAATGGCGGGCTCAGCCTGTCGCCGGACGGCAGCCGTTTAGCCGTGGCGATCGCGGGAGATCAGACCTCGGACATCTGGATCAAACAGCTCGATCGCGGGGCGCTCACCCGGCTCACCTTCGAGGAGTTCCTCAAGTACCGGCCGGTCTGGACCCCCGATGGGCAGTCGGTGACTTACCTCTCGGATCCCGGCAACAACAACGCGTCGGTGATGGTTCGGCGGGCCGATGGAAGCGGCTCGGCTGAGCGACTGCTCGGCTCCGAACGGTCGCTGGCCGAGGCGAGACGGATTGGCGACGGCACGTCACTGCTGGTCCGGACCACGGTCCCTTCCCGGGATATTCTCATGTTCCGTCCTGGAGTGGATTCAGCGCCCCGGCCCATCGTGGCTTCTCCTCGCTTCGACGAGCGGGCCGCGACGCTTTCACCGGACGGGAAATGGATTGCCTATCAATCGGACGAATCCGGCCGGGACGAGATCTACGTGCGACCCTTTCCGGCCACCGAAAACGGCCGCTGGCAGGTAACGACCGGTGGCGGCGAGGAGCCGTTGTGGGGCCGGAGCGGCCGGGAGATTTTCTTCCGGGTTCCTTCGGGCGAAATGATGGCAGCCTCGGTGACCACGTCCCCGTCCTTCCGGTCGGGTGTCCCCCACGTACTGTTCATGGCAAAGTCCTATGTGAAGGCGCCTTCCTACCGGGCCTACGACGTGACCGGCGACGACCAGCGCTTCGTCATGCTGCGGCCGGTCGGGGACTCGACCCTGGCTCAGCCGAACCAGCTGGTGGTGGTCGATAACTGGTTCGCGGAACTTCTCCCCAAACTGAGGCAACAGTAAGCATGCTGGATCGCCTGACTGCCGCGCTGGCCGATCGCTACCGCCTCGAGCGGGAGTTGGGCGCGGGCGGCATGGCTACGGTCTACCTCGCCCAGGACCTCAAGCACGACCGCAGAGTCGCGGTGAAAGTGCTGCGGCCCGAGCTGGCCGCGGTGATCGGCGCCGAGCGATTCCTGAGCGAAATCAAGACCACGGCGAACCTGCAGCACCCGCACATTCTGCCGCTGTTTGATAGCGGGGCAGCGGACTCCTTTCTGTTTTACGTCATGCCCTTCGTCGAGGGCGAGTCGCTTCGTGACCGGCTCAACCGGGAGAAGCAGCTCCCTATCAGCGATGCCGTCCGGATCGCGACCGAGGTGGCGTCGGCCCTGGACTACGCCCACCGCCACAACGTGATCCACCGCGACATCAAGCCGGAAAACATCCTGCTGCACGACGGACGGGCGCTGGTCGCGGACTTCGG
>DASYPP010000038.1:0-39225 GCA_036006525.1 Gemmatimonadales bacterium
CACCATTGTCATCCCGAGCGCAGCGAGGGATCTCAAGGGTGGCGTCGCCCGGATGACAGCTTTCGGACCTACCGTCCTACCGTCTTACCGTCCTACCGTCCTAAATCCGATCTCCGATGGCTGGCGTAAAAGAGTAGTTCCGTTCTGGCCACCCATTCCATCCGGAGGTTACATGCGGCAGTCCATCACCTTGACGGCCCTGGGGGCCGCACTGACTCTCTTGCTGGTGCCGGCCCGCGCGGCCCAGGCGCAGGACCAGACGCTCTACCAGCGGCTGGGCGGCTACAATGCCATCGCGGCCGTTACCGACGACTTCATCGGCAAGCTCGCCACCGATCCCATGTTCTCCAAGTTCTTCGTAGGGCACAGCACCGACTCCAAGAGCCGGATCCGGCAGCACGTCGTCGACCAGCTCTGCATGGCCACGGGGGGACCCTGCGTCTACACCGGGCGCGACATGAAGGCCGCGCATGCCGGGCTCGGGATCACCGGCGCGGACTGGGACCACGCCGTCGAGCTGCTGGTGAGCAGCCTCGACAAGTTCAAGGTGCCGACCCGGGAGAAGAACGAGGTGCTGGCCGCGGTGTCAGGCCTCAAGAAGGATATCGTCGAGCGGATGTGAACTGCGTTAGTGGTGAGCAGTAAGAAGTAAGCAGTAAGAAGTAAGAGGGAACCGAACGGCTGTCATTCCGAGCATAGCGAGGAATCTTCTCAAGGCTCACAAGATTCCTCACTTCGTTCGGAATGACAGATATGGGATGCTGTTCCCGCTCACCTCTTACTGCTCACTTCTCACGCTGTTGCAGGTCGTCCGGCCGGTAACTCGCCATGGGCAAGGAAATGCTGGTAGAATCTCAGGTACTCTTCCGCCATCACCTGGTGAGAGAAGTGTCGCTCCGCCCGGGCCCGGCAGGCCGCGGGATCGATCAGGTTGATTCGCTCGGCGATCGCCACCAGCTCGTCGAGCGAATCCCCCAGCCCGCCCACGTCGTCGCTTACGATTTCGGGTAACGAGCCCCGGTGGGTCCCGATGATCGGGGTGCCGCTCATGAGCGCCTCGGCCAGGGTCAGGCCGAAGGGCTCATCCCACTGCGCCGGCATCCAGAGGCAGCGGGCCCCGGACAGCCACTTCGCCTTTTCCTCCCCGTCGACCTCGCCCAGGAACCGCACCAGCCGCCGGAAACTGGGCCTCCACCCGCCGGCGATCACCAGCTTGCGCCCGGTCCGGAGAGCGCCTTCGATCGCCATGGCATATCCCTTCTCCTTGTGCAGCCGGCCCAGGAAGAAATCGTAGTCCTCCTTCACCGCCTGGTAACGGAACTCGGCCGGGTCGATCCCGTTGTACACGAACGCCGTGCGTCCGTTGCGCTCGGCGTGATTGGCGCTCACGAAGATGACATCGGCGGGGGCGGTGAGTCCGGGGCGGGAGTTGCCTTCCTGGGTGGCGACGAAGGGGGCCGCGGGCCGGCGCATGGATGGCGAGAACGAATGGACGATGTCGAGGCCGGGGGGGAGGAGCGGCGTGATGTCGAATCCGGTGCCCCGCACCCGCTTGAGGTCGAGCGGGATCAGGGTGGCTTCGGGAACCTTCGAGCCAGCGCCGGCGATGAGGCTGACCCGGTGGCCCAGTTGGGCCAGGCCCCGCGCCAGCCAGACCACGACGCGCTGAGTCCCCCCGTAGCCCTTGACGGGGAGCCGGTCGTGAAAATAGAGCGCGACGTGCATTGGCGCGGGAATGTACCCCTCCGGGTTGTCAGCGGGAAGGCGCGCAGAGCCTGCGCGCGCTTTGCAGTTGCCTCAGGGCATTGGTCACAGCGATTTTTGGAGATGCTCCCGATCTCCGGCTTCACCATCGTCAAGAACGCCATCAAGCTCGATTTTCCAGTGGTGCCCAGCATACGCTCGCTGCTCCCGGTTTGTGACGAGGTCGTGGTCAACGTCGGCAAATCGGAGGACGACACCCTCGAGCTGGTCCGTTCCATCGCTGATCCCAGGATCCGGATTATCGAGACCGACTGGGACATGACCATCAAGAACAAGGTGCTGGGAGACGAGACCCTGCGGGCCATGCGGGCCTGCAAGCACCCCTGGGGCATCTATATCCAGGCCGACGAAGTGCTCCACGAACGCGGCGCCGAGTCGCTGGCGGCTGCCATCCGTCAGCACGACGGGGACCCGCGGGTGGAGGGCCTCCTGGTCAAGTATCTGCACTTCTACGGCGACCTCAATACCATCGCGGTCAATCGCCGCTGGTATCGCCGGGAGGTGCGTGCGGTGCGCCTGGATCCTGCCCTCGATATCCACCCCTACCAGGGCGCCCAGGGTTTTCGGGTCGGCCCGGAGAACCGGCGGATCCGGGCCCGGCTCACCAGCGGGGAAATGTTCCATTACGGCTGGGCCCGGCCGGCCCAGGCGCTTCGCGCCAAGCGTGAGGTCAACCGGACGCTGTATCCCTGGTCGCGTGAGAGCGAGGCCCGGCGGCCCCTCTTGCCCTGGTTCCCCGGCCTCAAACCGTTTACCGGAACCCATCCCGCCACCGCGCTGCAGTGGGTGGCGGAGCGGGCGCACGATCCGGAGCGCATCGTGGAACCGCCCCGGTTCCAGACCGAGCACCTTCGCTTCTATGCGTCGGATGTCATCGAGAAGCTGACCGGTGCCAGAGTCTTCGAGTTCCGTAACTACACCCTTGTCTGAGGACCGGCAGCATCGTCCTGAGGCACTCCGGGTCATCGCCTGCCCCCGCACCCATCAGCGTGCGGCCGCGCTGGTGGCGAAGTGGCCGCGGGGGAGAATCCTGGAGGCGGGTGCCGGCAGCGGAGCCTTCGCGCTCAGACTTCGGGAGTTGGGGTTTACGGTCGAGGCCTGCGATGCCACCCCGGGAATCTTCCAGGCGGGAGACATCCCGTTCCGCCAGGCCGATCTTTCCAGGTCGCTGCCCTATCCCGACGCCAGCTTCGACGGGATCACCTGCCTGGAGACCATCGAGCACCTGGAAGACCAGTTCACCTTCGCCCGTGAGTGCGCCCGGGTGCTGGTTCCCGGCGGCCGCCTGCTGATCACGACGCCCAACATCCTGGGACTCGCCGCGCGCTGGCAGTATTTCTGGACCGGGTTCTTCCCCCTGGCGCCCCGCCCGATGAACGAACACGAGGCCGCGCCGGTGCACGATCACATTCACCTGGTGAGTTACTACGCGCTTCGCTACATGCTGCGCCGGGCCGGCCTGCTGATCGAAAGCGCGGGCACCGACCGGCTCCGCCGCCACGCGGCGATTCACTTCTGGGCCTGGCCCAAGCTGTGGCTGGAGACCCGGCTCGCGCTGGGACGGGAGCCGGATCCCCGGCAGCGCGAGGCCAACCGGGAGATCGCCCACCATATGCTGTCCCCCTCGCTGCTCCTGGGGAGAACCCTGATGCTGGTCGCCCGGAAGCCCGCATGAGCCAGAGACGCAAGGCGGCGGTCATCGTCCTCGCCCTGTTCACCGCGTGGCAGCTCGGCGTCGCGCTCTGGCGGGTCGGCATCATGCTGCAGGAAGGGATCAAGCACGGGACGTTGCCCCTGGTCCTCGGCTCCGGCCTGGCGGAGGAGGTCGGGCTGTCCCTCGTGCTGGCGATGGTGGCGTGGTGGTGGCTGCCGGCGGGCCGCCGATCGGGGCCTCGCTGGGCGATTCACTTCCTGGTTTTCGCCTGGTCGCTCGCGCTGGTACAACTCTGCTGGGCCATGGCGGCCGGATATTTCGCGCGCGGCGTCAGCTGGGCTACCCTCGGTTTCCTTCTCATCCTGGGCAGCTGGATGCGAACCCGGCCGGGCGCGGACCTGCCGCCAGCCGAGGGACATCCCGGGTTCAGGCTCACCCATCCAGCCCTGCTCGGCGCGCTGGTTTTCTGGCTGCTCCAGGCGCCGCACCTCTTCTTCACCTATCACTGGACCGATACCAGGGACATCTGGGCCTGCCGGGCCATCGGCTTCGACGCGCACGGCGACCTGTCCGGCCTGTTCGATTGTGTCGATCCGAGCCGGCCTCCGCTGCATTCGATCCTGCTCTGGCTGGGCCACAACGACCCCACGATGGAAGGTCGCCTGCTGCCATTCCTGATGATCGGGGCGTTCGGGGTTGTGGTCTACCACCTTCTCCGCCAAGTGGCGCCCCGGCTGGCGCCCTGGGGCGTGCTCTGGTTCTTCATGACGGTGCGAGTCTACCAGGGTGCGGTCACCAGTTACGCCGATACGCCGGCCATGCTGGCGATCACCATCGGCGCGGTGCTGGCGACAGAAGCGGACCTGCTCCCATCGACCTGGCTGGCCACGGTATTCGCCGCGGTCGCCGGCGCCGCCGCGACCCTGATCAAGCGCGACGGCGCGGTGATGCTGATGGTGACGACCGCGGTGGTGGTCTGGTTTGCGACCCGGCGAACCAGTCCGCGTCTCTACGGCGCGCTGGCCGGCGCCGCGCTCGGCATCGCGTTGTGGGTGTTCCGGCCCGCCCAGATCAATGTCCCCGATCCCTATGGCCCCCGCGCCGATTCCTCGATCGCATCGGTCGCCCCGGTGCACCCGCCGATCAAGGTGGGCAAGCACAAGGCCATCATGCCGGCCGATACCATGCAGGTGACGCCGCAATTGTTTGTCACCATGGCGTTCGGGATGCAGGGCCAGGTCCTGTCCCACTATGGATACGGCATGTTCGTGCCGGCCTGGATTATCCTCGCGATCTGGGTCTGGCGAGCCCGGCTTCGATTGCCGTCCGAGGCCCGGCGCTGGGGCTGGATTGGTTTGCTGGGCTGGCTCGCCATCGTGGGACTCTACGTGGTCAACGTGGTGACCGGGCATCCCGAGCGAGCGACGCTTTACGTCATCCGCACCGGGTTCGGCCGTCACCTGGTCCACATGTTCGTGTTCTGCCTGCTCCACGCGACTGCGTTGGCGGCGGCGCTGGTCTATGGCGAGTCTGCCGATTCCCGGGACCCGGCATGACGACCCCGCTCACGATCGTCATACCCACGAAAAACGAGGCCGCCCAGATCGAGGAGCTGGTGCGGCATCTCTCGTGGGCCGGTGAAGTAATCATCGCCGATGGCGGATCGGACGACGAGACGGTGGCGCTGGCCCGCCGGGCGGGGGCCAACGTGCTGGAGCGGACCGGCCCCACGATCGCGGCCCAGAGGAACGCGGCCATCCAGGCGGCGAGCAATGACTGGGTATTCGCACTGGACGCCGACGAGCGGATCACTGATCCGCTCCGGGCCGAGCTGGGCGAAGTGGTCGCCCATCCCGAGCGCCGGGCCTACCGGGTGCGGCGCCGGAACTTCTACCTCGGGCAGGAACTCACCCGCGGTCACTGGGGCCGCGACTGGGTGACCCGGCTGTTTACCCGGGACCAGCGCTTCGTGGAGCGCCGGGTGCACGAGAGCCTGGAGAAGGTGGACGCCGCCGGCGAATTGAGCGGGGTGCTGCTCCACACGCCCTATCGAGATCTCTCCCACCAGCTGGAGAAGATGGAACGTTACGCCCGCTGGGGCGCGCTCGATCTTTTCGAGCAGGGTGAACGCGCGTCGTGGTGGGACCTGGCCGCTCGCCCGTCGGCGCGGTTCATCCGCGCCTGGCTGCTGCAAGGGAATATCGTGGACGGGCGCTTCGGCCTCGCCACGTCGATGCTGGGCGCCTATGGGACCTTTCTCAAGTATGCGCACCTCTGGGCCCTGGAACGGGGCGAGGGCAAAGACCGGCATGGGTGACATGCGGGCGGTACCTGCCGGTAGCCAGTTCCGCGTCGCGCTCTTCACCTCCGCCCGCTCCTGGCGCGGCTCCTGTGTGAGCCTCGCCAACATTGCCGCGGGACTGATCACCAGGGGACACGAAGCGGTGCTGTTGACCGGCGAGGAGGCCATCGCCGAAACGGCGCGCAGCCGCGGCATTCCGGCCCAGGCGCTGCCCACAAAAAACACCGGATGGCGCGAGGTCCAGGCGTTGCGGCGCGCCATTCGTGACTTCAAGACCGATCTCCTGGTCGCTGACCGGCCTCGAGACCTGAGGCTGGGCGCCTGGGCGGCCGCCGCGGAAAGCACCCAGCTGGTCTACCGCTACAACGTGAGCCGGGCCCGCCCGCCCTCCGACCTGGTGACCCGGCTCGCGCACCAGCGGGTTGCCTGTACCGTCTTCCGCACCCGGGCCGGTGCCGAACGAGTACTCAAGGCGGCGCCTTTCATGCGCCGGCGTCCCTGGCGGGTGATCACCGGCGGGGTCGACACCGCCACCTTCTATCCGGATCCCGCCGCGGGGCAGAGTTTTCGTCAGCATCATGCCTTTGGTGATCGGCCGCTGCTCCTGGCCGTCGGCGCACTGATGCCGGAGAAGCGCTATCCCGAGATGTTCGACATCGTCGCCCGCCTCTCGACTCCTGTTACCCTGTTGCTGTGCGGCGAAGGCAAGCTGGAGCCGGAGCTGCGTGCTCTTGCCGCCGAGCGCCGGCTCGACGTTCGATTCCTCGGCATGCTTCCGCCCGCAGAATTGCGCGCGGTCTTCGCGGCCGCCAGCGTCTTCATCCATACCTGCGCCGTGGAGACCTTCGGCCTGAGCGTCGCGGAAGCAATGGCGTGCGGCAGGCCTGTGATGGTCAGCGAGGGCGGCGGACTGGTCGAGGTCGTGGCGAACGCCGGCGTCCTGGTTCCACCGGACGATCATGCCGGTTTCGTGAGCCGGCTGGATTCCATGCTCCAGGACCGGCCGGCCCGGGAGACCCTCGGCCAGGCGGCGCGGGCCCGGATGCTGGACCTGTTCTCGGTGGAGCACATGGTGGAGGAGTACGAGCGGCTGCTGGTCGAAGTCGTGGAACCGGCCTGATGCGAATCATGCAGGTGCTGCACCAGGGCGGCGGCTCCGGGTCGGTCACTTCCACCCTGCATTTGAGCCTGGGGCTGGCGCGGGCCGGGGTGGAAGTGGTGCTGGTGTGCCCGCCTGGTTCCGAGATCGAAGCGCTGGGGCGGGCGTCCGGCCTGATCGAAGTCGTACCGGTCAAACTGGAACCGAGGCGGGGCAGGGCCAACGCCGCCCTGCTGTCGCCGGTGATCGCAACCTCGAGGGTCGAGCTGGTCAATTCCCAGAGCTCCCGGGACCGGGGTGCGCTCACCTGGCTCGGGCTCAGAGGCGGGCTCACGGTTCCGCTGGTGCTGACCCGCCGCCAGATGCCCCGCACCTTCTGGCTCGAAAACTGGCTGGCCAGCCGGGTGGCCGCCCAGGTGGTCGCGGTGAGCCGCGCCGTCGGTGATGAGCTGGTTCGCCGGGGAACGCCGCCCGCAAAGCTCCGGGTCATTCACAACGGAGTGGTGACCGAGCGGATCGACCGGCCGGTGTCACCCGGGGAAATCGCGACCTGGAAAGAAAAAATCCAGTGGGACCCGGGGCGGCGAACGATCGGGATTGTTTCCCGTCTCAAGGACCAGGCCGTGGTGCTGCAGGCACTGTCCAAGGTGACGACCCCGGTCCGGCTGGTCCTGGCCGGTATTGAGCCCAAAAAGCAACTACTCAAGCTCGCGATGAAGCTGCCGACCCGTCACGCCGTAACGTTTGTTCCCTTCACGCCCGACGTCCTCCCGCTCTACCAGCTGCTCGAGCTGGTCCTGCTTCCAACCCGCATGGAAGGCCTGTCCCAGGCGCTGCTGGAGGCCATGGCCCTGGGCAAACCGGTGATCGCCTCGGCCGCCTCGGGCAATCTCGACCTGATCAGCCACGGCGAGGATGGTCTCCTGGTGTCGCCGATGGATCCTCGGGCGTGGGCGCATGCCATCGAGGACCTGCTCCAGCATCCGGAACGGGCCGCCCAACTGGGGGCTCGGGCCCGGCGGACCGCCCGGGAGACTTTCTCGCTCGATCGCACCATCGCAAGCACCCGTTCGCTGTACCAGGAAATCCTGAGCCGTTAGGTTCTGGTGGTGGTCATCCCGAGCGTAGCGAGGTCTCAAGGTCAGCTCTGACAAGATGCTCGAAGGGGTTTAATAGGTGAGGAAAGGCTGTCATCCGCGCAAAGCGAGGGGTCTCAAAGGCAGCTTTGCAGCACAATTCGGAATTAGGCTGTCCACGACATTCTCGCACAGCTCGAGAGCCGCATGAGATGGATCCCGCGCACCGCGCACCGGTCGATTCACGCACTTGCGCTCGGCGCGTTCGCAGCTATGCCCATGCATCAGGTATCTCCTCTTCTTGCTCAAGCGCCCCAAGCTGCGCCCCGGCCGACCGTTCGCCTGTCGGATGAAGCCGCGGGGATTGATGGAATTGTTCAGGCCCTGATTTCTGAGTTCGACCAGGCGGATATTGCCTGCCTGGGCGAGGCACACGGGCGGAGAGCGGATTCCGATCTGCGCATCGCTCTGGTTCGTCATCCCGCTTTCGCTAGAAAGGTGCGGTCCATCGTGGTGGAGTTTGGGAGCACCACAGAGCAGTTAACCCTTGACCGCTACATCCGAGGCGACAACGTATCCAGAGCCCAACTGGAGCGGGTCTGGAAGACCACATCCAACGGAGACTGGGACTCGCCAGTGTACGCGGATTTCTTCACGGCCGTTCGCGACGTCAATTCGAGGTTGCCTGCCGATGCCCGAATTCGTGTGTTCGGAGGTGACCCCGGACCAAGAGACCAGCGCGACCGCGAAGCCGCCGCCGTCGCCATTCTCGAGCAGCAGGTCCTTTCGAAGCACGGCAAGGCCCTGGTGATCTACGGCGCCGCGCACTGCTACCGGGCCGCGCCCCCGAGCTTTGGTACCAGCGCGGACCTGGCGAGAACGCTCGAAAAGGCGCACCCGGGGCGGGTCTACACGGTGATTCCTGTCGGTGGTGCAATGGATCCTCCGCCGGGCGGTGTCAGCCGGCGTACTCCCGACTATCGCCAGTTCGAGAGCGCGCTGAAGATGCCGATTCGGCCCGTGCTGATACCTCTCCAGCGGCAACCGTTTCGGGGTTTCAAGGCGGAAGAGTTCTTGGGGGGTGGCATATTCAGTTGCGTTGGCCCGGGCGGTTGTCGAAGCGCTTTCGCGGGCAGCCCCCTTACCCTTGGACAGATGGCGGATGCGGCCGTCTACTTCGGCCGGGAGGATAAGTAAGCGTGGGTTCACCTTTACGGCTCGACACCTGCGGGCCATGAGGCGGCCTAACACGCGCTTGGAGCAGTTAACCGCGCCGACATTTCAGACGGCTGACTGGCATATTGTAAGCGCGGATTCCCGCTTAAGCGCAACCGATTCGAGAGAGTGTCGAGCTTGAGATTCCTCGCTTCGCTCGGAATGACAGTTTAAGGAGAGGCCCGGACCCGGACCCCATGCTCCCACACCTTCTGCTGGCCTATGACTTCCCGCCGATCGGCGGCGGACTCTCGCGCTGGATGGGCGAGCTGGCCCGGCATTATCCGCCCCAGGGCCTGGTGGTCTCGACCGGCCAGCACGAGGGAAGTGACGACGTGGACAATGAGCTGCCCAACCGGGTGGACCGGGTCTCGGTGCAGTCCCGCCGGCTTCGCACCATTCAGGGTCTCTTGCTCTGGTCCCGCAAGGTTTCCTCGCTCTGCCGCTCCGTCAAACCGGGCTTCATCTGGTGCGGGAACATCAAGCCCGCCGCGTATCCCGCCAATTGGGCGCGGGAACGAACCGGCGTGCCCTATGGCATCATCGTTCACGGCACTGACCTGCTGCTGCTCCAGCACCAGGCCCACCAGTCCGCCCTCAAGCGCAAGGTGGCCCGCACCCTCCTGCAGCCGGCATCGGTCATCGTCGCCAACAGCCGCTATACCCGCGATCTCTGTCTCACCGTGTGCCAGGAAATCGGCGCGGCGCGGGATCCATCAGCGGTGCGCGTGGTGCCGCTGGGGACCGATCCGGAGCACTTCCGTACCGGCGCGGACACCAAGGCGGCCCGCACCCGATACGGATTGGGCCCCGGCCGCTGGATGCTCACGGTGGCGCGACTGACGGCACATAAGGGAATCGACACATCGTTGCGGGTGCTGGCCGAGTTGCGCGGCCGGCACCCGGACCTGCGCTACGCGGTGGTTGGTTCCGGGGACCGGTTGGAAGAGCTCCAGGCACTGGCCGGGCAACTCGGGGTGGCCGATCGGGTCCGGTTTCTCACCAGCGTGCCCGACCACGATCTCCCCGCACTCTACAATATGGCCGCCGTCTACCTCGGCGTTTCCCGCCAGGCCGATTCCAACGTGGAAGGCTTCGGCATCTCGCTGGTGGAGGCATCGGCCTGCGGCCTGCCGGTGGTGGCGGGGCGAAGCGGCGGCATTCCCGACGCGGTACGGGAAGGGGAGACCGGGTTGCTGGTGGATCCTACGGACCTGAAGGCGGTGGCGGGGGCGGTCGAACGGATTCTGGGAGACCCGGTGCTGGCCCGGAAACTCGGCGACGGTGGCCGCCAGGCGGTGGAGAGTTACTTCAACTGGGACCGGGTAACTCGCGAGATGATCGCGATAGCGGACGAGTTTTCTCCGGCTCCGGCTCGACCGGCTTTGCGCTGATGGCGCCGGTCGGACAGTTGGTCACGTACGACCCGTCTACCGGCGACCAGGTCTGTCGTTCCGTCACCACCTGCGCCTTGCCAGCCGGCGTCATGCGGAACACCGACGGCGCCATCGACGCGCAGACCCCGCACCCGATGCAGCGCAGCGGATCAATGCTGATGTCGGTCTCGGTCCGCGGATACACGCCAGACGTCATAGCGCCGTTCGCGTTCATCCGGGCCAGCACGGTCACGGCGGAACGATATCCTTCCTCCAGCAGCTCGTCCGTGTGATCGAACGCGAACATCGGGATGTGGTCCACCTGGGGACGGACCAGCGCCAGCGGCGGCTCGTTCCAGGTGGTGAGGCTCCGCGAGGTGAGCGACTGCATGACGATCTCCAGCGAGCGCATGTAGGTGGCCGCGAAGCCGCCCGCCTCGATCTCGGTGCGCACCACGCACGAACCGCCCACGTCCACCGCGAGGATCGGCTGCTTCGAGGCGCCGGCCGCGGCCACCACGGGCAGGGTGTCCACCACCGCCCCGTCCACGCAGTAGCGCCCGGCGACCGCCCGGGGCGGAAGGATGCCGGGCAGGGCGCAGGACGCGAATACCGCGTCCGCCACCCGCACTTTGCGGAGTCCCGGCCGGCCCCAGAGCACCTGGGAGCCGGAGTTGATATCCACCGTGTTGACCAGCAGCGGGTGCTTCAATTCGTCGAACATGACGTCGCCGATCAGGCTGGCCAGCAGCGAGTCCAGCGGCTCTCTCCGGTAGATGGCCGGCGCCCGCATCCGGCGCAGCGCCATGTCGGCGTGGGCAATCTGGAAGATGTCGCGCCGCCGGATGGCCCGGGCGCGGTATGCCATGTCGGCCGAGCTCATCCCGTTTGCCCAGGTGGCGCCCACCAGCGACCCGATGCTGGTCCCAATGACCAGCGACGGGGTGAGGCCGCGCTCCTCCAGGGCGCGAAGCACCCCGATATGAGCCAGGCCTTTCATCCCGCCGCCGCTCAGAACCAATGTGAATGGGCTGGTGAACATTCGTGTTGATCTCGATTCGTAATCTGGCCAGGCTGCTCCGCCGCGATCGGCTCTTTCAACTGGGCTTCGTGCTGGTCGTGCTGGTCCTCCTGGCCGCGACCTTCGCCCCTCTCCTGGCCCCGGATGACCCGCTGGTTGGGAACCTCAAAGATGCATATCTCACGCCTCCCGGTACACACCACCTCCTGGGCACCGACAGCCAGGGGCGGGATGTTCTCAGCCGGGTGGTGTACGGGGCCCGCATCTCGCTCGCGGTCGGCATCGTATCCCAGAGCGTGGCCGTGTTGCTTGGCGTCACCCTGGGCCTCTTGTCAGGATATTACGGCCGCTGGGTCGATTCCGTAATCATGCGGCTGGCTGACGTCACCCTCGCCTTTCCGACCCTGTTGTTGCTGATCGCGGTAGCGGCAGCGGTGCGTCCCTCGCTCCTGGTGGTGTTCGTGATCATCGGAGCGGTGGGGTGGGCCGGTATGGCGCGCCTGGTTCGGAGCCAGGTCCTGGTCCTGCGCGACGCCGAATTCGTCGCCGCGGCCCGCGCCCTCGGCGCCCGCGACCGCTCGATTCTCTGGCACCACCTGCTCCCCAATGTGCGGGCCCAGATCATCGTCTCCGCCACCCTCGGCATGGCCGGCGCGGTGATGGCCGAGGCCGCGTTGTCGTTCATTGGCCTGGGCGCGCAGCCGCCCACGCCCAGTTGGGGCGCGATGGTAGCGGAGGGGCGCGACCTGCTGCGAGTGGCGCCCTGGGTATCGTTTGCGCCCGGTATTGCCATCGGGCTCGCGGTGCTGGGATTCAACCTGATGGGCGACGGGCTCCGGGAAGCCCTGGACCCTCGACTCAAGGAAAGGTGAGCATGCGGTTTTTCGCCGTCATGTGCGTTTACTCGGTTACCATGGTGCCGATGATTCCACCGATATTCTTTAGCGGGGGGGGCCCCCGGTGACCCCGATCTCCGCCGCCGACCTCGCCCGCTACCGGCGGGACGAGTTCCCCGCCAGCGCCGACTTCATTTATCTCAACCACGCCAGCACCGGTCCCCTGCCGGAGAGCACCCGGCGCGCCGTCGACGACTTCAACCGCAAGCGCACCGCTCCCCACACCCTCTCCGACGCCTGGATCTTCAGCATGCTGGATGATTGTCGCGAGCTGTCGGCGCGGCTCATCAACGCGGATCCCCGGGAAATCGCGCTCGCCACCAATACCACGTTTGGCCTGGGACTGGCCGCCCTGATGATCCACTGTCGTCCCGGCGACATCGTGCTCACTCCCGACCGGGAGTTCCCGGCCAACGTGTACCCCTGGATGCGGCTCAAGGAACAGGGCGTCATCCTGGAGCAGATCCCGGTGACCCGGGAAGGCTGGCCTGACGAGGACCGGATTGTCGAGCGGCTGGCCGACCCCAGGGTCCGGGTCCTCACCGTCTCGCTGGTCCAGTTCAGCAATGGATTCCAGGTGGACCTGGCCCGGCTCTCGGCCGCCACCCGGAAAAGCGGGGCGCTGCTGGTCGTGGACGCGATCCAGGGCATCGGCCAGGTGCCGGTGGACGTGAAAAAGACTCCGGTCGACATCCTCTCATGTGGCGCCCAGAAGTGGCTGTTATCCCCCTGGGGGTCCGGGTTCATGTATGTGCGGAACGAGCTTATCAGTAAGCTGGATCCGCCCATCACCGGCTGGATGGCGTACGAGGGGACCGACGATTTCACCCAGCTGACGAACTACCGGGAAGTTCTCCGGGACAACGCCCGGCGCTTCGAGATGATCACGCT
Organism: Gemmatimonadales bacterium; assembly: GCA_036006525.1. GTDB lineage: Bacteria > Gemmatimonadota > Gemmatimonadetes > Gemmatimonadales > GWC2-71-9 > DASYPP01. The sequence goes on from DASYPP010000038.1 coordinate 13,295, forward strand.
GCCGTACCAGGATTTCGCCGGGATGCGGGAATCGCTCACGCTGTTGCTCTCGATCGGGGTGGACGCCATCTCCCGGCACATTCTGTCGCTCCATGCGCCGATCGTGGACTGGGCCCGCCGCCAAGGCGTGCCGCTCAGGTCGCCGGCCGGGAGCCACGGGTCCGGCATTATCTGCGTCGCCCCGCCCGGGGTGGCCAGGGTCCAGGACCAACTCCGGGCCGCCAACATCATCGCCAGCCTGCGCGAGGGGGCGATCCGGATCAGTCCCCATTTCTACAACACGGAGCAGGAAATGGCCCGCGTGGTCGAGACGCTCGAGGCGGCGGTCCGCTGAGCGATGCGCGTCGCCTTTCTCCCCGGTGAGTTTCCCATGCTGTCCGAAACGCCGGTGCTCAACCAGATCACCGGGCTCGTCGCGCGGGGTCACGAGGTGGATATTTTCGGCGACCGGCCCCGGGCCGGACCGTACCATCCCAGTATCGACAGCTTCAAACTCCGGGACCATGCCTGGTACCGGCCGGATCTCCCTGCCACGACCTGGGCTCGTTGGCGCCGGGCCTGGCAGCTCTACGCGGAGGCTGCGCCGGAATCGCGGGGCCCCCTGCTTCGCTCCATGAACTTTCTGCGTTTCGGCACCCGGGCAGCGACCGGGCGGCTCCCGCTGCAGACCGCGCAGTTCCTCCCCCCCCGGAGGTTCGACATCATCCAGGCCGGATTCGGTGAGCAGGGGCTGAAGGCGTTGCGGATGCTCAAGGTCGGCGCGATCAGCGGGCCCCTGGTCACTGCCTTTCGGGGAGCTGATCTCACCCGTTTCGTCCGGTCCCGCGGCAATCGGGTGTATGCCGGCCTGTTCCAGGCTGGGGATCGTTTTCTCCCGGTGTGCCAGACCTTCGCGGTCCGCCTGGCGCGGATGGGTTGCCCGCCGGAGCGGATCGTGGTGCATCGCACTGGAATTGACGTTGCGCGGTTCGCCTTCGAACCCCGGCGCCCATCCGATCGGCTCGCCCTCATATCAATCGGACGACTGACGGAGAAGAAAGGGCTGCATGACGCCATCGCGGCCTTCGCCGCGTTGCGGCAGTCCGGTGCCGCGGCCGACTACACCATCGTGGGAGACGGGCCCGAGCGGGCAGCGCTCGAGACCCAGGCTCGCGATCTGGGTGTCGCCGATTCCCTCTACTTTGCCGGTGCGGTCCCCCAGCAGCAGGTGCTCGAGCGGCTCAGCCGGTCCGACGTGCTGATGGCCCCCAGCGTTACGGCCACCGACGGGGATGAGGAGGGCATTCCCAATGTCCTCAAGGAAGCAATGGCGGCGGGGGTCCTCGTCGTCAGCACTCGGCACAGCGGGATTCCCGAGCTGGTGGAGGATGGAGAGACCGGCTTCCTGGTCGCGGAGCACGATGTGCCGGGCCTGGTCGGCAAACTCAAGTTGATCGGGGGCCGGCCGGACGTCTGGGCCGGGATCCAGGTCGCCGCCCGGCGCCGGGTCGAGGCGGAATACGATATTGAACGGCTCAACGATCAGTTAGTATCCCTCTATCAGAATCTCCTTCGTTACCACTCTCCCTCGATCCCGTAATGGCCGAATTCTCTGAAGCTCTCGCCACCGGCTATGGTTTTACCGGGCCCTCGGCCACGCTGGGTGCGGCGCTGGAAGGTGGTACCGCTCATACCGAGCCCAAGATCCGGATCCCGCTCGCCATGCTGAGCCGGCACGGCCTGGTCGCCGGGGCGACCGGTACCGGGAAGACCAAGACCCTCCAGCTGCTGGCCGAGCAGTTGTCGGCCCAGGGAATTCCGGTGTTCGTCGCCGACATCAAGGGCGACGTGTCCGGCCTCGCGATGCCGGGGGAGTCCAACGAGCGGATCACCGAACGGGCGGCGAGCACCGGATGCCAATGGTCTCCCGCCGGCTGTCCCGTGGAATTCGTGAGCCTGAGCGGAAAGCTCGGCGTCCAGCTTCGAGCCACGGTCAGCTCTTTCGGACCGCTGCTCCTCGCCAAGGTGCTCACCCTCAACGACACGCAGACCAGCGTGCTCACCCTGATCTTCAAGTACTGTGACGACCAGCAGCTCCCGCTGCTCGATTTCGCCGACCTCAGGGCCGTGCTCCAGTTCCTGTCCTCGGACGATGGAAAAGCGGCGCTTGAAGGTTACGGCGGAATGTCTCCGGCCACCGTCTCGGTCCTGCTTCGGAAAATGGTCGAGCTGGAGGCCCAGGGAGCCGACGCGTTCTTCGGGGAGCCGGAATTCAATGTCGAGGAACTGATGACCCTGACGGCGGCCGGCCGGGGCGTCATCACAGCGCTGGAGCTTTCCGACGTGCAGGACAAGCCGATGCTGTCCTCCACTTTCATGATGTGGCTCCTGGCCGAGCTGTATCACAACCTGCCCGAGGCGGGCGACCTCCCCAAGCCGAAGCTGGTGTTCTTCTTTGACGAGGCGCACCTGCTCTTCCGGGATGCGTCCAAGGCGTTTCTCACCGAGGTGGAGCAGGTGGTCCGGCTGATCCGCTCCAAGGGGGTCGGCATTTATTTCGTGACCCAGACTCCCAAGGACGTACCCGAGGAAGTCCTGGCCCAGTTGAGCAACCGGGTGCAGCACGCTCTCCGGGCTCACACCCCGGACGACGAGAAAGCGCTGGCCGCAACGGTGCGGACGTTCCCCCGCACTACCTTGTTCGATCTCAAGGGAGTTCTGACATCCCTCGGCATCGGCGAAGCGGTGGTGACCGTGCTGGATCCGCGCGGCGTGCCGACTCCGGTGTTTCCCACCCGGCTGATCCCGCCGGCCTCGCGTATGGGGCCGCTCACGCCGGAGGAGCTGCAGGCGGACGTGAATCAGTCGGACCTGCTGGCGGAATACGGAAAGGCGGTAGACCGGGAAAGTGCCCGCGAAATGCTGGCGGCCCGCATGGCGCAGACGAGGCCGGCACCGCCCATCCAACGCCAGTCGGCGCCCCAGGGTCAGCCACCATCCCGCGCCGGCAAGTCAGCCGGGGGCGCGCTCATCGGTGCTCTCTCCACTACGATTGGTCGTACCGTGGGGCGCGAGATTATCCGGGGGGTGTTCGGCATGCTGGGGGTGAAGCCACCAAGGTCAACAACGAGACGAACGCGGTGGTAGGGTAGGACGGGCCTCCGCGCCCGTCGCAGGAAACGGGCCTCCGCGCCCGTCGCAGGAAACGGGTCTCCGCGCCCGTCGCAGGAAGCGGACCTCCGCGCCGTCCTATTCTACGACCAACTTTACATAGTTCTTCTTTCCCTTCCGGAGCGTAGCCACTCGCTTCCCGCCCGAATCCTGCAGGTCGCTTGCCGTGATCACCCGGTCCACGTCGCTCACCGGGTCTCCATTCAGGTAGAATCCTTTTCCCTGGATCCCCCGGCGCGCATCGCTCTTGGAGCTGGCCAGGCCGGATCCCACCAGGGCATCGACGAAAGGCACCCCTGATCCGAACTCCCGGGTGCTAACCACATATTCCGGCATCCCCGGCAGCAGGTCCGGCGACTCGGCCGAGCCCTTGCCGCTGAACAACGCCTTGCTGGCTTCCACCACGAGGTCCTTGGTTTCGATGCCATGCACCCGCGCCGTGATGTCTTCCGCCAGGATCCGCTGGGCGTGGCGCTTTCCCGGGTCCTCGCGGTGAACCATCACGATCTCTTCGATGGTCTCGAGCGGCAGGAACGTGAAGAGCTTGAGGAAGCGATCCACGTCGCGGTCGTCACTGTTGAGCCAGTACTGGTAGAACTGGTAGGGCGAGGTGCGCTCGGGGTCGAGCCAGACGTTGCCGGCTTCGCTCTTCCCGAACTTCCCGCCCGAGCTGGTCGTCAGCAGGGGAAAGGCCAGGCCGTGCGCAGTCTTCTGGTCCCGCCGCGCGATCAGCTCGATTCCCGCACAGATGTTTCCCCACTGGTCGCTGCCGCCCATCTGGAGCTCGCACTGCTCCGCGTGAAACAGGTGCCAGAAGTCGTAGGCCTGGATCAGCATGTAGCTGAACTCGGTGAAGGATATGCCGGTCTCCATCCGGGAACGGACCGATTCCTTCTGCAGCATGTAGTTGAGGGTGAAGTGCTTGCCGGTGTCGCGCAGGAACTCCATGAGCTTCAAGGGGCGCAGCCAGTCCGCGTTGTTGCGCATCAGGGCCGCGTTCTCTCCGGAAAAGTTGAGGAAACGGCTCAGCTGTTCCCTGAGGGCCTTCCCATTGGCGTCGATCTGCTCCACCGGGAGGATCGGCCGCTCCGCCCGCTTGCCGCTGGGGTCGCCCACCATTCCGGTTCCGCCGCCCACCAGGGGAATCGGGACGCCCTTGCAGCGCTGGAGCCAGGAAAGCCCCATCACCGGTACCAGGTTGCCCACGTGGAGCGAGGCGGCGGTCGGGTCGAAGCCAACGTAGGCGGTCACCGGGCCGGTACCGAGCCGTTCCTCCAGGCCAGGGGTCGCTTCCTGGATGAATCCCCGGGTACGGAACTCGTTGTAAAGGTTGAGCATGAGCGGAAAGTAATTGAGGGTCGGTCAAATCCTCCATCCGAAAGGTGACTGGCGTCATAACTCGCCGCATTATCCCGCCGGTACCTTGGGGCCATGCGAGGCGTGACGGGTTTCTGGAATGGCTGGCGCGATGAGCGGCGCCCCGGCATGCGGGTACTTATCGCTGTCGCCTCCGCGCTGGCGGTCGGGTCCCCGCTGCTCCTGGCAGCCTGGGTCGGAATCTGCCGGAACGGCTCCTGCCCCAACCCCGCCGCGGTCGAGCGACTCCAGCAGCGTTCGACCTCCCGGATATTTGCCGCCGACGGCTCCCTGCTCGCCAGCGTCGGGTACGAAGAGCGAGACATCATTCCGCTCGACAGCATGGCGCCGATCCTGCGCCAGGCCTTCCTGGTCACCGAGGACCGCCGATTCAACCGGCACAACGGGGTGGACTACCTCCGCATCTTCGGTGCTTTGGGGACCAATCTTGCCCACTGGTCGGTCCGCGAAGGATTCTCCACCATCACGATGCAGCTGGCCCGGAGCCTGTGGCCGGAGACCCTGGATCGTCGGGACCGGAGCATCATCCGGAAAATGCGGGAGATGCAGGTGGCCTGGCTGATCGAGCGCCGCTTCACCAAGTCCCACATCCTCGATCTCTACCTCAACCAGGTGCTGCTGGGTCCCCAGATCTACGGAGTGGAGCCCGCAGCCCGGCAGTACTTTGGCAAGTCCGCCCGCGACCTGAACGTGGCGGAGGCGGCGCTGCTGGCCGCGCTTCCCAAGGCACCCTCCTCCTACAACCCCCGCCGTTTCCCCGATCGCGCGATCGCCCGCCGGAACCTGGTGATCGATCTCCTGCGGAAAAACGGGGACCTCACCGGCGAGGAAGCTGACCAGTGGAAGCGGGTCCCGCTGGGACTGGCGCCGGAGGACTCCTCGCGTATCGTCGCACCCTACTTCGTCGACTACGTGCGCTCGATCGTGGGTGAGCGGTTCGGCGACCAACTGGAAAATGGCGGCCTCAGGATCTACACCACGCTCGACCCGGCGATCCAGGGGATGGCCGAGCGGGCCCTGGAGCGGCAGCTGGTAGCCATCGAGAAGGGTCGTTACGGCGCCTACCGCCGGACCACGCGGGAGCAGTACCTGAAGGCCGGCCACGAGGGGCCCGAGAACTCCGCCTCGCCCTATCTCCAGGGGATGGTGCTGGTGCTGGAGCCGTCGACCGGCCGCATCCTGGCCATGGTCGGTGGCCGCGACTGGGACGACAGCAAGTTCAATCGCGCGACCCAGGCCCGGCGGCAGGCGGGCTCGGCGTTCAAGCCGTTCGTCTATTCGGCGGCGTTGCGAAGGGGCTTTCCGCTCTCCCAGATCGTCGATGATGAAGCCATCTCGATTCCTTCTGACAGGAATGATGAGCCGGCCTGGGCGCCCCAGAATTCGGATTATGCATTCCAGGGCGCCATCACGCTGCGCCAGGCGCTGTATCTCTCCCGCAACGCCGCGACTGTCCGGGTGGGCATGGACGTTGGATTGGGTGCCGTCATTTACGAGGCGAGGTCGTTCGGTATCACCACGCCGCTCAGGCCCTATCCCTCGATTCTACTGGGCGCGGTCGATGTCATCCCGCTCGAGCTGGTGAGTGCTTACGGTGCCTTTGCCACCCTGGGCGTGCGGGCCGAGCCCCTGGCGATCACCCGGGTCGAAGACAGTGAGGGGAGGGTGCTGTGGGAGCCACAGCCGGAACGGACCCGGGTGCTGGACGAAGGCACCGCCTTCCTCATGAACGACGCTCTGCGTGACGTGGTGCGCCGGGGTACTGCCTATGGCGCGGTAACCGGCGCCGGGTTCTCGGTCCCCGCGGGCGGGAAGACCGGCACCAGTGACGACTATGCCGACGCCTGGTTCATCGGCTTTACTCCCGATCTGGTCGCCGGCGTGTGGACCGGGATGGATCGCCGCCAGGCGATCTTCCGCGGCGCCCAGGGTGGCAAACTGGCGGCCCCGATCTGGACCGAGCTGATGCGTGAGGTATATAAACACCGCCCGGTGCCGGCCGCATGGCTTCCACCCTACGGAGTCGTCCGCACCGCGATCGACCGCGCTACCGGCTTTCTCTTCGGCCCCAACTGCCCCCAGGCGGAGCTGGGCTACGAGTACTTCCTCCCCGGAACCGAACCGGTCGAGTTCTGTCCGGTTCCTACCGACCTCCCGGCCGTGACGACCACCCTGGTGACTTCCGCTGACAGTAGCGTCAAAAACTGAAGACGAGGGTTTCCTCAATCTTCAATTAGGTGGTTGTTTCCACTAGCTTCTTCGGTATGCGCCTCGCATGGCTCCACAATCCCAGGGTTCGCGGCAACATCGCCGTGGGCGTCCTCGCCTGCCTGGGATTTGTCGGTACTCTCGCGATCGGCGCCTGGACCCGCGCCTGCGCCAACGAAGCGTGTCCCTCGATCGCGGGACTCGGCCCCGAGGGTGGAATTACCCAGGAACAGGCCTCGAGGGTCTACGCCGCAGATGGCCGCCTGATCACCGACTTCGGCCTGGAGCGGCGGACCGTGGTGCCGCTGGACCAGATGGCCCCCGCCGTGCGGGCCGCCTTTGTCGTCACCGAAGACAAGCGGTTCTACCGTCACCACGGCGTGGATCTGATCCGCGTCCTGGGCGCGATCAAGAACAACATCCTGCAGTTCCGCGTGGCCGAGGGCTTCTCCACCATCACCATGCAGCTGGCACGCAACCTCTGGCCGGAGAATATCAGCGGCCGGGACCGCAGCCTGTCCCGCAAGATCCGCGAGGCGCAGGTCGCCTTTGAAATCGAGAAGAATTATTCCAAGGATCGCATTCTCGAGCTGTATCTGAACCAGATCGGGCTGGGGAACGGTGCCTTCGGCGTCGAGGCGGCCTCCCAGCGCTACTTCGGCAAGTCAGTCAGAGACCTGAACGTCGCGGAAGCGGCGCTGCTGGCCGCGCTGCCCAAGGCGCCATCCTCCTACAATCCGCGCAAGTATCCGGGCCGCGCCATCATGCGGCGGAATATCGTCATCAACCTGCTCCGCGATGCGGGGTACCTCAACCATCAGGAAGCGGAGCGCTGGAAGGCGTATCCGCTGATTCTTTCCAGCCGCTCCGATTTCAGCGACGTCGCCCCCTATTTCATCGAGTTCGTGCGGCAGCAGATGGACGCGCAGTTCGGGTCCGGCCTCTACCGCCAGGGACTCCGGATCTACACCACCATCGACCTGGATATCCAGCAGGCCGCCGAGCGCGCCTTGAGCAGCCAGCTGGAAGCGATCGAGAACGGCGCGTACGGCAAGTACCCCCACGAGACCTACGCGCACTACATCCAGAAGCAGGGGGAGAGCGGCAACCCGGAGCAACGCAGCAACACTCCCTACCTCCAGGGCCTCCTGGTCACCATCGAGGCCAAGACCGGGTACATCCGCGCCATGGTGGGAGGCCGCGATTTCAACGACAGCAAGTTCAACCGGGCCACCCAGGCCCGCCGGCAACCGGGGTCGACCTTCAAGCCGTTCGTCTATTCGGCCGCCATCCGCGCGGGATATCCGCTGTCCACGGTGATGGTGGACGAGCCGCTCGTGGTTCCTTACGCGGACTCGACCCAGGTTCCCTGGGAACCCCAGAACTATGACGGCAAGTTCGATGGGCCGATGACGTTGCGGCAGGCGCTATACCAGTCGGTCAACATCGTCGCTATCAAGCTCGGCATGGAGCTGGGTCCCCAGGCGGTCATCGCCGAGGCCACCCGGTTCGGCATCTCGACCCGGATTCCTCCCTATCCCTCGATCTACATCGGGTCGGCCGAAGTGCAGCCGCTCGAGCTGATCTCCGCGTATACCGCGTTCGCCAACGGCGGGGTCAGGAACGCGCCGGTCGGGATTCTCCGGGTGGAAGACACCAAGGGCAACATCGTCTGGCAGTCGAGCCCGCGCTCCGAACGGGTGATGGACCCGGCCCATGCCTGGCTCATGACCGACCTGTTGAAGGATGTCGTGAACCGGGGCACCGCCATTTCCGCGGTGCGGGGCCGCGGTTTCACCCTCCCGGCCGGCGGCAAGACCGGCACCACCAACGATTATTCCGACGTGTGGTACGTGGGCTTCACCCCGGACCTGGTGACCGGGATCTGGATGGGGATGGACCAGCGCTCGAAGATCATGAGCAATGCCCAGGGCGGCCGCCTGGCCGCCCCGGCCTGGACCGCCATGATGCGCGAGGTGTACGAGCGCCGCACCGCGCCGTCCGATTGGGCCCGGCCGGAAGGGCTCACCTTCGATACTATCGACCGGAAGACCGGTTACCGCTTCACTCCGTTCTGCCCGCCCGAGGACCGCTACGTGGAGTCGTTCATTCCGGGAACCGAACCGAAAGAGTTTTGCCCTATTCACAATCCGTTTACCCACGGGTCAGGAGTGTGGAAACCCGGTCCTCGCAATTAGGCCCCAGCCTGTCCTTCCGATTCTTATGCGATTCAGGGTCGCAAACACGAAAACACGAAGGCGCGAAAACACTAAAGAACCGCCAAGTAAGAGCGACCAGTCGGAAACCGTTCGTGCTTTCCATTTTTCGTGTTTTCGTGACAGCTGTTTCTGAGCCAGATCCGAATTTCACAGAACATGACCATGATCTCCGCTGACTGGCTTTACTCCGGCGCCGGCCTGATTCAATCGAACTCCGGAATCCGGCTGGACGCCCAGGGGCGCATTGTTTCGATTGAGCATCAGGCCGGAAGCGATCACTTCGCCGGGGCGGTGCTCATGCCCGGCCTGGTGAACGCCCACACCCACCTCGAGCTCACCGGTTTCGAAGGGCAGGACGAAGAACCGGATTTCCCCCGCTGGATCCGCCGGCTCATCGAATTGAAAGCCGGCCGCAGCGAGGACGACTTCTTCCACGCCGCGCAGGCCGGACTTCAAGCGAGTTTCGCAACCGGCGTTACCACCGTCGCGGACACCGGAAGCTCCGCCGGTCCGCTCCGCGCGCTGGCCGAGCTGGGTGGCAGCGGGATTGCCTATCTCGAGGTTTTCGGTCCCCACCCCGATGCGGCGGCGGCCAACATCGCTGCTTACGAGGGGAGGCTCCGTGAGCTATCCAGCTACGAGTCGCCCAGGATCCGCCTGGGCGTCTCTCCTCATGCCCCGTACTCGGTGAGCGGTCCACTCTATCGCGCTGCGGCGCAGCTCGCGCGGAACCAGCGGCGCCCCATCGCGGTGCACATCGCCGAGTCACAAGCCGAATCGGACCTGCTGGAGCGGGCGACGGGGCCCTTCGCGGAAATGTGGCGAAGCCGGGATATCGCCCTGCCCTCGCTGCCCGGCCGCTCCCCCCTCGCGTGGCTGGAGACCCATGAAGTGCTGGGGCCCCAGGCACTGTGTATTCACGTGGTGCGTGCCGATGCGGCGGACATCGCCCGGCTGGGCCGCCATCAGTGTGGCGTCGCCCATTGTCCCCGCTCCAACGGCCACCACGGACATGGCGCCGCGCCGCTCGGCGCCTTCCGCCAGGCCGGCCTCAAGGTCGGGCTCGGTACTGATTCCGCCGCCAGTATCAACCCGCCAGACCTCCTTGCCGAAGCGCGCGCCGCGGCGCAGCTTGCCGGGCTCACCGCGCCGGAGGCGATCCGCATGGCAACCCTGAGTGCGGCAGAGGCCATTGGATTGGATCGAGAGGTCGGGAGCCTTGAAGCGGGGAAGTGGGCCGATTTTACGCTGGTCCGGCTACCCGCGGGCACCGTGCCTGACCGACTCCCCGACGCCATCCTGGAGAGCACTCCGGATGACGTAATCGCTACGTTCGTTGGCGGGCGTGAGGTTTTCCGGGCGTGAGATCCATTTGACGGAACCAACTGCCAACGCAAAGGCGCTGAGGCGCAAAGAATATCCTATCATGAAAGCAAGTCGATTTCTTTGCGTCTTCGCGACTTCGCGTTGGCAGTTACGGTAGAGCATGAAACTCTCCCGGCACTCTCTCATCCTCCGGCTGGTCCGCGAACGGCGAATTCCCAACCAGGCGGCGCTCCGCTCCGCCCTTGCCGGAGAAGGCGTGGACGTGGCCCAGGCCACGTTGTCGCGCGACATCCGCGAGCTGGGGCTGGTGAAGCAGAGCGACCCGGCGGGTGGAGGCTTCTACTCGGTTCCCGCCGAGGCCCCGGGGCGCCCCGACATCGCGATGGTGCTCAAGTCCTGGCTGCTCGGCATGGAGGGAGTAGGGCCGATGCTGGTGCTCCAGGCCCGGCCGGGAGGGGCCGGGGCGGTCGCGGTGGCGCTGGAGCAGTCGGAGTGGCCCGAAGTCCTGGGGGCAGTGGCCGGGATGGGCACGGTCCTGGTCGTTACGCGGTCGGAATCGGCCCGGAAATCCCTGGAGCGCCGGATCGGGCTGTGACCTGCCCTTGCCGACCTGCCCCGGCTCTGTATAGCATTATTCTGTCTAGGGTTACCGTGTAATTAAAGGGGCGGGTTTCAGACCCGCCTGGTGGGACTGGTCTTTCGGCTGGGAGATTGTCGAGTGCGATGCCTGGCGCTGAACGCTTCCTTTGAACCGCTGACGATGGTACCGGTGCGCCGGGCCCTGCGTCTGGTTATCGAAGGCAAAGCCGAAATCGTGGAGGCGGACCAGAACGAACTGGTCCGAAGCGCCCGGCTTGTGCTTCCCAAGCCGGCGATCATTAGACTGGTCCGCTTTGTTCACGTTCCCCGCCGCTTCCGCCGCCAAGTCACCAACACATTCCTCTTCGCCCGCGACGACTACCGCTGCCAGTACTGCCATCGCACCCAGGCGGACCTGCGGCATCGGGAGTGCCTGACCCGCGACCACCTGGTACCGCTTTCCCGCGGCGGCAACAACGACTGGACCAACGTCGTCACCGCGTGTAGCGCCTGCAATACGCGAAAGGGAAACCATCTGCCCGAGGAATGCGGGATGCTCCCGCTCCACCCCCCCCACGAGCCGCATTTCGTGCACCTGGCGTGGGCCGTTCGCCGGCTGACGGTGATCCAGGCGAAGTACATCAGGATGTTTTATGGGAAGGAAACGCTGGAAGCGCTAAAGCATTAGAGCGGCTGTCATCCCGAGCGAAGCGAGGGATCTCAAGCTCAATTCCCCAACGAACCGGAGGGTCCTCGCAAGGCTGCCTTTGAGATTCCTCGCTCAGCTCGGAATGACATTCTGACTATTTCACTCTGAATCTCTCGCTCCGTCCTTCAATCCTCAGGCTCGGAACCCCCGCCAGTTTGAGCAGCACCCGCGTCGCGCCTCGTCCCAGCGCATCGCCCAGGTCCCGTCCTTCACTCGCTGCCGGCCCCAGGTCGCCCCGGAGAAAACGCTCCAGTTCATCGAGATCGCTGTCCGAGAGCGTGCTCACCTGCAGCGATGCGACGTAGTAGTACTCGCCCGGCGGCGGGGGACGGAACGCGATGCGGTAGACCACCGCCTCCAGCGCCCGGGCCAGGGGATCGATACCGGTGTACCGATTCTCCCGGGCCCGCCCCGGCATGATGGTGTTCACCGCATACTGGTCCAGCAGCGGTTCGTGCCGCACCACCACGTCCCACTCCACCTGGCGAACCAGGTCGTCGAACCAGGCGCTTCGCGATCGCCAGATTTCGACCCGGTAATGCATCCGGAGCGGAAACCCCGAGCGCAACATGCTGACCCACCGGTCTTCCTCGAGCAGCCCCGCGCTGGTGCGCACCTCCGGATTGCGTTGCCCGCTCTGGGCGGTGTCGGGCGTGAGCGCGACCGACACGCGCACGACGCCGTCCTGGCTCGCGAGCGGCCCCGCGATTCCCAGGGCCAGGCCGACTCCCAGCGCAAGAATGCGCCGGAGATCAGTGACGCGCATCTAGAACCGGCGGGTCAGGCGCAGGCTGATTCGGACCGGTTGGCCATCGGTCAGAGCGCGCGCCAGGTACAGACCCACGCCTCCGGCATCGAGGCCAACGCCGATGTCGGCTTTCCACTCCTTGAACGCCGGGATCCGGCCGTTGGGGACCCGTCCGGGTCCTCCTCCCGAGAGCCAGGCCTTGCCCGCGTCGACGAACACCACCAGGTCCGCCTGGTCGATGCCGATGAAACGGTCCACATCGTGGCGGAACCGGTCCCGGTAGCGATAGCCCAGGCCGAGGTCGAGCCGGGAGCGCAGCTCCAGCTGGGTGGCGATGACCCGGTCGCAGAGCGCGGGTAGCGCCGCGTCGTTGACGCCCTGGGCGGCGCAGGCGAACGACCGGAAGGCGAAGCCGGGCATCGGATCGGACCCGCCCAGGGAGACCCGCCGCTGGATTGAAAGGGGATCGCCGCCCACCCATCCCGCGGCCATCATGCGACCGGCCAGCCGGAGATTGGACGCCAGCTGGTTGTAGCGCCGCAGGTCGATCTCCAGCCGGTCGAAGGCATAGTGACCGTCGGTCGGAATGGGGGACCGCACCGAGGTCGGAAGGTTGATCGGCGCGACGTCTTCATCGCCCCAGTTGCGCTCGAAATCGGCGCGAATCCACCACCCGGTGGCGGGGAATTCGATGCTGTTCCGGGTGTCCAGCTCCACCGAGAGGTTGGCCGCGATGTAGTGGCCGTCGTCAATCAGCGGGTTGGGACGCCACCGGTCACTGTTGCGGAAAAGAGACCATGGGTCGTTGGCCCGGACCGAGGACTCCTTGTCCCGGCGGACACCGAGTTCCAGGCGCAACGCGCGGGCCGGATAGCCGTAGAGGTAGCCGCCAAATCCCTTGCGCAGGAAGTAGTCCCACTGGTCGCGCTGGAACAGAAACGCCGACCACCCGACCTCGCTGCGGACCAGCGGGCGATGTTCGATCCCGTTGATGATGCTGTAAGCCCGGATCCCGATTCCGGCACCCCGGGACCCGCCCACCCGGAGTTCCAGCCGGCCGCTGTAGCCGAAATCCTCTCGGAGCAGGTCGTTGTCTCCCGCGGTGCGAAGGATGCCGCGCGCGTCGAACCGGGTGGACAGGGTGCGGCTCAGTCTCAGGTCCAGCGTCGGCCCGAAGACAATCGGCAGCCCCTCGACCCGGTTATAGCTGCCGTCGGTACCGAGGACGAGCGTAGCGCGGAGCGGGCCGGTCTGGAAGCTGCGCCGCGCGGTGGTGAGTTCAGGCAGTCTTCGTCGCTCTCGCCGCACCAGCTCTCCCGCGGGGGAGCGGACCACCGGCGCGGCATCCCAGTACACCTCCTTGCGTCCTCCAATTCGAGTCCCCTCGCCCAGTGCCAGGTCGCCGCCCACCACCAGCACGTTTCCGGTGATCTCCGCGCCGGGCAACAGCAGCAGGCTTCCGTTGATCACCGTCAGCGAACCGTCGAGGGTTCCCGCCAGCCGCACCGAGCCGCGATAGACGGCGATGGTCCCGGTGAGCCGGGATTCCCGGGTGAGGTCCACGTCTCCCCAGAAACGCGTGGTGGTGGAGTCGTTGTAGACCGCGAGCAGCCGCTGGATCAGCTCGTCCGGCAATCCCTGCCGGTCGGCGGTGTCCGCGGTGACCGCGTCGGGATCGATGACGATGACCGTGTCCTGGGCTCGGAGCGGAGCCGCCAGCACCAGGAGGGCAAGGAGTTGTGTCTTCATGGATCAATCCAACGGGAGGGTGCGATGGAACGTTCCACCGCTGAATCGGACAGTGTTCGACCGGGCTTCATTGCCCCGATCCGGGTCGCCGAAGGCGGCCGCAATTCCAAACCCGCAAGGTCATTGCGAGGCAGCCGTCAGGCTGCCGAAGCAAACTGGTCAGCGATTCCACGAGTCACCAGACGAATTGTGCACAAGATTGCTTCGGGCGCTGTCGCGCCCTCGCAATGACTGCCGAGCCGGAAACCACTGGCCGCCTTCGGCGGCCGAACGACTACTCTCCCTCAGCGGCCTCCCGCAACCCGAGCCTCCGCATCCGCCGGTACAAATTCGCCCGGTCGGTCTGCAGCAGCCGGGCCGCCTCGGCCACGTTGCCATCCGCCCGGGCCAGCGCGCCGGCGATCAGGCCGCGCTCGTAATCGTCCAGCGCGTCACTCAACGGCGGTAGCGGCGCTCCCGCGTCTGCCGGCTGGACGGCGCGCGGGGCGGGGAGCACCAGGCGAACATCGTCCACTTCGACCGGGTCCCGCCCCAGGATCGTCAGCCGCTCCACCAGGTTGGCCAGCTCCCGGATGTTTCCCGGCCACCGGTGGGTTGCCAGCGTTGCCAGTGCGCCGGCGGTGAATTGCGGCGGGTTCCGGGGCCTGAGCCGCTGGCCAAAATGCTGCACCAGCAGTGGAAGGTCCTCCAGCCGGTCGCGCAACGGCGGGAGCGGCACCGGGAAGACGTTGATCCGGAAGTACAGGTCCTCCCGGAAACCGCCCGCGGCCACGGCCTGCTCCAGGTTCCGGTTGGTCGCCGCGATCAGCCTGACGTTGACCCGGAGCGACCGCTCCGCTCCCAGCCGCTGCAACTCTCCGGTTTCCAGGGTGCGCAGCAGCTTGGCCTGCGCTTCGAGGCTGAGATCGCCGATCTCGTCGAGGAACAGCGTCCCGCCGCTGGCCAGCTCAAACCGCCCGATCCGCCGGTCCGTGGCGCCGGTAAAGGCGCCCCGCTCGTGGCCGAACATTTCGGATTCCACCAGGTCGCGCGGAATCGCGGCGCAGTTCACGGTGACAAAGGGCTGCCCGGCTCGCCGGCTCATCCGGTGAATCGCGGCGGCGACCAGCTCCTTCCCGGTGCCGGATTCTCCGGTCACCAGGACCCGGGCCTCGGTGGGCGCCACCTGGGCGATCTGTTCCCGCACCCGGTCCATCACGCCGCTCCGGCCGACCAGCTCTCCCTGCGGAGTCATTGCGGCGCGGAGGGCGCGGTTTTCCACCTGGGTCCGCCGGAGCTCCAGCGCGGATCGCAGCGTCACCAGCACCGCTTCAGGTCCCAGGGGTTTTTCCAGGAATTGAAAGGCGCCGAGCTGGGTGGCCCGCACCGCGTCGGACAGCTGGGCCTTGCCGCTCATCATGATCACCGCGGAATCCACCTGCCGGTCGCGCAGACTGCCCAGGGTTTCGAGCCCGGTGGGTCCCGGCGGCATCAGCAAATCGAGCAGGATCGCGTCGGGCTCGTTCTGCTGCACCGCGAGCAGGGCCCCGTTACCCGAGCCGGCTTCCTCCACCTCGTAGCCCTCGGATCGGAGCAGCGCGCTCAGCACCCGACGGATATTCGGCTCGTCGTCTACCACCAGGATCCGCCCGCTCACGCGGTACCCTTCGTACGACGGGCCTCCGGGCCCGTCGATTCTGTGCGTCGTGCGTCCGTCGAACGTCGGGTTTCCCCGCCCGCCAATGGCAGCCACAGGCGGAACGTGGCGCCGCCGCCCGGGGTATCGCTCACCCGGATCGAGCCGCCATGCGCTTCCACCGTCTGCCGCACCAGGGTCAGGCCCAGTCCCGTCCCATCCGATTTACTGGTGAAGTAGGGATCAAAGATCCGCGCCTTTCGTTCGGCCGGTATTCCCGGACCATGGTCCGCGACGACCACCTCCACCCCGGCATCGCGCTCGCTGACGACGACATCCAGCATGCCCGTCCCGTTCATCGCTTCCACCGCGTTGCGCAGGATGTTGCCGATCGCCCGGCGCAGGGGATCGTAGTGTCCCACGATGGTCAACTGGCCTGGAATCTGGTTGAACCGGGGAGAGACGGTTTCCGGCAACGAGGTGCGGGTCAGCTCATCCAGCAGTTCGCCGAGATGAACCTCCGCGGCCGGCCCTTCCGGCAGCCGTCCCAGCTCGGTGAATTCGCGCGCCATCTGCTCCAGCCGCCCCGATTCCGCCGCGATCACCTCCAGCATCTCGCCCTGGTCCGGCGTGCCGGAACGCTTGAGCTGCACCAGGGCAAAGCGGATCGGGGTGAGCGGATTCTTCATCTCGTGGGCGACTCGGCGGGCGACTTCCTGGAACGCGCGCAGTCGTTCCGCTTCCAGTTCCCGGGCCCGGCCCAGCTCGAGATTGGCGGCCATCTCCCGGAGCGCGTTGCGGAGCGCCGCGAATTCCGGGGCGCCCCGCTGCGCCTGGTCCGGCGGCAGGGACTCGTGCCGCCGGATGTGGCCAGTCCACCCGATCAGCTCTTCCATTGGACGGCTCATCTGGCGCGACAGGTGCCCGCCCAGCCGCACCGAGGCATAGATCAGCACGCAGCCGAACCCCAGCAGCACCAGCGTGAGCGCCCCGGAGTAGATCCGGGTGTAGGTGCTGGCCTGCTGGACCCGGGTGAGCGCGCTGTTCAGGCTGGCGACATGCCGTGCCAGCGCCGCCCGCTCCGCCGGCTTCAACCGCGTCGTGTCGAGCGCCTCCACCAGGGCGCGACCCGACATGCCCACCTGCTCGATCGCCCCCCGCCCGGCCGCGACCGGGTCCCTCGCCCGCAGGGTCAAGGCCCATCCGACCAGCGCGATGGCGGTCGGTACGGTGCCCAGGACGATCAGGACAAGGAGGATGCGTTGGCGGAACGAAAGCGCCATGGGCGAAAGCTAGTCAGAGTTCGCGGAGAAAAGCTCCTCGCGGCGAGCGCGGAGGAGCGCGGCGGCCGGGGCACCGACTGAATTGCTTGAGGATTCGCGAGTCACTGTCAGGACTGTCAGGTCGAAACGGAATCCAGGCCGTCAGGGCCGCCTGCCCCTGCGCTCAGGCGCCGCTTGATGCAGGTACCGTTCTTGTTGGCTGTTGCTGTTCGCCGCGGTCGCCGCGCATCACCGTGGTCGCCGCGAGGAGCTGTTGCAGATTTCTAACCCTGCTGGAACCCCACTGTTCCTCTGCCTCGCCGACTGCTGGCTTGACCCAGTGCCCAGCCGACCATCGCGCCGAACATTGCGGCCACCCACTCCGTGACGGCCCCAGTCTCCAGACCAAACACTGACGGAATTCCCGCGAGGCCGATGAGCAGCGTGGCGGCAAAAAATGCCCACCATCCGAGTGTGGTGCCTCGTCGCGAGCGAGCAGCCCAAAGCCCAAGCGGCAACCAGAGCCCACCCAGCCACAGCATGGTGGGCCAGCGGGCGCCGGGGCCAAAGCCATACACGAACGGCAGAACCAGGCTCCAGCCCCAGCTGGCACTGACCGGAACTTCCCCGACGAAAGTGCTGTTCGCATCCCTCGCCTCCAGCCGGTAGCGGGCGCCATCGTACCGCACCCGGATCGCCATACGCTGCCCCGGGGCCTCGGGAATCGCGCCCTGGAGCACGATCGATGGGCTGCGAAGCCGGAACCCGTCCAGCCTGGTGCGGAGGTGGAACACCAGGTCGCGTCCCCTGGCTCCCACCAGGAGAATCTCCCTCTGGTGATCGTCAAAAATGCTGAAGATGGGGGCCGTTTCTTCGGTCAGGGTCCCGCTCAACGCCGCGACATCGAGTTCCATCGCCGGCCGGCCCAGCTCTGCCCGCACCACGTCGCTTCGCTTGAATCTTCCATTGCCCAGCGCCAGGCCATTGAGCGAAACCCTGGAAACCGTCCCGGTGAACCGGTCGAACTGGCCCAGCTCCGGCGCCCATTGGCCATAGTACACGCTGGGCGGCAGTTTCCGCTCCAGCGCCCACCCGGTGAATCCCTGCTGCAGCAGCCACAGGACCATGCCGCCCACGGCGAGCCGGAACCCCGCGACCGGGCCGGGGAAGGCCGCTCGCCCGAGCTTCGGCCCCAGCCAGTAGCCCAGCATGCCGCCGGCGGTATTGGTCAGGAGATCGCTCAAGCTGGCGTCGCGGCCGGCCACGACACTGAGCTGGAGAACTTCCACCGTGAGCGAGGTCAGCGCCACGATCACCAGCGTCCGCAGCCGGGACCCGGTGAGCAGGCTCAGGCCGATGCCGAGGGGAATGAAGAGCAGGACGTTGAGCCCCACGTCCACCACGCCGAGATCGCCGCAAACCAGGCACCAGACGTTGGTGTCCGCGGCGGTCTGGGCCTGTTCCGGGTTGGGGACCAGGGTCGCGGCGGCAATCGCTGCCAGTGCCAGGATGGTGATGACCCAACCGAACTTCTGCTGTGGCTTCAATGCAATAAACCTCTTCAAGAAGGACTAGGGACTAAGGACTAAGGACCGGGATTCCGGGGCAGGTTAGTCCTTAGTCCTCAGTCCTTAGTCCTTTACTCGGTTGGCGTATTATCTTGATGCGTGGCAACTTACTTGCTCTGGCCGTGACCCGAAATGGCGGCAGATACCCCTTGAACAAATCGGAAAGGCTATGACCTCTAACGGTCGCGCCAGCGCGCGAGCCCCGCGTTTCCTGGTACTGCTGGGACTGGTGTCCGGCGCGTTGTGGGGGAAGCCTGCCCAGGCCCAGAGCCTGGTCTCCGGTTCACTCCGGGGCCAGGTCCTGGCCACCGACAGCAGCGGGGTCATCGGCGCCCAGGTCACCATCACCAATCCCGCCGCGGGTTCCAGCTACGCTTTCTTCGCCGACCGGCGCGGCCAGTTCAGTCTCGCGCTGGTGATTCCCGGGACCTACGATATCCTCGCCGAGCAGGCCGGGTACCAGCCGGTCCGAATGCACGGCGTCGTGGTCCGGGCCGGCGAGCAGACCCGGGTCACCTTCCTCCTGGAGCGCCGGCCGCCTCCAATAACCCAGATCGTGGAATTGCCGGAGCCGGCCCGCACCCAGCTCAGCGCCGGGCGGTGGGTGGGCAGTGAAATCTCCGGCGCTGCGCTCGAGGTCCTCGATTTCCGCCAGGCGATTACCGACGTGTCGCGCGACCTCTCGACCACCTCGGTTACTCGCGATGGCACCCCGGGCTTCGCGGAAGCTTCCGGCGGATTGCCCCAATCGTTCAGCCGGCTGCAAGTGGATGGAATAGAGGAAGCCCTCCTGCGCCACCCCGGCTCACTCGCCGAAGCCGCGTCGGCGCCCCTGTTCCCCCGCAACTCGATTTCCGGCGTCAGCGCGCTGGAGAACGGCATTGATATCCAGTGGGACGGCGCGCCCGGGACCATCCTGTCCACCCAGGGCCGGGGCGGTTCCCGCGGGTTCATGTTTCGCCCCTACCTGACCTTCAGCGGCGCCAAGCTGGGCGGCAAGAGCGAGGACAACCCGGCGGATAGCTCGGGCACCTCGATCCAGGGCGGCGCCGTGATCAGCGGTTCCCTGATCCGGGACACCGCCCAGTATGTGCTCGGCTTCAACTACGAGAGCCTGGAGTTTCCCTCGGCGAACCCCTGGGAACGGGATTCCACCTCGTTCGGTGGCGCCGCGGTTTCCCTCCGGGAAACGCTTCCGGTCGTCGCGGCCGATACGTTCGGCACCAACGTGGGCCAGTTCTCGGTGCCCACGGTGCGCACCTTCCGCGGCGGCAACGGCTTTGGCCGGCTGGATTGGCAGCTTTCGCGGGGCGTCAGCATGTTCGCCCGGTTCAATTTTGCCAAGTGGAAAGAACAGAATCCTCAGCTCGCCGATCAGCTGATGTCCGGCACCGGCACCCGGCTCGAGGGCAGGGACTTCTCCGCGGCCCTCGGCGTCACCGCGGCATGGACCCGGACGGCCGACGAGTTCCTGCTTGGTGTCCGGAGCTCAAAGCGCGATTGGATCAGTGCCGCGGGGCCTGCGACCAACCTGGTGGCTGAAGCGGCGTCAATCGGCTATTCCCCGTTGCTTCCCGGCCTGTTCGACCAGCGCGCGATCGAGGTCAGTAACAACATCCACTACAACCTCGGCGCCCATCGCATCAAGTTCGGCCTGGGGGCAAACTTCGGGAAATGGAAACAGGATTACGCCTTCGGCGGCAGCGGCATCTACACCTTCGGCGATCTCGACGCGTTCGGCAATGGCCAGGGTGACTTCTTCCAGGTGGTGGGGCCATCGTCGGTCGAGTTCAGCACCCGCGAGATCGAAGTGTTTCTCCAGGACGTCTGGAGCCTGAGCGACGCCTTTCAGTTCCAGGCCGGCGTCCGCTTTGACAATGAAAAGCTTCCCAACAACGAGATCGGTACCAATACGGCCTGGCTCGCCGCCTCCGGCATCACCTACAACACCGCTCCCAGTGACGGGGGGAATTTCTCGCCCCGCATCGGTTTTGTCTGGGACGGCCAGCGGCAAGGTGGCTGGGTGCTGCGCGGCGGTGGCGGGTACTACTATGGACGGACCAATCCTGCCCTGTTCAGCGAGGCGGCACTATTTGACGGGACGATCAAGGCCCGGCGGGCGCAGGGCGTCTTCCCCGGCTGGCCGGCAGTCCCCGATAGCGTGGCCGCCCCGGTTATTGGCCCCCGGATGACCTTATTCGACAATGAATACCATGTGCCCCGGACCTCGAAGTGGGACCTGGCCCTGAGCCATGCGTTCGCCGGCCGCATCACGGTGGAAGTGTCGGGCAGTTATCACCACACCGATTTTCTCCCGCGCCGCAGCGACTTGAACCTGCTCAGCTCCGCGTCCGGACACACCTCCGAGGGCCGGCCTACCTATGGAACGCTGGTGAAGCAGGGAGGACTGGTTTCCCCGGCGCCCGGCTCCAATCGCCGCTTCGCCGGCTTCGACCTGGTGAGCGGAATTCTGGCCAATGGGTTCTCCGACTACTATGCGGTGACCGCGACGGTGGAACGCAAGAGCGTCCGGGGCATCGGGCTTCGGGCTTCCTATACCTATTCCCGGACCAACGACAACTGGATGCTGGGGCCCACCGGCGACCCGGAAGACCAGCTGACGCCGTTTCCGGAAAACCAGATCTCCGACGATTGGGCGGACGGCCGCTCCGATCTCGACATTCCCCACCGGTTGGTGCTCACCGCCAACTACACCCTGCCCGGGAAATCCGGTCTCGATATCGCGCTGCGCTATCGCTTCCGCTCCGGGCTGCCGTTCACTCCCGGCTTCCGGCCCGGCGTGGACCTGAACGGGGATGGCTCCGGCTCCAACGATCCGGCCTTCATCGATGGCGCCGTGGCCGGGACCGACGAGCTGCTCTCGGCCAATAGCTGCCTGTCCGGCCAGGTCGGCGAGTTCGCCGAGCGGAACAGCTGCCGCGAAAAAGCGGCACATGCCCTGGACCTCCGGCTGGCCCTGCGGCTCCCGGTGCAGGTCATGGGCGGCGCGCTCCAGCTCACTATCGATGGGTTTAACCTGGTGGCGACTGAAACCGGCATCGTGGACCGGGCGGTCTACCTGGTCGATCCTTCCCAACCGCTGACCACGAACCCCTCGGGCGACGTGGTCGTTCCTCTCATTGCGAATCCCCGGTTCGGCTCCCTGCTCTCTCGGAGAGGGGAACCGCGCATCCTGCGATTCGGCCTCAAGGTGGACTACTGATGACCTCTCCTCGGCGCACCTGGCTTCTGCCGGCCTTCCTCCTGGCCGCGTTGGGCTGCTCCAACGCGGGGGAGGATTTCGGGTTTGGCGGAGGCGCGAACGGCGCGGTCGGCGTCTTCGTCTTCCTCGACCGGGACGGCTCCCTCAATGCGACCCCCGCGGATACCGTGCTGGCGGGGATCAAGGTCGGACTGGTCGCACCGGGGACGACCGATACCCTGTTTGCCAAGTCCACCGATGCCAGCGGCAACGTCATCTTTACCGGGCTGCCCCTGGGCGACTATACCCTGGTGGTAGACACCAACACGGTCGGCGATTCCGTCACCGTGCAAAAGATCGACAGCACTCACGTGGTGCTCCGCAACAATGCCTCGCAGCAGCAGATGTTCGTCCGGGTGGGCTTCCCCAGCGCCACCGTCACTGAGGCGCGGGCGCTGCCGGCGGGAACTCGGGTGATCGTGAAGGGATTGATGCTGACCAATCTCAAC
This sequence comes from Gemmatimonadales bacterium, assembly GCA_036006525.1. Lineage (GTDB taxonomy): Bacteria > Gemmatimonadota > Gemmatimonadetes > Gemmatimonadales > GWC2-71-9 > DASYPP01. The sequence continues at coordinate 35,516 of DASYPP010000038.1, forward strand.
GTATTCGGTGACTCCACGGCGAACATCACCGATGTCGCTGCCGCCATCCGGATCACCAACGCGACCAGCGCTGGCCCCCAGCCGAGCCCGGGAGACAGCGTGCGGGTGCTGGGCACCGTGGCAACTCGGGCCGGGCAGCCGGTGCTGGACAGCGCGCGGGTGACGGCCTTCCAGGCCGGCCCGCCTCCCGCCCCGGTGGATCAGACCACGCTGCAGGCCAACACCGCCGAGGGCGGCGCCCACGACGCAGCGCTGGTGTTCCTGAACAACGCCGTGATCCAGACCGATACCGCCACGGTGAACGGGGACTACACCTTCAGCGTGGACGACGGCAGCGGTCCGGTGAAAGTGGTTCTCGATCAGGACGTGACCTTTCCCCTCGGCCAGTTCACTCCCGGCAAGACCCTCACCGGTAGTGGTATCCTGGTGCCGACCGGGACCGGGACCTGGGTGTTCAAGCCCCGGGTGAACGGGGATGTCACGTTGACCTGAGTTTCCAAGCTCGGGTTAGAGCGTTAATGTTGCGCACTACCAGTGGGTAGGTGGGGCGGTGGGTAAGTGGGTAAGAGATGGATTTCTGGCCCCCGAGCTCCCACTGACCTACTGACCCACTGACCCACTTCAGCAGTGGAGACTTGAATGACTGCTGCGCCCGCTGTTGAGTCTCGTCCGCCCTACCTCCAGCCCTTCGCGTTGCTTGGACTGGTTGGCGTCCTGTTCACCGTCATCGGTGGCCTGGAGATCCTCACCCAGATCTTCCCGCTGAGCCTGGGTAACCCGGAGTGGGAGTTTGGCACCTATAGTTCCGTGATGGACAGCATGCCGCTGCTCCTGATGGGACTCGGCTTTCTCGGAGTATTCGCGATTGTGGGGGGCCACAAGGTCCTCGGCCGGGTCCTCGCCATCGTTCTGTTTGGGCTCGCCCTGGTGGTGATCGCGTTCGCCTTCCTTTACCTGACCAACGTCCCCCAGGCGCTCCGGATCAACCCCCGTTCTTCGATCCAGACCGGCATCAAGAAGGCCATCAGCAAGGCGAGCATCCAGACCGCGGTGTTCCCCGTGGCGCTGCTGTGGCTGGGTGCGGTCGTGCTTCGAAACTCCAAGCGGGAGCCCCACCGGGACCGCCGCTGACGGCTCAATCCAAAGAGCGATTAGCGTTGCTGGATAAGGGTTTATGCTGCGGTGCCGCTACAACAGCCGGGAGCGATTTGCTCCAGACTGTCGCACTTTTGGGGTGTATAAGTTTCAGACTGACAAGACCTTAGGCTGTATTACATTTGTTCACCACACTGGCCCGGGATGTGCTATGACCATGTGCACGGATGGAGTACGCAGGCAGGTGGTAGCGTGACGGCCCCGCGGATTCTGGTTCGAGAAGACGCCAAGAATAAGGCCCGGGGGACGGCCGATCCGGCACCAGAACTTGGGTGGTACCTGTTAGGCGGGTTGGGATTGGTCTTCGCGATGGTGGGAGGATTGGATCTCCTGCTCGCCTGGTATCCCACCAGCTTCGGCAGTCCGGAATGGAAGTTCGCTACCGTCACTGCCACGATGATGAGTTTTCCGCTCTTCTCGCTGGGACTGGCGCTGTTGGCCGGGTCGGCGATGGGACGAGGGAAAAAGGGCATGACCCGGACGATGGCAATCGTCCTGCTGGTGGTGGCGGTGCTGGTGCTGGGGTGCGCGATGCTCTATCTCCCCCAGATCTCGACCGCCCTGGCCAGCGTCAAGGACCCGACCGTCTTGATTGGTGTCAAGCGGGCTGTCATGAAAACCGTCGTTCAGCTGGTGATGTATCCCGTCGTGCTGATGTGGATCGCGTGGTTGGCCTGGAAGCAGTACCGCAGTACGACCTAACCGGTACACCCTTTGGAGAGGGATCAAATGCGTAAACTCGGAGCCGTTCTCGCCCTGCTGGCCGTTGCCGGCACCAGTAATGCCTGGGCCGATGGATTCAAGTCCTATCGGGTCTGTGGCGGTGACACGTTCACCATGTGCGCGGCGGTTGAGATCAGCGTCACTGGCAGCAACGTCACCATGCGGGTCTGGAATCTTTCCCAGAACCTCGGCGCTACCTACGGCCAGGCCGCGGGCAGCTTCGGTGGCAGCGTCATCGACGGCATCGGGTTCTACAACCTGCCGGCCGGCTTCGGGGTGAACACTGGTTCGCTCAGTGTCACCGGCCCGGTCCGCGCTGGGGATAACCTGGCCACCGCTCAGAGTGGCTGGAACCTGTCGAACTTCGGCAGCGTGGCCTTCGCGGTGGACTTCCGTACCACCAGCCCGAACCCGCGCAACGGTGGAATCGCCAGTGGCTGCGCCGCGAGTGGCGAACTGCCCGGCACTCCCCCCAACCTGTTCCAGAATCCCTGCACCGGAACCAGCGGCAGCGGGTGGGTGACGTTCAACTTCACCACCAATGGAACCAGCTGGGATCCGAGCCAGACGGCTATCAGCATCCGGGCGCGCAATCTGACCCAGACGACCGGTAACAGCACCGAGTGCTGGACCGATACCAGCCCCGGTGGCCGTCCGGCGACCTGCGTGACGATCTCTCCCGAGCCGGTCACCATGACGTTGCTCGCGACGGGCCTGGCCGGAATGGGCGGCGCTGGCTTCTTCCGCCGCCGGAAGAACAAGAACCAGGTTTCGTAATGGCGTAGGTCGTAGGTCGGGCCTCCGCGCCCGACCTCCGACCGACCTCTCCAAGGTCTGGAAGCCCCCGGCAATCGCCGGGGGCTTCTTTTTGTGTGCGTCTGGTACCCCGAACCATGTTAGTTTTTCCCCAGATCATGACCTCGCCAACCAACACCCCGGTTCAGCACATCTTCTCCGTCGACGTGGAGGATTACTTCCAGGTCAACGCCTTCGAAGCAACCGTGCAGCGCTCCCAGTGGGACAGTTTCCCCAGCCGGATCGAGCGCAACATGGACCGGCTGCTCGACCTGTTGAATCGCAAGAAGGTCCTGGGCACCTTCTTCACCCTGGGATGGATTGGCCGCAAGTTCCCCGAGATCGTCCGGCGCATCGCGGGCGCGGGCCACGAGATCGCCTCGCACGGGTTCTGGCATCGCCGGGTTACCGAGCTCAGCCGGGAGGAGTTCCGGGAGGAGGTCCGCTCATCCCGGGCGCTGCTGGAAGATCTCTCGGGCGGGCGGGTCCATGGATTCCGGGCGCCCAGTTTTTCCATCGTCCCGGGAACCGAGTGGGCCTTCGATGTTCTGCTGGAGGAGGGCTACGGCTACGACTCCAGTCTCTTTCCCATCCGCCGGCCGGGCTACGGCTACCCCGGCGCGGATCCGGTCCCCCACGTGATCACCCGTCCCTCGGGGTCCTTGCTCGAGCTGCCCCCGGCGACCTGGAATCTTGCCGGTCTCCGGATCCCGGCCGCGGGTGGCGGATATTTCCGGCAATTTCCCTACAGCCTGTTTCGCCGGACCTTTGGTAGCCTGACCCGCCGGGGGATCACGGGGATGTTCTACATCCATCCCTGGGAGATCGACCCGGAGCAACCTCGCTTGCCGGTATCCCGGATGGCCCGCTTCCGTCACTACACCGGCCTCAACCGGACCATGCCCCGGCTCGAGCGGCTGTTGAGCGAGTTTCGCTTTACCTCGGTGGCCCACCGCTTCGGCGGCGGATCCGCAACGCAAACCGAGTCGAAGTGGGCATCGGTACTCCCCAACTAATCTGGAATGCGTGCGTTGACC
>DASYPP010000039.1:0-4903 GCA_036006525.1 Gemmatimonadales bacterium
CCGACCCTCAGCATCCCCCGCTCCGCCGTCCTGGTCACCGGTGAGCGGGCCCTCGTGTTTCTCAAGCGCGCCGACGGCGCCTTTGAGCCACGCGACCTGATACTCGGCATCGTAGCTGACGAACGGGTGGAGGTGCTGCGCGGGTTGGTCGCCGGCGACACGGTGGTTGCGTCCGCCACCTTCCTGGTGGATGCCGAGTCCAACCTCGGCACCATCATGGGGGGCATGGGAGGGATGCCCGGAATGGACATCGGGCCGCAGGATTCCCTCGCGGAGCGGAAGTAGCCATGCTCCGGAAGATTATCGACTGGTCGGTCTCCAACATCCTCCTCGTGGTGCTGGCCACCGTGGCAGTGGTGGCGGGAGGCATATGGGCGGTCCGTGCGACGCCGCTGGAAGCCCTTCCGGACCTCAGTGATGTGCAGGTCATCGTGCAGGCAGATTACAACGAGCAAGCCCCGCGCATCGTCGAGGACCAGGTCACCTATCCGATCGCGGCGGAAATGCTCAAGGTCCCCGGCGCCCACACGGTACGAGGGTACTCGTTCTTCGGGGTATCGTTCGTCTACATCATCTTCGACGACGGCACCGATCTCTACTGGGCGCGCACCCGGGTCCTGGAGTACCTGAGCGGACTCAAGGCAAAGCTCCCCGCGAACGTAAGTCCCACCCTGGGGCCTGACGCCACCGGGCTGGGGTGGGTCTATCAATACGCCCTGGAGGACACTACCGGCCGTCTCACCCTTGCCGAACTGCGTGGCGTGCAAGACTGGTATCTCCGCTACGCGCTCACGTCGGTGCAAGGCGTATCGGAAGTTGCCTCCATCGGGGGCTTTGAGAAGCAATACCAGGTGGACCTCGACCCGGCCCGGCTCCAGGCCTACGGCGTCGCCATCAGCCAGGTCATGGCCGCAATCCAGAACGCCAACTCGGACGTCGGGGCTATGGTACTGGAACTCTCGGAACGGGAGTACATGGTCCGGGGCCTGGGGTATCTCAAGTCCATCCCGGACATCGAGAACGTCGTGGTGGCAGCGACCAATGCGGGAACGCCGATCCGGGTGGCCGAGCTGGGCCGAGTGAGCGTGGGGCCCGCAGTGCGACGCGGAGTCGCCGAGCTCGACGGGCGGGGCGATGCGGTGGGGGGCATCGTAGTGATGCGCTTCGGCGAGAACGCATTGGCAACCATTCGGCGGGTCAAGGAAAAGCTGGCCGAGTCGGCGAGCGGGCTTCCAGCCGGTGTGGTGGTGCGTCCGGTTTATGACCGAAGCGACCTGATCGAGCGCGCCATCGACAACCTCCGGGCCAAGCTGGTGGAGGAGAGCCTGGTAGTCGCGCTGGTGTGCGTGATCTTCCTATTCCATGCCCGCTCCGCCCTGGTCGCCATCCTCACGCTTCCCCTTGGCATCCTCATGGCTTTCGTGGCGATGCGGATCGTCGGGGTGGGCGCCGATATCATGTCGCTGGGCGGTATCGCGATCGCGATCGGCGCGATGATCGACGCGGCGATCGTAATGATCGAGAACATGCACAAGCACCTGGAGCGCGCGGTCCAGGCCAAGACGGGCGAGGGTGGCGGCACACGGCTTGATACTGGGGTCCTAAGCGGGGCCGAGCGCTGGCAGATCGTGCGCGATTCTGCGAAGGAGGTAGGGCCGGCCCTGTTCTTCTCGCTGCTGATCATTACCGTCTCCTTCATTCCCGTCTTCACATTGGAGGGCCAGGAAGGGCGGCTCTTCAAGCCACTGGCCTTTACCAAGACCTTCGCGATGGCGGCGGCGAGCCTCCTCGCGCTCACCGTGGTGCCGGTGGCGATGGGGATTTTCATCCGGGGCCGGCTCTTTCGGGAAAAGGCCAACCCGATCAACCGCTGGCTCATCGCGATCTATCGCCCGGTCATCGCATTCGTGCTTCGGCACCGGTGGGGGGTGATCAGCGCGGCGCTGGTGAGCCTGGTGCTCACCGTAATTCCATGGCAGAGAATCGGCAGTGAGTTCATGCCGCCGCTGGACGAAGGAACCATTCTCTTCATGCCCACTACGCTGCCGGGAGCCAGCGTGGCTCGAGCCCGAGAGATCCTGCGCATCCAGGACAGCACGCTCAAGAGTTTCCCCGAAGTCGCTCACGTGTGGGGGAAAGCGGGGCGGGCGAACACGGCCACCGATCCGGCTGGTCTCGACATGTTCGAAACCACCATCTCGCTGAAGCCACAGTCTCAATGGCGGCCGGGAATGACGACCGAACGGCTGGTGAGCGCAATGGATTCGGCGACCAGGCTGCCCGGGGTAACCAATGCCTGGACGATGCCAATCAAGGGCCGCATCGACATGCTGGCTACCGGCATCCGGACCCCGGTCGGGATCAAGATTTTCGGGCCCGACCTGGCCGAGCTGGAACGGCTGGGGCGTGAGGTGGAAGCGGCGGTCAAGATGGTGCCGGGTACCCGGAGCGCCTTTGCCGAGCGGGCAGTGTCGGGATACTACCTGGACATCGACATCGACCGGCAAGCGGCGGCCCGGCACGGCCTCAACGTCGGGGACGTGCAAGCCGTGATTGCAACAGCCGTCGGCGGCATGACCATCACTCAGACCGTCGAAGGGCGGGAGCGCTACGGGGTTCGCATACGCTATCCCCAGGAACTGCGGGACAATCCGGAACGACTGGCGTCGGTGCTGGTGCCGGTCACCCATGGATTAGGCGGCGGCCGGACGGCCGGCGGCATGGGAATGGCGTCCGGTGCGGCGCCGGCGGTGACCCGGGGCGATGCATTCGTTCCGCTGGGCCAGATAGCCACGATTCGACAAGTGGCCGGACCGATGGTGGTGCGCACCGAGGACGCGTCACCCACCGCCTGGGTGTACGTGGACGTCAGCGGCCGCGACATCGGGAGCTATGTCGCCGAGGCTCGGCGTCAGGTAGAACAAGCGGTGACCCTCCCGCCGGGATACCGCATCATCTGGAGCGGGCAGTATGAGTACATGCTCCGGGCCAAGGCGAAGCTCACGCTGGTCATTCCCGCCACCCTGGCGATCATCTTCCTCCTGCTCTATCTCAACTTCAAGAGTGTGGGCGAGACCCTCATCGTGATGCTCTCGTTGCCCTTCGCGCTGGTCGGCGGGATCTGGTTCATCTGGATCCTGGGGTACAACTGGTCGGTGGCGGTCGCGATCGGCTTCATCGCGCTGGCCGGAGTGGCGGCGGAGACCGGTGTCATCATGCTGATCTATCTGGACCACGCCTGGGCTGCCCGCCAGGCCGGAGAGCGGACACCCTCGCTTCCGGATCTCTACCAGGCGGTCATGGAAGGCGCCGTGGAGCGGGTGCGGCCCAAGATGATGACGGTGGTGGCGATCATGGCAGGTCTGCTGCCGATTCTCTGGGGCAGCGGCGCGGGTGCCAGTGTGATGAAGCGAATCGCGGCGCCCATGGTGGGTGGGATGATCAGCAGCACAGTGCTCACGCTGGTGGTGATCCCGGCGGTGTACGCGCTGTGGAAGGAAAGGCAGATTCGCCGCCAACCGGCGCTTACCGGGGCACCGTGGCTGGGTCCGCAGCCAGTCAGGCCGGGGCTTTGAATGTGTCGCCTGGTTTTCTCTTTCAGGAGGAAGGTATGCGTATGGATGCGCGCGCATTTGGTATTGCGGCCGGACTGACCGCCGCCGTTCTCTTCATCATCTGCGCCACCGCGGTGGCGATCGCCCCCGGGTCGACGACTTCGGTCGCAGGCTTTCTCATTCACATGGACCTGAGCGGCATGAGTCGCTCAATCTCCTGGGGAAGCTTCGCGGGAGGACTCATCGTGTGGTCGGTGGGCACCGGTCTCACCTTTGGGCTGGCGGGATGGTTGTACAACCGGTTTGCGGGGCAGCCGCAGTAACGGAAGGGTTTCAGCCGAGCCGTTCCTGTCTGCAGTATCTTGTTGGGGCGACGCCCGGCGCCGCCCCAATACCTTCCTGGGCAGTTACAGCCGCACCCGCCGCAGCAACTGGGCATTCACCGCCACCACCACCGTGCTGAGCGACATTAGCACTGCTCCTACCGCCGGGGACAGCACGACGCCCCACCGCACCAGCACGCCGGCCGCCAGCGGAATCGCCAGCACGTTGTATCCCGCCGCCCACCAGAGATTCTGGATCATCTTCCGGTAGCTGGCCCGGGAGAGCGCGATGATGCGGGCGACGTCGCGCGGGTCGTTGCGCACCAGGACGACATCACCGGCTTCGACCGCGACATCGGTCCCCGCCCCGATCGCGATGCCGACATCGGCCGTGAGCAGCGCCGGGGCATCGTTTACTCCGTCGCCTACCATGGCGACCTTGCGGCCCTGGGCCTTCAGCGCCTCGATTTTCCCCGCCTTGTCCTCGGGCAGCACTTCGGCGAAGACCTCGTCGATCCTGAGCTCGGCGGCCACGGCCTGGGCCACCTCCCGGGCGTCTCCCGTCATCATCACGACCTGGAGACCCTGGGCGTGAAGTTGCGCGATCGCGGCGGCCGATTCCGGGCGCACCAGGTCAGCCACCGCGATCGCCGCCAGCACCCGCTCCGGCTCCATGAGGTAGATCACCGCCTGCCCTCGGCTTGCCGCGCGTTCCGCCGCTGCCCGAATCTCGGGCGGCGGATCCAGCTTCAGGCTCGCCAGCATCGCCGGTCCGCCGAGCAGCGCTCGCCTGCCCTCGACCTTCGCCTCCACACCACGTCCCGGTACCGCGGCAAACCCGGTGACCGACGGGAGCGCCAGGCGGCGTTCGGTCACGGTGCGCACGATGCCCTTTGCGATCGGATGTTCGGAGTCCTTCTCCACCGCGGCGGCCAGCGCGAGCGCGGTATCCGGATCCGTGCCCGAAGCGGCGACAACTTCCACCACGCCGAACTCGCCGCGGGTAAGGGTGCCGGTCTTGTCGAA